>CAMPGT010000028.1 GCA_946885665.1 uncultured Chitinophagaceae bacterium | reverse complement strand
ATCGGATGTTGAAATGCAGTTTGCTGATTTTGTAAGTGCCGGGTTTACGCAGATCGTCAATAACCTCGCTAAAATTCATTACCGGTGGGGTCAGAACGCTGATGTTGTCATACGCATGCCCACCGGTGCGGGTGTTGGCGCGGGACCATTTCACTCGCAAAGCAATGAAGCGTGGTTCACGCATGTACCGGGATTGAAAGTGGTGTATCCTTCTTCCGCGCATGATGCGAAGGGCTTGCTCATCGCCGCAGTCAATGATCCCAATCCGGTGATGTACTTTGAACACAAGGCGCTGTACCGGGGTGTTAGCGACCGCGTGCCGGGTGAATATTATGAAACGGAGATCGGCAGGGCAAGAATTGTTGAAGAAGGCGAAGATGTTTCTATCATCACCTATGGCAGCGGGGTGCATTGGGCGGTCGAATATGCAGCGAAGAATACAGATATTTCTTTCGACATTCTTGATTTGAGAACATTGCTTCCGCTGGATCATGAGGCCATCCGGCGGGCGGTGCTGCGCACGGGGAAAGTTTTGGTGTTGCACGAGGATACGCTTACCGGCGGCTTTGGTGCTGAAGTTGCCGCGTGGATAGGCGAGCATTGCTTTGATCACCTTGATGCACCGGTAATGCGGTGTGCGTCGCTGGATACGCCGGTGCCGTTTAATGGGGTGCTGGAGAATAATTTTTTAGCAAAGGCCCGGCTTGATGATGCGGTGCAGCGGCTGCTGGATTATTAAGCGACAATATCCCTGCTGGCGGGGGAGGCGCGAAGCGCCGGGATGGACATTTGCCGGCCTACTCCATTAACGCCGCGTACGTCATTACTTTAAACTTTGCAGCCGCATCGGATGCGGGATCGTCCCAAACCTGTTTAAAAAATAAGCCAATCACTTTGTTCTTTGGATCGGCCCAGTAGGATGTCGAATAAATCCCTCCCCATCCTAACGTACCGGGCGGCGTCGGAAACTTCGCACCCCCTTCTTCCGTAAGCACTTCAAAGCCCAAACCAAACTTGTTATCATCTTCCATGAGGTCGCCAATCTGGTTAACCGAAATCATCCGAACGGTGTGCGGCGACAGCAATCGCTTGCCGTTGTAGATTCCGCCATTCAGAATCATCTGCAGGAAGGTGGCATAATCAAGGAGCGTCGAACACAGGCCGGCCCCGCCCGAATAATAGGTGCCGGTACTTTTTGGGAAATCGATGTTTAACGGCCCGTTGTCTTCGTACTGGAGGGGCAACTTCACCAGCTTACCCGTTGAGTCGGGATAGTAAGTGGTGACCAGGCGGCTTTGTTTTGCCGGGGGCACATAGAAGTAGGTATCCTTCATGCCCAGCGGATCGAAGATGCGGGTTTTCATGAAATCGGAGAGCGACATTCCGGATACAACTTCCACCAGGTAACCCAGCACATCGGTGTTCAATCCATAGGTAAATTTTTCGCCCGGGTTGTGTGCAAGCGGCAGCGAGCCGATCTTTTGCACATCTTCCGCAAGCGAAGTGGAGCCCTGTCCGAAAAAAGAGCGGATATTATTTTTCGCATAGATCGCCACAAATTCCGGCGAACCGATTTGCGCATAGCCAATTCCGGAGGTGTGAGTGAGGAGGTCGCGGATGGTAACCTCTCTCGACGCGGGTACTGTGGTGTAGGTAGTGTCTGCCGGATTGAACTTGTCGAGTACTCTCGGGTTTTTGAACGAATGGATATATTTCGAAACGGGATCGTCGAGCAAAAATTTACCTTCTTCATACAACATCATCACGGCCACGCTGGTGATGGCTTTCGTTTGTGAAGCGATGCGGAAGATGGCATTCCTTTTCAGCGGCTTTTTGTTTTCGCGGTCGTCCCAGCCGTACGAACGGTAATACACTATTTTGCCGTTCCTGGCGATCAATGCTCCGGCTCCTATCATTTTACGGGTATCGATATATTCTTTTACCATATGATCAATGCGGTATAATCTTTCACGGGAAAATTGCTGCGTTTCGGGCTCAACTTCGGCAAGTGCCTGCGCCGATGAGTCGGAACAAAAAACCGCCATCAATAAAACTAGGATCACTGATCTTTTCATATCACGATGATTGAGGATGAAAGATACTCCATATGCAGAGGATTATTTGCCTTCCAGTTGCCTGCGTAGCCGCATGTATTGCTGGTAATGACTGTAACATTTTTTAATATAATCCTGGAACTCATAGTCGGTGGTGGTGGCAACAAATTCGACGGTGGGCCGGTATATTCTCATGAATGAATCGAGGGGCGCACCATGCAGTCCGGTGAGCCTGATGACGAGCGCGCGGCTGAAGCGGTGGTCTACATAACGTTCCTGCTCATCTTTCAGCAACTGTTGCTTGAATGCATTCATTCTTTTGTTTCGCTGAAACTGGAACATGTTGATAAACTCGTCGAGGTCGAGTCCCACGCCGCCGGTGGCGGTGTTGATGGAGCTGCCGATGCCCGGTTTTTGAAAATTGAAGGCCTTGGCATAGTCGAGCCGGTTTTGCACAGAATCGCGGTAATAGTTAGGCGGTGTGATCTTCACTTCTTTGAGGTCGGTGGAGGTTACGTGTAACGATATTTCAAAATTCTCTTTGTTGAGGATACCGTTCACCGCGAATTTCGGTGTTGGTTTATTAAGATAGGAGAACCATATCGAATCATTTTCAGGAACGATAATCGAAAACCGCCCAAGCGAATCGGAGATCGCGCCCATGCCGCGGGAGGTCATCACGCTCACCGCTTCGAGCGGCCGGTACCTGGAGATGTCGTACACTCTCCCCGAAACCTTCACCTGCGCGGTGGCCGCGAAAGCGAGGACGGCGCAAAGCGCCAGCAAAACGAATTTGTAATATGATTGGCGCCGTAGCTGCATCAAAATCTCTTTTGCAGGTTCACTACCTGGTCTATTACATGTGGAAAATGCCGGTATTCCAACTGGTGAATCCTTTCCGCCAGCATTTCGGGTGTATCGTTTGGCAGAACGGGACACTTTTCCTGGAATATAACATCTCCATTGTCGTAATGCTCATCAACATAATGAATGGTGATACCGCTTTCCTTGTCACCCGAATGCAAAACACTCTCATGAACCTTCATGCCAAACATTCCTTTCCCACCATGAAGCGGCAGCAGTGCCGGATGAATATTGATAATGCCATTGGGATAAGCCGATATGAGGGAAGCCGGCAGTTTCCACAGGAAGCCTGCGAGCACGATAAAATCAATATTGTGAGCCTTCAGCTCGGTAACATAGCCGTCTCCCCGGAAAAATCTTTCTTTATCCAATAGCAGCACGGGTACGTTTTCTTTCACAGCGACCGACAGAACGCCCGCCCCGGGCCTGTTGCAAACGATCAGTGCAACACCAGTTGTTTCATGATTACGAAAGTATTTAATGATATTTGCAGCATTCGAACCGGCCCCCGAAGCAAAAATTGCAATCCTGGTCATTGCCAAAACTAATGGAAATAATGATTGGAGGGCAGTTGACAATTACATGACAAATTGAACAAACGGGACTGGCATATTTTCATTGAATTCCTTGAAACCCAAGCCAGTATTGACTTAAAAAATTTTTGGGCATGTTGATATAATGTTAAAATCCTGACTTATTTTTGCAGCCAATTGCAGGAGATTTTTCCACATAATTGAATCAGATTCAACTGATATGATTGACCAACGAAGAGGTGTTAAGACTCTCATCCCGCTTTTTCTCATCTTATTAGTGTCATCTTTTAATAGATCACAAGCACAGGACGGGGCAGCAATCTTTCAAAGTAACTGCGCTTCCTGTCACTCGGTCACCAAGGATCTAACCGGTCCTGCGCTGCACGGTGTCGAATCAAGAGGACCCTGGGCCGACCGTAAAGAATTGTACGCATGGATACACAATCCTGCGAAGTACATGCAGAGTAATGAGTACACCCAGGGGCTGAAGCAGAAGTTTGGCGGCGCGATGATGACGGCTTTTCCCCAGCTTTCGGAAAAGGAGATCGATGCAGTAATAGATCATATTAATAAAGCATCGGCGGCAGCAGCGGCCGCACCGCAAGGAGGAGCCGGCCCGGCAGCAGCAACAATGGATGAAAGCGACAACTCCATATTATATGGTATCCTTACGCTGATCCTTGCCGTTGTTGCGCTGGTTATGTTGCAGGTGAACAGCAACCTGAAAAAGCTGGCCGACGACAAAGAAAATATTCCCTCTCACGAACCCATTCCTTTCTACAGGAATAAAAGCTACATCACAATTGTCACGCTCATCTTATTTGTGGTGGGCGGCTTCTACATTGTTAAAGGAGCCATCAACCTCGGGCGTAACGACAACTATCAACCCGACCAGCCGATATACTTCTCGCATAAGGTGCACCCGGGAAAGAACCAGATCAGTTGTCTTTATTGTCATGGAGGAGCGTTTGAGGGAAGGCACGCAAACATTCCTTCGATCAATACCTGTATGAACTGTCACATGACGATCAGTGAGTACACCGGAGAAGATATTTACACAGAGGATGGCAAGAAGGTAGACGGAACGGCAGAAATTCAGAAATTGTATCAATACGCGGGATGGGATCCAAACTCGAGAAGTTACACAGGCGAGGGCAAACCCGTTGAGTGGGTGAAAATCCACAACCTCCCCGATCATGTTTATTTCAATCACTCGCAACACACCGTAGCCGGCCAGGTGCAGTGCCAAACCTGCCATGGCGAAATTCAGAAGATGGACCAGGTGAAGCAATTTGCTGATCTCAGCATGGGATGGTGCATCAACTGTCACAGAACAACGAAAGTGAATTTTGTTGATGCCTCGGGAGAGAAAGGCAACCAGTTCTACAGCATTTACGAGAAATATCACGATGAGATCAAGAGTGGTAAGAGAGACAGTGTTACCGTTAATGATATCGGCGGAACGGAATGTCAGAAATGTCACTATTAAACGAGCTTGTCATCGTAACAGATCTTTTAAAAACCGCTAATTACGTTTTCTAACTCCTAAGGGGTTTGTGGCAAAAAAATATATAAATGGCGAACAAAAAATATTGGCAGAACTTTTCCGAATTCAATGAGAGTGAGCAATTTGCCAAACTTTCGGCTGACGAGTTCAGGGAAGATCTTCCACAGGTAGGTCCGGATGCCGGTAAAGAACTCGAAAGTTCGGGCGCTTCGAGGAGGGACTTTTTGAAATTCGTTGGTTTCAGCACCGCAGCCGCTGCACTGGCAGCAAGCTGCGAAACGCCTGTTCACAAAGCGATTCCTTACCTGAATAAACCGGAAAACCTTACTCCGGGCGTTGCAGATTACTATGCCACCACATTCGTGTCCGAGGGAGAATCGATTCCCGTGGTAGCGAAGGTGAGGGACGGCAGGCCAATAAAAATTGAAGGCAATACTTTATACCCGTTCACCAAAGGCGGCACGTCTGCAAAAGTGCAGGCATCGGTACTCGATCTTTATGACACCGCGCGGCAGCGTTTTCCGATGGCCAACGGCAGCGCCGTTTCCTGGCAGCAGCTCGACACCCAGGTGACGCAGGCATTGGGTTCGGCCGGCACCGTTGTTTTACTCACCGGTACGGTAACATCCCCCAGCGGCAAACAAATTATCAATGAATTTTTAGCGAAATATCCCGGCTCAAGGCATGTGCAGTACGATGCCGTTTCGTACAGCAGCATGTTGCTGGCGAACGAAGCTACTTACGGTAAAAGAGCCATTCCCTACTATCGCTTCGAGAATGCAAAAGTGGTAGTGGGTCTCTCCGCAGACTTCCTCGGCACATGGCTCGATGCCACCACCTTCCAGGGAGCATACGCCTCACGAAGAAAATTAACGAAAGAACAACCTGAGCTGAGCAAGCACTACCAGTTCGAAAGCATGCTGAGCATGACCGGCGCAAACGCCGATCTCAGGTTCACGCATAAGCCCTCCGAAGCCGGCGCCGTGGCTGCTGCACTTTTGAACGCAGTCAATACGGGTACCGCATCAGGGATGGCAAATCCTAAGTTAAAGGCCGGGATCGAAAAAGCAGCCGCCGAGCTGAAAGCCGCAGGAGGTGAAGCCCTCGTTGTATCGGGCAGCACAAATCCAAACGTCCAGATCGTTGTCAACGCCATCAACGAAGCCATCGGCGCAAATGGAAAGACAATTGACTGGAGCGCCAACCTGCAAACAAGGCAGGGACTCGACAACGAGTTTGCCGCACTTGTTGCCGACATGGAAGCAGGAAGGATAGGAGCCATTATTATCAACGATGTAAATCCTGTATATAATTATCCCGATTCCAAACGCTTTGCCGACGCGCTCAAAAAAGTGAAAACATCGGTGGCGATGAGCTATAAGCTCGACGAAACCGCGGAGCTTTGCAAATTCAGCGCTCCGGTGCATCATTATCTCGAAAGCTGGGGCGACGCAGAAGCCTATACGGGACATGTAAGTCTTTTGCAGCCTACCATCTTTCCACTGTTCACTACAAGGCAGCCGCAGGAATCGCTGCTGAAATGGAGCGGAAACCCTTCAACTTACGAAGCATATTTCAGAAATTTTTGGATATCCCGAACAGGTGGTCCGGAAGCTTATGCGAAAACATTGCAGAACGGAATAGTGGCCACCACCACTGCTGCGCCGGCAACGGCTGCATTTAACGGAGCGGCCGTCCAGAATGCATCGGCAACACTGGCGGCTCCGGCAAAAGGTGGCGAAACTGAACTTATCTTATATGAGAATGTGGCAATGGGTGACGGCCGCTATGCGAACAACCCCTGGCTGCAGGAGCTCCCCGATCCCATTACTAAAGCCGTTTGGGACAATTATGTAATGGTGCCGGTGAAGTTTGGGCGCGAAGTTTTGGATATAGATATTGCTAACCAGAAGAGCGCAGATGAGTATGAGGTTCATCCGGTAAAACCGCGGGTAACCGTTAAGGTAGGCAATAAGGAAGTAACGCTTCCGGCGCTGATTATTCCCGGCATGAATGAAAACACGATTGCCATCGCATTGGGATACGGAAGAATGAGTGCCAAACCGGAAGATACTGCCAAGAAGATCGGCCGTGCCGTTCTCGACGCAGGTAAAAATGTTTTCTCTTTTGCGACTTATAATGGTACTACAATAGACAGGGTCGTTCCTGCTGTTACCGTAACAAAGGCGGAAGGCAACTACAAGGTGGCTCAGAACCAAACGCATAATTCTTACGAGGGACGGCACAATGTGGTCCAGGAGATCACCTACGACGAAATGAAAAAAGATCCGACCAAAATATTGGATGAACGGGTTAAAGAAATGGCACCGTGGGGCGGACTCGAGAATTTTGAAGCGGGAGGTACGCTGTACCCGGTTTACGACATGCCCGGCGCCAGGTGGGGAATGTCTATCGACCTCAATGCCTGCTACGGCTGTGGCGCCTGCGTGGTGGCCTGTAATGCTGAAAACAACGTGCCCGTAGTGGGGAAAAATGAAGTGCTTCGTTTTCACGATATGCATTGGATCAGGATCGACAGGTATTACACCGGCGACCTCAATGATGCAGATTCGATTCAGACCATATTCCAGCCGATGCTCTGCCAGCATTGCAACAACGCGCCGTGCGAAAATGTATGCCCTGTTGCTGCAACGAGCCATAGCAGCGAAGGAATAAACATGATGGTGTACAACCGTTGTATCGGTACAAGGTATTGCGCCAACAACTGCCCTTATAAAGTAAGAAGATTTAACTGGGCCGACTATACAGGAGCAGACAGCTTTGACGATAACCAATTGAAGGAAGGTGTTGGAGCACTGAACGAAGCGGTGTTCATGATGAACGATGATCTTACGAGGATGGTGTTGAACCCCGACGTAACAGTACGCAGCCGTGGTGTTATGGAGAAATGTTCGTTCTGCGTACAGCGCCAGCAGGAAGGTAAGCTGACGGCTAAAAGAGAAAACAGGCCGCTGGAGGAAGGCGATGCAAGTGTGGCATGCGCACAGGCCTGCCCCACAAACGCAATTGTGTTCGGAAATGTAAATAGTAAAGAAAGCATGGTAAATAAGGTGCGTGAGCAGGGAAAGAACAGGTTATATTTTGTACTCGAGCAGTTGCATACACTGCCCAGCGTGTCCTACTTCGCCAAAGTGCGGAACTCACCCACAGCAGGCGACGTTGTTGATCACGAACCGGGCGCGCAGAATGTGACTCCTCATGAACCTGCCGCACACTAATTAAGTTGTAAAGAAGTAAAACGAGTTACGAACAAAGTTTTTATTATGTCGTTAATCAGATATGAATCACAGGCAAGGGCGCCGCTCATCAATGGTGATAAGGATTATCACCAGGTTACAGAGGATATTGTGCGACCCATAGAAGCGCGTCCAAGCAAGTTGTGGTGGATCGGCTTCCTGGTTGCCGTTGTCCTGTTGCTTTTCGGAGTGTACTCGGTTTATCGTGAAGTGAGATATGGAATAGGTCAATGGAACCTGAACAAGACGGTTGGTTGGGGTTGGGATATCACCAACTTCGTTTGGTGGGTGGGTATTGGTCACGCAGGTACGCTCATCTCCGCGATCCTTTTGCTGTTCAGGCAGGGCTGGAGAACAGGCGTTAACCGTGCGGCAGAGGCGATGACGATCTTTGCGGTAATGTGCGCCGGTCAGTTTCCGATCTGGCACATGGGCAGGGTGTGGATGGCTTTCTTCGTACTTCCCTATCCCAACACGCGCGGCCCGTTGTGGGTGAACTTCAACTCACCGCTGCTTTGGGACGTGTTCGCGATCTCTACTTACTTCACCGTTTCATTATTGTTCTGGTACACCGGGCTTATCCCCGACCTGGCAACGGTTCGTGACCGCGCCAAGCTGAAATGGAGGAAATACATGTACGGCATCGTCTCTTTCGGATGGACGGGGTCAACAAAACACTGGCAGCGGCATGAAAGTCTCTCGCTGGTTCTTGCGGGCCTGAGTACACCGCTGGTATTGTCCGTGCACACGGTGGTATCATTCGACTTCGCCACTTCCGTTATTCCGGGATGGCACACCACCATCTTCCCCCCTTACTTCGTTGCGGGGGCGATCTTCTCTGGTTTTGCGATGGTACAGACGCTTTTGCTCGTGACGAGAAAAGTGCTGAGCCTCGAAGAATATATTACACTTGAACATATCGAGGTGATGAACAAGGTAATTGTGCTGACGGGCTCGATCGTTGGTATTGCTTACCTCACGGAATTGTTCGTGGCCTGGTACTCACAAAACCAATACGAAGGATGGGCCTTCATGCAAAGCCGTGCAAATCCCTTCAGCCCCTATGGGTGGAGTTACTTCCTGATGATGAGCTGTAACGTATTGTCGCCGCAGGTTTTCTGGTTCAGGAAAATGAGACGCAACATAGCGGTTACCTTCTTCATGTCGGTGATCGTGAACATAGGCATGTGGTTCGAGCGCTTCGTGATTATCGTGACCTCTATTTATCGCGATTATCTCCCCAGCAGCTGGAGCACCTATTATTCGCCATCCATTTACGAGATTGGATTTTACCTGGGAACGTTTGGATTGTTCTTTACCCTTTACTTCCTGTTCTCCAAATTCTTCCCGGTAATCGCCATTGCCGAAATCAAGCACATACTGAAGAAGTCGGGCGCTGTTTACAAAGAGAAAATGGATACTGTCGAGAAAAAGGATTCTGATGTGATGTACCTCGAAACAGTTGGCGAGCATCACTAGTACGATCATTTTGAATAACAATTGAGTTGAAATGTCTATAAAAAAATTTGTTGTCGGTGTCTTTGAAGAAGAACATACGTTGTTTAGTGCGGTGAAGCGCGTACGCAAGTCGGGCTACCGCCTGCACGATGTTTATACGCCCTTCCCGATTCATGGACTTGACACTGAGATGGGCCTTCGCGACACCAGCATTCACACGGCGGGCTTTTTGTACGCTATTACGGGTACGTCGGTGGCCTTCGGTTTTATGACGTGGATCTTTACGCTCGACTGGCCGCTGAACATCGGTGGTAAGCCACATTTTGCGTTGCCCGCCTGGATACCGATCATGTTTGAGCTAACGGTACTGTTTTCGGCAATTGGAATGGTGATCACTTTCTGCTACTTGTGCCAACTGGCACCCTTTGTGAGAAAGCACCACTTTCACCTCAGGTCCACCGACGACAAGTTTGTAATGGTGATCGACTGTTCAAAGAACGATGAAAATGAGGTGAGCGATTTCATGACCAGTATCGGCGCCACTGAAATTAACGTGCAGCATGCAGAAACAGGATGGTGGCTCGGCCGGTACGACAAGGAACAGAAACTGAGAACCGCCGCACAATAAATATTATTAGAAGGGACGCACTGAACGCGGTATCCCCCACTAAAAAGAGAATAATAAGGGATGAAAAAAATATCGATCATATCAGTTTTGATTCTTGGCGTGGTTGCCTGGGGCTGCTCGGACCACAAAACGCAGAGAAGGAATTACATGCCTGATATGAACCCAAGCAGGGCATATGAAACGTATGCGTCAACAGCAAATCTTGATTCGCACGGCATACGCTACACCAGGCTGCCGGTACCGGGAACCATCAAGAGAGGAGAACTGCTTCCTTTCCCGCTGGCCAAGGATGCCGCTGGCGACTCGACTAACTATGTGCTGGCCAAACAGATCCCCAATCCTTTGCCTGCGCTGAAAGCGGCAGAGATGAAAGAGGCCGAAAGGTTGTACCTGGTGAATTGCGGCATCTGTCATGGCCAGAAATTAGATGGCAACGGTCCTCTCTATAACGGAGGAAACGGACCGTTTGCGGCTGCACCGAGAAACCTGGTGAGCGATCCGGTGGTGACCACCATGCCGGAAGGACAAATGTTTTATTCGATCACCTATGGCAAGGGCCAGATGGGGCCTTATGGTCCGCAACTGAGCACAAAGCAAAGATGGATGATCGTTCACTTTATCAAAGCGAAAGAAGCCGGAAAGGGCGGTGGTACAGGTGGTGATTCAACGTCAACCGATACGGCAGCGGTGGCAAAAGCTAAAATGTAAAAAGGTTTAGAAAAGAAAAATATTGATGATGGCAAGTAAAGAATATTTTGAGATCCCGGGCAGGTATAAAAACTGGTCATACGGTTTGATCGGCGTAGGCGTGCTTGCCCTGATCGTGGGATTCCTGATGTATGGCACCGGCGACATGCATGAAAAGACCAGGTTCTGGGCAAGCCTGTTGCAGAACAGCGTTTATTTTCTTTTGACGATAAATGCCTGTATGTTTTTCATTTGCGCCACCATCCTGGCTTTTGGAGGCTGGCAGTTGGCTTTCAGGCGCGTTGCCGAGGCGATAACTGCAGCATTGCCGATAGTCGGTTTCATCACACTCCTTATCCTGCTTGCCATCGTATTCGGCGGCCATCACATGTCACATATTTATCATTGGACAGATACAGAGGCTGTGGCAGCCGATCCGATCCTCAGCGGCAAGCAGCCGTTTTTGAATGTTACCTACTTCACCATCTGGACAGTATTGACGATTGGCCTTTGGGCAGTGCTTGGCTACAAGATGCGCAGCCTTTCGAGAAGTACCGATGAAGCACCGTTGAGTGTTGAGGCAGGAAAGAAATTCATATGGAAAGAAACAGTATGGGCGTCTTTGTTTATCGTTTGGTTCGCGCTTACTGTAATGTCAACCATGCCCTGGCTCTGGTTAATGAGCATTGATGCGCATTGGTATTCAACCATGTACAGTTGGTACACATTTGCGAGCACCTGGGTATCCGGACTTGCGCTGCTGCTGCTGTTTGTGGTATTTATGAAGAATAACGGTTATCTCGAATATACCAACAGGGAGCATATTCATGATATCGGTAAACTGATATTTGCGTTCTCTATCTTTTGGGCATACCTGTGGTTTGCACAATTCATGCTGATATGGTACGCGAATATTCCGGAAGAAACCGTTTATTTCAAACCAAGGATAGAAGGAGCCTATTCATTTGAGTTCTGGATGATGTTCATCATCAATTTCCTTGCACCTTTACTAATTTTGATGAGAAGAAATTCGAAGAGGAACTATGGCACGATGACGATGATGGCGGTATTGATGTTATTCGGTCACTGGCTCGACTTTCACCAGATGGTGTTTGCGAGCGTGGTACCCGATCATGTGGCCATGAACCTGTTCGATTTCGGTATCGCTCTCGGTTTTGTTGGGATAATTATGCTGGTGACCGGAAGGGTGATGAGCAAGTACCCGCTGGTGGCAAAAAATCATCCCTTCACTAAAGAGAGCATTATTCACCATACATAACCTATAATTGACGGCTAGAACCTGGTTGTATAAAAATTTTTGATCCTCATGTCAACTACAGCGATTTTATTATTGGCGATTCTGGGTCTTGGCTTTCTGATCACTTTTCAGATTGCAAAGGCCAGTGAGTATGTTTCCGTTCTTAAAGGTGAAAAAAAATCCTTCGAGCAAAGCAACAGGGTAAATGCGTTCCTGATGGTGGTTTTTCTGGTACTCGGCCTGATCGGGATATACTGGTGCCACGAATTGTTTTACAATAAGACCCTGCTGCCTTATCCGTCGGCATCCGATCATGGTGAAAAGATCGACACCATGATGTTCATCACCATAGCTGTTACCGGAGTTGTTTTCTTTATTACGCAGATATTGCTTTTCTGGTTCTCTTACAAATACCAGTATTCTGAAAAGAGGAAAGCTTATTTCTACCCGCATAATACTAACTGGGAAATTTTGTGGACCACTGTACCTGCGATTGCACTTTGCGTACTGGTGGGCTTTGGATTATATTACTGGTACAACATCACCGGCGACGCGCCCAAGAACGCCATGCAGGTAGAAGTTACCGGCAAACAGTTTGGATGGATCTACCGCTACCCGGGTAAGGACAATGTTTACGGAAAAAGATATTACAAGAACATTGACGAAACGAAAAGTAACGACCTCGGATTGATCTGGGACGACAAATACAGTCATGACGACATCGTAACCACGGAGGCGCTTTACCTTATCAAGGGACAGCCGGTGAAGATCAATATATTTTCAAGGGATGTGATTCATGACGTGGGCCTGCCGCATTTCCGCATGAAGATGGATGCGGTTCCCGGCACACCCACCACCATGCATTTCACACCGAAGTACACAACAGAAGAGATGAGGAAGATCACGGGTAATAGCAAGTTCGAATATGAAATTGCCTGCGACCAGATGTGTGGTAATGGACATTATTCAATGAAAGGCATCGTGAAAGTGGTTACTCCATCGGAGTATATTCTTTGGAGGGCCAGGCAGAAACCAACTTATTACCTGGCGTTTCCTGAAAAGGATCCCGCCAACAAACAAGCAGCAGACACGACAGCAACGGCGCAAACATCGCCGGCGGCATCTGCTGTGGCAGTAAAACAATAACCCGGTCCCGAAAACCGATCAATAAAAAAGAATTATCATGAGCAACGACGCTGCAATGCATAGCCACCCGGAGGTAATAACAACTCATGAGGCGCACCATGATGAGCATCACGTACATCATCACAAGGACACGTTCATCACGAAATATGTATTTAGCCAGGATCATAAAATGATCGCCAGGCAATTCCTGATCACCGGTATGGCGTGGGCCGTCATCGGTGGATTGATGTCAGTGCTGTTCAGGTTGCAACTCGGGTATCCCGACCAGGCTTTCCCGATACTCGAAGATCTGCTTGGGCGCTGGGCGCCGGGAGGCAAAATATCCGCTGAATCTTATTACGCGCTGGTTACAATGCATGGCACCGTTCTCGTGTTCTTCGTACTCACCGGCGGTTTGAGCGGAACGTTCGCCAACTATCTTATTCCGTTGCAAATTGGTGCAAGGGATATGGCCTCGCCGTTCCTGAACATGCTTTCTTACTGGTTCTTCTTTATTGCCAGCGTCATCATGTTCTCTTCTCTTTTCGTGCAAACAGGTCCTTTTGCAGGAGGATGGACGGCTTATCCACCGCTTAGCGCCCTTGGAGATGCCTCGCCCGGGTCAAGGGTGGGTGCAGACCTTTGGCTGACGGCCATGGCACTGTTTGTTGTGTCGTCACTGCTCGGCGGTCTGAACTATATTTCCACGATCCTCAATATGCGCACAAAAGGAATGAGCATGACAAGGCTGCCGCTCACCATCTGGGCGCTGTTCTTCACTGCCGTTCTGGGTGTGCTTTCGTTCCCGGTACTGCTGTCGGGCTTCATTCTTTTGCTGTTCGACCGCCACGCCGGCACCAGCTTCTTCCTTTCGGATATCTACCTGGCGTCCACACAAACTGCGCTGCCTAACGAAGGCGGAAGTGCGATCCTCTACCAACACTTGTTCTGGTTCCTGGGTCACCCTGAGGTATATATTATCATCCTACCGGCCATGGGTATTGTGTCGGAGGTGATGAGTGTGAATGCAAGGAAACCGATATTCGGCTACATGGCGATGGTGGGTTCGCTGTTTGCGATTGCGATACTGGCCTTCCTGGTGTGGGCGCACCACATGTTCGTGAGCGGTTTGAATCCTTTCCTGGGATCGGTGTTCGTACTGCTGACGCTGCTGATTGCCATACCATCAGCGATAAAAGTATTTAACTGGCTAACCACTATCTGGAAAGGGAACCTCCGGTTTACTCCGGGCATGATGTTCTCAATAGGCTTTGTGAGCCTGTTCATTTCCGGTGGACTAACCGGTATTTTCGTTGGAAACTCAACACTTGACATACATCTGCACGATACCTATTTCGTAATCGCGCACTTCCACATTGTGATGGGCGTTGCGGGATTCTTTGGCATGTTTGCCGGTATTTATCACTGGTTCCCGAAAATGTTCGGGCGCTACATGAACAATACCATGTCGTACATCCACTTTTGGGTCACATTGATCGGGTCTTACCTGATCTTCTGGCCCATGCACTACGAAGGTCTTGCAGGGATGCCGCGCCGTTATCTCGATTACAGCAACTGGGAATCGTTCAACCAGTTTGCTGATCTCAATAAGTTTATTTCAACAGTGGCAATGGTAGTATTTGCCGTTCAGTTGATGTTCATCTTTAACTTCTTCTATTCCATTTTCAAGGGTAGAAGGGTTATGGTGCTGAATCCATGGGGCGCAACCACGCTCGAATGGACAGCGCCGATCCATCCCGGTCATGGTAACTGGCCCGGAGAAATTCCGGAAGTTCACCGCTGGCCCTATGATTACAGTAAAGATGGCAGAGAATTCATTTCTCAAACTGAACCGGTGATGCCCGATGAAAAGCCCCATTGATATAAAGGCAATGGGTGATAAACCAACTAGTTCTTTTACAATAGCGAGCAAGATCAGGGATTACATGATGCTGATAAAGTTCAGCCTGAGTTTCATGGTCGTCTTTTCAGCAGTTGTCAGCTACCTCCTTGCTCCAAAAGTTGTCGAGTATGACTGGCTCATGATCATTCTCCTGTTTACTGCAGGATTAATGGTCACAGGCAGCGCCAACGCGGTTAACCAGGTGGTGGAGAAGGATACCGACGCGTTAATGAAGCGCACCGCAAAAAGGCCCGTAGCTTCGGGGAGGATGAGTCCTTCCGAAGGATGGACATTTGCGGCGGTGGCAGGTTTGGGAGGTGCAGCGATATTGTGGCATTTCTTTAACCCGCTGTCGGCAGTCATTGCGGCTGTGAGCTGGTTCGTGTACGCGTTTATGTACACACCCCTGAAAAGGAAAAGCTCGGTGTCGGTGCTGGTGGGTGCGGTTCCCGGAGCTTTGCCCTGCCTTATCGGCTGGGCCGCGGGGCAGGATCAGTTGACGGCAGGAGGATGGATACTTTTTGCGATCCAGTTCTTCTGGCAGTTCCCGCACTTCTGGGCCATCGCCTGGATAGCGCATAGCGACTATGCGAAAGCAGGGTTCAAACTGATGCCTTCGGTCGAAGGGCCCACAAAATACTCGGCGATACAGTCGGTCATTTATTCGCTGGTGCTGGTACCTATCGGGGTGCTTCCCTACCTGGCGGGAATGAGCGGCGTGGTAAGCTTTTGGATCGTACTTGCGGCAAACCTCTACATGGTATGGCTGTGCGTTCAGCTCTACCGGCAAATGACGGTGAAAGCGGCAAGGCGAGTGATGTTTGGAAGCTATATTTACCTGGCAGTGGTATTGCTTACCCTGCTGGCAGATAAAAATGGTTAAAGGAGTAAAATTATAAACGTGATTGGCGCAACAGTGAGTACACAGAGAAACAAGATTCATCCACACAAGTTCACATTGTGGGTAGGGCTGGGAAGCATTATTATGATGTTTGCGGGCCTTACGAGTGCTTATGTGGTGAAGGAAAGTCAGCCTGCATGGGTAACCGTGCAGATGCCGAAGATATTTTATTACTCGACCGCGGTGATCCTTGCAAGCAGTCTGACCATTCAACTGGCCCTGAAGGCTTTCAAGGAAAGGAACATGAAGGGTTACCGCAGGCTGATATCGGTAACAGCCTTGCTGGGTATGCTGTTTATCACCTTCCAGATTATGGGGTTCAGCAGCCTGTGGGGTACTGGTGTTGATTTCAGGGGATCGGGAGGCGGACAGTTTCTTTACATCATCTTCGGCTTGCACGTGCTGCATGTGCTCGGCGGGGTGGTGGCGCTGCTGATCATTTTTATAAAGGCGTTCAGTTCTAAGGTCCGTAATTATAACCCGGTAACCATCGAACTGGCAAGCACATACTGGCACTTTGTGGATCTTTTATGGATCTATCTCTTTGTGTTCTTTATGTGGACGCTGTAACTGAGTTTTAAATTTAACTTTTACGTTTTTTATATGGCAGACATAGCTACAACGGCAAGTCAAAAATGGTGGGGAGGGGGAAGAAGCCCTTTTAATGTCGAGTACGGCAAACTGATGATGTGGTATTTCCTGATGAGCGATGCGTTCACTTTCGGCGCGTTTCTTATCTCCTACGGATCCATCCGCTTCGCCACCCCGGCATGGCCCGACCCGAACCACGTTTTTTCCACGTTCCCGTTCATGGGTGATACACATTTGCCACTGGTATTTGTGAGCCTTATGACGTTCATCCTCATCATGAGCTCCGTTACCATGGTACTGGCCGTAGGCGCCGGGCATGCGAAAGACAGGGCAGGCGTGATCAAATGGATGTCATGGACCATACTCGGCGGTATCGCGTTCCTTTCCTGCCAGGCCTGGGAATGGACGCACCTGTATCATGAAGGCGCATGGTGGGGAAGAAATCCTTTCCCTAACTACGACGGTAGCCAGTCGACCACCAACTTTACCAATTTCTTCTTTACTATAACCGGATTTCATGGATTTCACGTGTTCTCGGGCGTGATCGTGAACATCATTATGCTCATAATGACGATCAAGGGAACATTTGAAAGAAGAGGACATTATCTGATGATTGAAAAAGCAGGACTTTACTGGCACTTTGTGGACCTGGTGTGGGTATTTGTATTCACCTGCTTCTACCTGTTTTAAAAAGATGAAAGCATTAAAATAACTGTATGGAAAATAGTTCAGCACACGCACACCTCGACCAGGAGGCACACGAACACAACCACGGCTTCGATACAAAAGCGGTCTGGAGAACATTCTGGATACTGCTTGTCATCACCTGCATCGAGCTTGTTATCGGGATGTTTGTTGCTCCCCGGTTTCCGCATACCACAAAGATCTGGTTCAACATCCTCTATATTATATTCACTTCGGCCAAAGCATTTTATATCATCGCCGAATTCATGCACCTGAAGCATGAGATCAAGAATATGATCATGACCATCGCCGTGCCGGCCCTGCTGTTCGTTTGGTTTATCGGCGCCTTTTTGTGGGATGGTGACTCATTTAAGAACCTTCGCAATAACATCGATACGCACAAAAGAGAAACGCAACACCAAAAAATGGCGCCTGCTCCCGAGCATGGACAGGAAGAGCATTTAAAATGACGTAACTTTGCGGCTCAATTTGAGACGTGAGTAAAAAATCTGTACTGGCGCTTTGTCTTGCAGCACTCCTTCCGCTGCTCAGCTATTACATCGTTAAAACGGCGAGTGAAGGTGCCGTCCACATGCCGCCAAGGTATTTTCCCGACACCGTTATCAACCAGGTAGTGAATGGAAAGAAGGTATCTGACACGGTTTGGCACACGCTCGACAACATTACCCTCACCAACCAGTTGGGCGACGAGGTGTCGCTCGACGATATAAAAGGAAACATTATCGTCGCAGACTACTTCTTCACGCGCTGCCCTTCCATCTGCCCAACGCTTACACAAAACATGAAGGAACTGCAGGATGCCATGAAAATGAAGGACCCGCGCACCAAACTGAATGGCAGCTTCGTTCGGTTCATTTCGTTTACCGTCGACCCGGAAAGGGATTCGGCAAAAGCGCTCAAAAAATATGCGGATAAGTTTCATGTCAATCACGACACGTGGTGGTTCCTTACCGGCCCGAAAGATAAGATCTACAACTATGCCCTCGATGAATTGAAGCTGGGTCTGCAGGACGGCAAAGGAGTGGACTCCAATTTCATCCATACACAAAAATTTGTACTGATAGACAGAGACCGGGTAGTTCGCGGCTACTACGACGGCCTCGACAGTGCATCCATGTCGAAACTGGCCGAAGACATCACACTACTGATCCTTGAAAAGGACAAGAAGAAAAAAACCTCCTTTTTTTAACATGCTGGAACCGATCCTTCCTAAGAACGACAGAAGAGCGAGAATACTTATCCTGGCCGTTTCGGTGGTTGTATTTATCGCCATTGTAATTCTTGGAAGAGTGCAGGTGCCACTGGGCCCTGGCTTCGACCCGCATATTTTCGCCCGCATAAACGCCATCATCAACAGTTGCGTTTCCGTACTGCTAATCGCGGCGCTGGTTGCCGTTAAAAACAAAAGATATCTCCTGCACCGCAGGCTGATGCTGACGGCAATGGCGTTGTCTGTGTTGTTTCTTATGTCTTATGTGTGTCACCATCTGTTTGCCGGCGACACGAAATTTGGAGGAGAAGGAACCATCCGGTATGTATATTTCTTCATTCTGATCACGCACATATTGCTCGCGGCGATCATTCTTCCTTTTATCCTGTTTACAAGTTATCGCGCCATGATCGCTGAATGGCCCAGGCACCGCAAACTGGCGAGGATAACGTGGCCCATCTGGCTGTATGTATCTGTGAGTGGAGTGTTGGTGTATTTGTTTATCTCGCCATATTATTAGTGGTTGTTCGATGATGGCCGATCGTTTTAACCCATTTCCATCGGGTCCCAAAACAACCGATTAAAATCCTGCACCTGGTCGTTCACCACTTTAATATGCTCTTTCTCCAGCAGTTTTTGCATCGCGTCGGGCCCGCCAAAGTGATGTTTGCCCGAAAGCATGCCGTTCCTGTTCACCACGCGGTGCGCCGGCACTTTATTTCGCGGATCGTGAGCGCCATGCAACGCCCACCCCACCATGCGCGCAGATAATTTTGTCCCCAGGCAGGCAGCAATGGCGCCGTATGTAGTGACGCGTCCACGCGGTATTTGCCTCGCCACTTCGTGCACAAGCTCGAAAAACGACTGATCCTTTTTGCCTGAAGGATTGATGCTTACGGCCTTTTCTTTGGGCGGAGCTTTTTTATTTTTTTTCGCTTTCATCTTTTTTTCTTTGAAGAAGAAGCATGGAGCGCCGCGGCTCCTTCACGTTTAAATAGTCATAGGGGCAATTTTTGCAACCGTAGCCGCAGCAATATCCCCGGCTCAGCAGGTATTCTGCCGTAAATACGGTTAGTCCTTCATCATTCGAGTATGATTCAGGTTCTTCATCGTCTGTAGGCTTCCTGTTCAACGATTACATCTTTTAATTCGTTATCCCTATCCGGCAATATTTCCGGCGGCAGTATGAATTGCAGGTAATGCACGCGCTTGCTGCCTGCAATGTCGAGACTTTCATAGTACGTTTTGATCTTCAATTCATCCATTAATGCGGCCCCGGCATGCACATCGTCAATATCTTCAATTATTTTCAGCCCATATAATTCTATCACCGACAGTGTAAAGCGATAAAGATCGGGTGAGTCAGTTTTAAGATGGATGGGCCCTCCCGCAGCAAGTATGTTCTGGTACAGTCTTAAAAAACGGGGATGTGTAAGGCGTCTCTTTGCCTTTGAAGTTCTTAGCTGCGGGTCGGGAAATGTGATCCAAATCTCGCTCACCTCGCCTTTTTCAAAATATTGGTCGATTTTATCTATCTGGCTGCGGATAAACGCAACATTCTCCAGTTTCTCCTGCAGGGCCTTTTTTGCGCCCACCCATATCCGGTTGCCTTTCAAATCAACGCCAATAAAATTTCTGTTGGGAAACATCCTGCCCAGCCCCACGGCGTATTCGCCCTTGCCGCAGGCGAGTTCCAGCGTAAGCGGATGGTTGTTCTGAAAAAAAGCGCTCCACTTTCCCTGCATCTGCTGTGGGTATTCCAGCACATTGTGAAATGTCCTGATTTCTGCAAAGCGTAGTAGTTTCTTCTGACCCATCGCGACAAATGTAAAATAATCAATGTGAAAACAAGTTAAATTCGCATGCAAAACAACGACATGAAACTGGCCACGAAATTGATACACGGAGGAATTGAACCTGATCCATCGACCGGCGCCATTATGACGCCGATTTTCCAAACGTCAACATATGTGCAGCAGGCACCCGGCGTGAATAAAGGCTTTGAATATGCAAGGTCGCAGAATCCAACGCGACAGGTACTGGAAGAAGCGCTCGCGATCAGCGAGAATGCCCAATACGGTCTTTCATTTGGAAGTGGTGTGGCTGCAACCGACGCAGTGATCAAACTGCTGTCGCCCGGCGATGAAGTGATTGCCGGCAACGACATGTATGGCGGCACCTACCGCCTGTTTACAAAAGTGTTTGCAAAGTTTGGAATAAAGTTTCATTACGTTGACATGTTCCAGCCGGAAAACGTCAGCAAGCTCATCAATGATAAAACGAAACTGATATGGATCGAAACGCCCACTAATCCGTTGATGAACGTGGTGGACATTCGGGCGGTTTCATCATTGGTCAGGGGCAAAGAGATAATTGTATGTGTTGATAACACTTTTGCTTCGCCATACCTGCAAAATCCACTCGATCACGGTGCGGACATTGTCATGCATTCCGCCACGAAATATCTCGGCGGCCATAGCGACGTTATTCATGGCTGCCTGATGATGAACGACGCCAACCTGCGCGAACAATTATACTTCATCCAAAAAAGCTGCGGAGCGGTGCCGGGTCCGCAGGATTGCTTTCTTGTGCTCAGGGGATTGAAGACGCTTCACCTGAGAATGGAAAGACATTGCTTTAATGGAGAAAAGATCGCCGCATTTTTACGGGCACATCCTAAAGTTGGCAAGGTGTACTGGTGCGGGTTCCAGGATCATCCGGGATATGAAATTGCGAAGAAGCAGATGCGCGGTTTTGGTGGAATGATGAGCTTTACCCTCAAAGATGACAGTGTTGATAAAGCAAAGCAGTTATTGTCGTCAACAAAAGTGTTTGCCCTCGCTGAAAGCCTCGGCGGTGTTGAATCGCTGATCAATCATCCGGCGAGCATGACCCACGCATCTATTCCGAGAGAAGAACGAATAAAGAATGGCCTGACCGATTCGCTGATCAGGTTAAGCGTGGGCGTGGAAGATATAGATGATTTGATCGATGACCTGGATAATGCCTTGAAAGCATAACGGTGAATGCACTGAAAGATTTCCTCGACCGGAAGGTGGAAGAGTATAACCGGCCGTCATTTATCGACGGCGATCCGATATCCGTACCGCACAGGTTCAACAAAAAACAGGACATCGAGATTGCCGGTTTTTTTGCGGCAATCTTTGCATGGGGCAACCGCACAACCATCATGCGGAAAAGTTTTGAGCTGATGAAACTGATGGATAACGATCCCCATCATTTTATTGTTCATCATCGCGAAAAAGAAAGGAAAAGATTCGAGCATTTTTGTCACCGCACGTTCAACGCTACCGATCTGCTTTATTTTATTTCCTTTCTGCAATATCATTATCAAAAAAATGATTCGCTCGAGGACGCATTCACGGCGCCGCTGCCTGCGGTTGGCGAGCCAGTGGAAGAGGCGCTCAACTTCTTTAGTAATTATTTTTTTTCGTTGGAAGACGTTCCAAAGAGAACGAGGAAGCACGTTGCGTCGCCGCAAAAAAATTCGGCGTGCAAACGGCTTAACATGTTTTTAAGATGGATGGTAAGGGACGACGGGAAGGGGGTGGACTTCGGTCTTTGGAAAAAGATAAAGCCGTCGCAACTGGTTTGCCCACTCGACCTGCACGTTGCGCGCGTGGCGAGGAGATTTGACTTGCTCCAACGGCCGAATGCCGACTGGCGCTCGGCAATGGAGCTTACCGCTCACTTACGGAAATATGACGCTGCTGATCCTGTTAAATATGATTTTGCGCTGTTTGCGCTGGGCGTGGTAGAGAAATTCTAAACTCCATACCTTTGAAAAAAACTGAATGATATGCCCGGATATGAAAAGTTTGGTGAAGAAGAAAGAAAGCAGGTAAATGAGGTGCTGGAAACCGGAGTAATGATGCGCTATGGATTTGATGGCGTTCGCAAGGGCCGGTGGAAGGCGAAGGAACTGGAAGAAGAAATCAACAAAACATTCGGATCTAAATATTCTCAGTTGGTGTCGAGCGGCACGGCGGCACTTACCACAGCGCTGGCATCGCTGGGTGTGGGGTACGGCGACGAAGTGATCATGCCCTGTTTCACTTTTGTGGCCAGTTTCGAAGCGGTGCTGAGTGTGGGTGCGGTGCCTGTTCTTACCGATGTGGATGAAACGCTAACGCTCGATCCCGCAGCGGTTAGAGCTGCCATCACCCCAAAAACAAAATGCGTGATGCCGGTTCATATGTGCGGCGCGATGGCAGACATGGATGCACTTGTTTCCATTTGCCGCGAACATAAGCTGGTATTGTTCGAAGATGCTTGTCAGAGTGCCGGCGCAAAATACAAAGGCAAATATCTCGGAACTATTGGCGATGCAGGCGCTTTTTCTTTCGACTTTGTTAAAACGCTTACCTGCGCAGAAGGCGGCGCGGTGCTCACCAATAACGCTGAGCTATATGCGAAGCTGGATGGTTATAGTGATCATGGGCATGACCATAAA
>CAMPGT010000027.1 GCA_946885665.1 uncultured Chitinophagaceae bacterium | reverse complement strand
GACCCGCACCATTCGGTGTTCCGCGATAGTCGCCGAATTGAGTAAGCGTCGCAATTTTCGGTAGCCGCGGATCAAACACGCCGAATGTGGTTCCATTCAAGGCATCCACGAATTGCGTGCTCAGCCATCCGTCCAGCAGCAGCACGGTGTTATTATATGCCACCTCGTTCCACGGGCTTCTGCCTTCGAAGGCAGTGAGCGCCGCATCATCGTCATTCGAAGCGTAGGCGTTGGAAAGTGCATCGAAGATCGCCGTTTCGTCATATGTCGCCTTTCGTGAAAGCTGGTTCAGAAACCTGGCTTTTAAAGCCATTGCCGTTTTGACCCAGGCTTCCGTATTTCCACCGTGAATAACATCGCTGGCGGGATCAAGCTCAGCCGACGAACCCGTTTTTTGCAATTCTGCGATCCCGTCGTTGAGCAACTGGATGGCAGTGTCGTGCAGCGCGGCCTGGTCGCTGAAAGTGGGTATCAGTTTTTGTTTACCCTGCAAGGCATCGGTGTAGGGAACGTCACCAAAAGCGTTGATGAGCAAATTGAGATTTATCGCCATCAATATTTTGCCGACGCCAAGGTGCTGTGTTGAACCCTGCTCAATGGCCCTGTCGTTCATTTGTTTAATGTTCATCATGGTGAAGTAGATGTCGGTCCATGTTTGGGACAGGTCCACTTCATTGTAAATATCACCATCGCTGCCCTGGGTGTTGGATGCGAGGTATTGAACATAATAAGAAACATTGTCTGAGATACGAAACACGTCGCGTCCGGTTTCAAATGTGGCCTCTGCAAGCAACCCGTTTAAAGGGGGGTCGGTAACGAGGTTGGGATTGTCGAGCTTGTCGAGATATTTACTGCAACCTGTTATCGTGAGCGCAAATGAACCGGCGAAAAGTATATAGATGAGTTTTTTCATAATCCAGGTGTTAAAAGTTAAGATTAACGGAAAGGATGTAATTACGGGTGGCAGGATAAGTGAATCCTGAAAACCCGTCTGTTACGCTGCCTGAATTTGTTGAGCTCAGCTCCGGATCAAAAGTCGACCACCTGGTGTCTAACCAAAGATTATTTACCGAGAAGGTGATATTCGCGCCCTGCAAAAAGCCGGTTCGTTTTACGAAATCTGGCGGCACCGCATAACCGAGACTAATCGTTCTCAGCCTGATCCACGATGCATCTTCGATAAATATTTCTGAGGCGCCGCGATAGTTGTCGCGGTAATAACCATTGCCGTAATCGGTGCCGTCGGGTCCCTCACCCTGGCCGAGCCATACTTCCGTAGTGTTCGGCGTGCCATCTGCATGCACACCCTCGAACACTTTCATGTCGTTACGGTTCTCCGATTCTTTGTTGAGTCCGAATGCGCCGAGGAAGTTGGCGAACTGGTTGTAACGGTAAACACCTTGCTGTGTGTCAAAAAGCAACGAGAGCAGGAGTTGACGGAACCTTAACGAAGTGCTGAGGCTGCCGATCCATTTCGGTTGCGAATTGGCGATGTATTGCTGCTTCGAAGCCGGGTTGAGTACCGGAAAACCATCACCGCCGATCACGAGCGGCAAATCCTTTTCCAGGATCATTGGATCTTCTGTCTTGTCGCCGTAGTAGCGCTCATATGTTCTGCCGAACAAAGCGCCCACCGGAAATCCCGGGATGAATTTCTGCGTGACGGTGGAGCTGAGATAACCGAACTGGCTCTCGAGGGCGATCTCTGTGAGGCCCGGGTAAATTTCGAGCACCTTGTTGTTGTTACGCGTGTAGTTTACACGGAAGTTCCAGGTGAAGTTCTCATTGTCGATGGGTGTTCCGTTAATGCTTAGCTCAATACCCTGGTTGCGAATACTGCCGGCGTTAAGATAAACTTCCTCAAAGCCGCTGGTCACCGGAACCTTTACAGGAATGATGAGATTCTTACTGGTATTGTTATAATAGGTAAGATCGATGCCAAACCTGTTGTTCAGGAACCGCGCCTCAATACCTCCTTCATAAGAAGTGGTGAACTCCGGCTCGAGATTTTGATCGCCGGTTTGCGGGTCGAGGTTGAAAGGACTGACGCCGTTGGTTAGGGGCAGCCGGTTATCCACACCTCTTGTGCCGATCATGTAGCCCTCAGACGTAGCGTACGGAGGAGCATCTTTACCGATTCGCGCAACAGACATGCGCAGCTTTCCAAAAGTAAGCCAGGCCGGGGGAGCAAAATTTTCGGTGAATATCCAACTGATGCTCGCCGAAGGATAAAAGAACGAACGGTTTTCTTCGGCTAGCGTTGATGTATAGTCGTTCCTGCCAGTGAGATTCAGGTAAAGAAATTTATCCCATCCCAGGGTCCAGTCGGCAAACAAGCCGATGATCCTGTATTCTGTAAGAAAGTTTTGACCGAGTACGCGTTTTGCATTGCTCAGGCTGTAAAAGCGCGGATCATTGAGCGTGTCGCCTTTTGTACTGACGGAACGCCTTTCCCGGGAATAAACGTCCTGCCCGATCTTGAACGAAGATTCAAGATGGGTGCCGATGCTGTTTTTGAAATTCAGCATCAAAGTTGAGTTGAGCACGGTGCTCCTGGCGTGATACTCATACACCGTTCCGTAGCCAAAATCGGAAGCGGGATATATTTCATCCACAAAACCGAACGGACCGGGCGTTGTCTGCGTTCTTGAATCGTTGTACTGGTCAACGCCGAAACGATAATTAATGTCGAGCCATTTCAAGGGCGAATAAACAATGTTGCCATTGGCGATGATGCGGTCAACGTCATCAACATATCTTTTACCATACAGCACGTAAATAGGATTCTCATTATCGGAACCCACGATGGTGTTTTGTGTTCCATCAGGTTTGATGTAGTTCCAAATATCCCATCGTGGTGAAAAATAAGTGAGGTTTTCGTTGTACCGGTCGGCATTGGCCCTGCGGCCACCCGATTTGATGTAGTTGACGGAAGTATTGAGCCGCAGCTTATCTGAAAACCGGAACTCGCCGGCGACCTTTGCCGAATAATTTTTATAGTTGGTGAAAGGCATGATGCCTTTTTGGTTGTATTGCGAGAAGGCAGCCGAAAAAATTGCCTTTTCCGTACCTCCCGAGATGTTTATGCTGTTCCTGATGGAGTTGCCGGTTTTGTACCCATGTTTGTAATTGTTGAACAGTTCATCGGGATGTGATGGATCGAGGGCTTTCGCTTCTTCGACGGAAGGTCCCCAGGCCGGCCAGAAGCTGGAGGCATCGTATTCACTCAAAAATCCCTGGGAATATTTTCTCTGTGTATTCGGGTATTTGTTGATCTCGTCAATGCTGCCCGTGGTGGTCACGCTTCCTCTCAGTTTTCCCGACTTACCCGACTTTGTCGTGATGATGATGGCGCCTGTTGAAGCGCGCAGGCCGTACAGGGCCGTTGCAGCACCGCCTTTCAGGATGTTGACCGACTCAATGTCATCCGGATTGATATCAGATGCGCGGTTGCCGATGCCGTACAGGGTGCTGCCATCCGAAACATCGGTGGTGTTGTCGATGGGTATGCCATCTACCACAAATAAAGGTTGAAAATCGCGTTGCGGATCGAGGGAGTTGATACCTCTCAGGATGATCTTCGCTCCCTGGCCCGGCGCGCCGCCACCTGAGTTGATCTGCAGCCCTGTGGCCTGTCCCTGCAGGGCGTTGACAATATTCGATTGATGGCTGGCCGACAACGCCTCGCCTCTCACTTCCTGCGCCGAATAACCCAGTTCTCTTTTTTCTCTCCGAATGCCCAGGGCAGTTACGGTCACTTCCGAAAGGTTGCCGTTGTCGAGCGCCAGTTGCACGTTCGCCATGGCCACATCGTTATCTTCCACCGTTACTTTTCGTGTTGCGGTGGCAAAGCCAACCGCAGAAACCTGGAGGGTGTATTCGCCGGCATCGATATTTGAGAAAGTAAATGTTCCATCATTGGCGGCAGCGGTTCCCCTATTCAGCTCAGTGATCATCACCGACGCGTTGGCAACGGGTTCGCCGTCTGCGTTGGTAACCCTGCCCCTGATGCCGCCGTCAATTTCATTTTCGCGCAAGGCTTCCAGCGGTGCCTCTTTTTTCTTTTTGATGATGATGTTAGCGTTCACGACCTCATACATCAATCCCCGTTCGTTGAAAAGTTCTCTCAGCAGTTTTTCCAGGCTCACATCTTTCACGACAACGGTAACTTTTTTGTAAGCCGACACGTCGTTAGTTCTGTAAGAAAAGGAAACATTAGTGGAGTGTGCGATTTTTTTCAGCGCAGTTTTCAGCGAAACATCATTCAGCGAAATGGATACCCTGATCTTGCTCAGGTCCTGCCCGGAGGAGTCGGCTGCCATCATTAGTCCACTAACGGTAAGAAAGAAGCCTAGTATCATCGCTCTCATAAAAATCGCTTTCATTTGTCCGCGCCCCATGACCGAAATGGCGTTTGAAGCGTAAATGCACAACAGCGGCCTACCATGCATTTTCTGGTAAAAAATCATAGCTTTGGTTGGTTTAAAAATTCTGTAATGAGGATTCCTTAAACTCTGGACCATGCCAGGTCGTAACTGGCAGGTCCTTTTTTATTTCATTTTTTTTTCAGTTTTGGTTGTTATCAATAATATAGATACCGTTTTCAAGTTTCAGCCGTGTGTCGGTTAACCTGCACAATATTTCGAGTGCCGACTCCACGCCGTATTCCCTTCTGAACGAAGTGGACACGCGCATGTCTTCGATTTGCGGTGAGCCGATGGTGATCGTGACGTCATAAATTCTTTCCAGGTCGGAGAGAATGTCGGCCACGGAATAATCGTCGTACATCAGCTTACCCTGTTGCCACGAAGCGGATTCTTCTTCCTTTACTTCTTTTTCTTTGATCCTGTTCACCTTGCGGTTGATGATCACCTGTTGTCCGTGTGTGAGCATGGCCACCTGTTTGTTTTCATAGTTTACCTTCACTTTTCCCCGGTTCACCGACACCGTAACCTTTTCAAGGTCGGGGTAGGCCTTGATGTTGAATGCCGTTCCCAGCACTTCCGTGCTCACCTGGCCGGTGTAAATGATGAAGGGAACCTTGTCTGCATGCTTCACGTCGAAGTAGGCTTCCCCCTCGAGGAACACCACCCTTTCGTTTTTGTCGAACGATTCCGGGAATTCCAGCGTGCTCGCGGCGTTCAGCCACACCTGTGTGCTGTCGGGCAGCAGCAGGTACTTGTACTCCGATCGCTGTGTTGCTTTCAGAACGGTGTTTTTCGGGTGCTCTTTTCTTACGGCAAGCAGGGGTTGGCGTTGTTTCTGCCTGTTCAACATCAGCCAGGCGGTGCCGGTGATGAAGATGACCAAGATGGCTGCCGCAACTGCCAGCAGGGCGGGTTTTATATACCGCTTTCGGGGTACGGCTTCCGGGGTGATGGCGCGTCCCAGTGCTTCGTGTATTACAGTTTCGTTGTTGTTTCTTATGTAAGAAAAAAATTCATCAAATTCTTCTTTACTGCAGGTGTTGTCCAAATATTTTCGAAGCAGGTATTTTGTCCTTTCTTCCATTTAATTGATGTGTTGCAATCGCCGGATAAGAATAAGACGAAGGAATGGGGAGATGTTCCTATTGGGGAAGTAAAAAAAGTTGAAAGTTGGGTTTCATGCAAAGGCGCGAAGATGCGCGAAGAGGGCCATTGCCGTTTGCATTGCCCATTGCCTTCCCGTCTCACACCGAAAATCTCTTCTGCAAAAACCGCAGCGCCAGGTAAAGCTGGTTTTTTACCGTGTGCCGCGAAATAGACAGCTCGTCCGCTATTTCCTGGTAACTGAGGCCGGTTTCGCGGTTCAACCGGTACACCATTTTTCGCTGCGCGGGAAGCGCATCAACCGCTTCATGCATCAACTGCTCTGATTCCTTTGCCTCCAGTGGCGAATCCAACGCAGCCTGCTTCTGCTCGATCTTCCTCCACAACGACGCCTTCAGCCTGTCGTCGGCGGCAACTTTTCGGAGAAAATCAATCACCTTATTCTTCACCGCCCTCACCAGCCACGCATCTATGTTTTTAATTTCGCCTATAGAAGACCGGTGCTCCCAAAGTTTCATAAAAACTTCCTGCACAATATCATTGGCATGCTGATGGGATTTGGTGGCCCGAAAGGCCAGGCGGTAAATTTTTTGCTGATGCTTGTCAAAAATAGATGCGAAAAGAAACGATGCGTCCCCTTCAGATCCACTGCAGTTGTTTTGGTCCCTGTATGCTTCCATACCGGCAAAAAATTCTTGGGTGTTTGTTCTATGAATTTATACAAAAAACAGGAACCTGCTGCAAATGCCGTCACAAATAAGTTCGCAAAAAATCAGTACCTTATTTTCTCTAGCGAAAAAATGCTACAACAAACACCATACAGTCCGCATGAAACTCATCTGCACCAACTTTTGCTTTTTCCTTTTTGCATTTATGCTATCCGTTCCCGCAGCCAACGCGCAAAAAAAGAATAAGAAAAAACCACCCGAACCGGCCGCGCAAAATATCGTAATCACTGAAAATGGGAACAGCCGCTATCGCATCGTCGTTCCATCGCACGCCACAGCCGACGAAAAGAAGGCATCCACGGTGCTGCAGCACTACCTGCTCGAAATATCCGGCGCCGCCCTTCCCATCGTTCCGGCCAACCTGGCGCACACAGCGTATGAAATCGTGCTGGGGCAAAATGAACGGCTCGATGAACTGGCCACACCAGTCGATCTTAAAGCCCTCCAGGAAGATGGCTTCACCATCAGAACGGACAGCTCCCGCTTAATTATTGCCGGCGGCAGTGAAAAAGGAACATTGTACGGCGTCTATTCATTCCTGGAAGAATATCTTGGCTGCAGGATGTACACCGCCTCGGTCAAAATCATCCCCGAACAAAAAAATATTACGCTTGGCGTCATCAATAACACACAGGTGCCCGTCATCACCTTCCGCGACACGCACTACCGCGGCACCTGGGACCCTGAATACACGGAATGGCACAAGCTCGACCATGAACCGGACGGCGGCAGGCCCGCCTGGGGCATGTGGGTGCACACCTTCAACGAACTGGTACCACCTTCCACCTATTACGATCAGCACCCTGAATATTTTGCGATGGTAAAAGGGAAAAGAATTCCCACACAACCCTGTCTTTCAAACCCGGCCGTGCTCGAAATAACCATCAATAACCTGCGCAAAAAAATTGCGCAGCGTCCCGATGCCAAATACTGGTCGGTGAGCCAAAACGACAACAAGGACTACTGCACCTGCGACAAGTGCAAAGCGTTGGATGAGCGCGAAGGCTCGCCCTCCGGATCCATCATCAATTTTGTGAACCAGGTGGCCGACCAGTTCCCCGATAAAATGATTTCGACGCTTGCCTACGAATATGGCAGGCACGCGCCGAAAACACTGAAGCCAAGAAGCAATGTGAACATCATGCTGTGCAGCATCGAGGCGTTCCGCGATAAGCCGCTCGATGAAGACACGGCCAGCGCCGAATTCGTAACCGATGTTCGTGAATGGGGAAAAATAGCAAAGGACATCATCGTTTGGGACTATGTGATCCAGTTCAATCATCTTGTGAGCCCGTTTCCCAACCTGCACGTGTTGCAGCCGAACCTTCGCTTCTTCGCGGAAAATGGTGTTACCGCCATGTTCGAACAGGGCAACCGCGAAGTGGGCGGCGAATTTGCCGCATTGCGCTCTTACATGATCTCAAAATTGTTGTGGAACCCCTACCAAAATGCTGACACGCTGATGAACGATTTCCTGCAGGGTTACTACGGAAAAGCAGCAAAGCCCATTCGCCGATACATCGACGAAATGCGCATCGCGCAGGAACGCGGAGGAAAACCATTGCGCATATTCGGATCGCCGGTGGATGCCGAAGACACCTATCTTTCACCACCGATGATGAAAAAATATGAATCGCTGTTCGATGAAGCACAAACGGCAGTGGCCAACGATGCCACACTACTGGAACGTGTGAGGATTGCGCGCCTCCCGTTGCAGTATGCACGGATGGAACAGGCCAAGAAAAATTATGTTGGCGACAATGGAATGTTCGTAAAAGAAAACGGACAGTGGCACGTACGCAATGAAATACGCACCATGATCGACCCATTCACCGACCTGTGCATACGCGAAGGCGTTACCCAGTTGAAAGAATGGGCCACCTCGCCGGAAGCCTACCGCTCTTCCTTATACCGCCTCTTTGCCGAAGGAATGAAAGAACACCTTGCTTACGGCAGGAAGGTAACATTCATCAGCCCCGATCCAACATCCCTGAAGGAGGGCCAGGAAAAAATGCTCACCGACGGCTTCCGCGGCAGCCATGATTATGATAACAACTGGTTTATCTTCCCGGGAAAAGACCTCGAAGTAGTCATCGATCTCGGCGAACCGACAACAGTGCGAAGAATTGGGTCGGGTTATTATCAACTGGGGTTCTGGCTGCGGCTCCTTCCCAAAAATGTGGAGTATTATACGTCACTGGACGGTAAGAAATTTGAGTTGGTGGCAAATATCGAAAACACTTTACCTATCGATCAGTACGGTGGCATCCTCCGCGATTTCATCGCGGAATTTGAACCACGTACCGCGAGATATATCAAAGTGAAGGCGCGCTCCATCGGCAACACCCCGGGATGGCACCCGGGCGCGGGCCGACCGGCCAATATGCTTGTGGATGAAATAGTGGTTGAATAATTATTGGATATCGACTTTTTCGCCGGCTTTATACACCGCTTCGATCTTTCTTGAATTCCTGATGTCTTCGAGCGGATCGCCATCGAGTACCAGCAGGTCGGCAATTTTCCCTTGCTGCAACGTACCAAAACGGTCGTCAATTTTCAGTGCCTTCGCTGCATTCTGTGTCGCAGCGACTATCACCTGCATGGGCGTCAGTCCGGCTTGACGTAACAATTGCAGCTCCAGGTGCTCGGAAAATCCCTGTGTGCGAATAGGAAATGCACCGGAGTCGGTGCCCAGCGCCACGACCACTCCGGCATCTGCCAGCTTCTTCACATTCTGCATACCCACTGTAAATGCGGTGGTATTTCTTTTGAGAGAAGGAGAATTCTTTTGTTCATTCCTGAATTTCTCTGAAGTGAGCATGTCATAAACGCCCGGCTCCAGCGATCTCTTAAAAAACGGGTCATTGATCCATTCCGGGTCACGCGAATACACAAACGAAAAATTATCAAGCGCTAAAGTGGGAATGTAGATGACATTGTTTTTTTTCATGCTCTCTACAAAAGCAGCGTCAACCACACTGTCGCGTATGCCGTGCGCAATGATGTCGATGCCATCGTTTACCAGCCTGCGCGCATCGGAGAGGTAATAAACATGTGCGGCCACCTGCATGCCGCGCTGGTGCGCTTCCCTGATAATGGCCTGGTAAATTTCAGGTTTCATCTTGGGCGCCGACCCGCCAGCATCATCTACCCATATTTTTAACGTTTTTATGTTCAGCGCAGCGAGACTGTCAATTTCGGCCGGCACACTTTCAGGGGAAGATGGTCTGTAAACGGCGCTCAAAAACGACGAAGGATCGATATTGGCCTGGGGAATATTAAATCCGTATCCCGCCGACAACATTCTTGCCCCCGGCAGCAAGCCGTTGCGAATGGAGTCGTACAGGCCATTTTGGAAAAGCAAAGGCCTGTCGGTGCCCATCACCTGCAGATTCAGTATTCCATACTCCGCATATTTTTTCAGTTCGTCGAGAATGTTCTGCCTGGTGTAATTATCCGCGCTGGAAGAATTTCCCTTGAGAACACCAATGTGCACATGCGCACTGATCAGTGCGGGCATGATCGTTTTGCCGGTCATGTCAACGGCCTTCGCTCCTGCATCATCAATATTTTTGCCCACCTGCACAATGGAATCGCCACGAACCAGGATGTCCGCACCCTTTAATTCTCCGGAGCCGTCACCGACTATCACATTAGCATTTTTCAGCAATAACCCGGCTTCGGATCTTTCCTGTGAGGAGCAGGATACGAGTATTGCAAGCACGGCAACAAAGCAAAGATGAATGCATTTCATGGCGATCATTTTATAACAAGCTGGTAATACTCGCAAACGGGCCGCATCAGGCACATTTCGCAAAGCGGCTTCGGCCGGCATATCTCTCTTCCAAGAAACGACATCGCCATTCCTGCGTCCCACTCCTCCTTCGGCAATGCCTTCATGATCTCTTCCTCGATTTTCTTCGGGTTGGTTCCCTTTGCAATGCCAAGCCGCGGGGCCACACGCTGCGTGTGCAGGTCAACCATCACACCTTCCGGCGGCGCGCCGGCCTCACGCAAAATAACGTTAGCCGATTTTCTTCCAATACCGCTTAACCGCGTAAGCCCTTCCAGCGTGAGCGGAATGTTTTTATCTTCCTTTATTTCATTTGCAATGCCGATCAGCCAGTTCGACTTGTTACCGGAGTTTATCACCTTTCCAATGAAAGGCGCCAACGAGTCGGGAGTGGCTTTTGACAGCGCCTTCATATTGGGAAACGCTTTAAATAAATCGGGCGCCAGTTGGTTGATGTGCCTGTCCGAATCGCGGGCAGACAGCACCACCATTACTACCAGTTGGTAAACACTTTTATATTCCAGCGGGTGTTGCTTGTCCTTGTATTTTGCAAGAAGCGGCTTTATGGCTTTCGGCCAGTCGGTTTTTTCAGGCATGGTCATGTAAAATAAATCGTTACCCATTTATTTTGCCGGAGTGATCGTGATGTTCCTGTACTCTATCGGACCGTGGTCGCCCTGTAAGAGTATCGGTCCCGGTTCTCCTTCGTGGCTGTCGAGCGCACCACCGGTGATACCTGGTATCGGCGCACGGCAGATGATTTCTTTTCCATTGGCCACAACCGTTACCAGGCGGCCAACAAACGTAATGTCGTAGCTCTGCCACTGATCGGCCGTTTTCGCGGCCATCTCGTTGGGCGTAAGAAATCCATAGACACCGCCGAACAGTTCGCTGGTCGGTTCTTTACCGTGGCTGTCCTCTATCTGCACCTCATAGCGTCCCCTCAAATACACGCCACTGTTACTGCCCTTCGGACAACGAAATTCGATATGCAGTTTGAAGTCGGTGAATTTCTGTTTGGTGACGAGGTTGGCTCCCGAATGTGGGCTCTTTAAGGCACCATCGGCAACCACCCATTGATTTTCACCAAGCGCCGTCCAATGGTTCATGTCTTTGCCGTTGAACAATTGAATGGATTTGCCCCAGGAGGGAGTGCCTGTTCTTTTCAACAGCGGTGCGCGGCGCGCCGTCCAGTTGTATTTTTCTCCGTTTGCGGCAACCATGGTGCCCACAAGACTGTCGCCCTGCAACACGGCTTCAAAAACCATGTCGGTGTTTTCTTCTTCCCATTGTGGCGGAATGGCAAAGCTCATTTTGTTGCCCTCGAAAGTTACTTTCGCAATCGGGCGCGCGCTTCCGCCAACGCCAACGTATTGTCCCACCAGCCGTTTCGTGCCGGAATGCCGTACTTCGAGCCACGAAGGGGCGGGTTTACCATCGATGATGATGGTCATGTCCCATTTGCCTTCGATAGATCCATCTGCAGCAGCGGCAGGAAAAATATTGACAATTAAAAACAGGCAGAACGCCACGGCGTGTAATAAACAGGTCCTCATATTGTTGTTAGGTATAAGTAAAATGCCGCACCGATATTGGTCCGGACAGTAAATATAATGAAGAAACCTGTTTTACTGTGTCAGCGCATGCCTCTTCCCTGGAACAGCGGCACCTGAACACCTCCGCGCAGCAGCGGGATGATCCTTCCGTCTGCCCGTGTGTATGGCGAGTATTCGTTGTTCAGGACGTCAAACAACAGCGAGATATAGAAGAAGGGCCTGCCGCTGCCGGGGTAGCGGTCGCCGGCGTAACCGATGCCCAGTAAAAGGCTGTTGGCCTCTACTTTATTTTTCTCGGAAGCCTGGCCGTTGACCGGCAGGTACTTCTGTGTTGTGAAATTATGTTCGAACTGGGTGTGAATGAATAGAAACCGGACAGGGTAGAATTTACCGAACACGCCGCCGCCGTAAGTGGATTCGCGGAGCCTGTCGTTAGCGGTATAAACATCACGAAAAGAAGAGTAATTATAATTTATCGCAATTCCGGCGTCCACCCACGAGGCAAGATTGTAACCAAGAACGGGACTCGCCCCTGCCTGGAAAGAGTTGCCGGAAAAGCCGAGCGAAATACCGCCGCCGGTGAACAATCTCTCTTTCATGAATCCGGAGGTCTCTACGGGCTCATCCTGCGCCACCGACACGAGAGACGTCAAAAGGCAAGCAACCAAAAAAGAATAATGAACGTTCGTCATATTAATTGCATTGGTTATTTCAGGGGCGCAAGTTAAAACAAGAAAACCGGATGTCCTTCAGGGCATCCGGCCGTTGTAACATTTGACTATTCAGCTCTTTCTCGGGAGTTGTCTGCAACATCATCACCGGATCTTTGTTGAGCGCTTGCACCGTTGAACCCGGCAAGGCTGGTTGCTGCCAACAATCATTGCGGCAGCAACCATGAATCTTATCTTTTTCATGATTTTTTTGCGATAAAAACTAAAAACTGGTTGTGCAGGTAATAAATACCGTCGGTTACCTGATACGGTTCAAAAGCCTTTGCAATCGTTTCTTCAACAACATTCTTGTTGCTGTTGCCAATGGCCGCTGCGGCAGGACCCGTGCCCATGAAACTTTTAATGCCATGACCCAATGCCTGGTAAATGAAGGGACAATCGATCACCGACCGGTTAATTAGCTGCAGCCCCCGATCGGCAAGCTTGCCTTCCATTACGCCATCTTCCGACAGCGCAAACGGGCCGGGAGTACCGGGCGGAGGAGGTGGCAGCAGTGTTCCGATGGCTTTAAGAATATTCGTGGCATCGCTGAGTTCGGGTTTAGCCCAAATGGCGAGGACCAGGTGGCCGCCATGCTTCAACACCCGGCTGGCTTCTGCCAGCGCCTTGTCGAAACTTCCGGCATACTGAAATGAATTAAAGCCGATGACAACATCGAACGTGTTATCCGAAAAGGGCAGCGCCTCGAGGTCCTCTTCAAGAAAATTGTTGTCGGGATTGCGCCGGCGGGCCACTTCCAGCAGCCCGGAGGCCGCATCCACGCCAATAAGCCGCGCGCCGGCTTTAACGGCCATGCTACTGAACATGCCGGCTCCGCAGCCCGCATCAAGAACGGAGTGATCTTCGGTTAACCTGATTTGCTGCAAAACGTTCCTGTAAATGGGAAGGAACCACGGTTCAAAATGCTTTGACCAGTATTCCGGTTCCACGCTCCAAAGTTTTCCCTGGATAGTTTTTGTGCTCATTGAAGTAATTTTTTAGTGAAGGCACAAAACTATCCTGGCGCTGCTCCATTCACTTTGCTACACGGGTCGGAAATTTGACTGTGAGGCTCAACCTGCGGGCTGCTTCTTCACATCGACCGGGGAGGCGCCAAATCGCTGCCTGAAGGAACGGCTAAAATGTGCGGGACTTTCAAATCCGCTTTCAAAAGCGGCCTCCGAAACGGTTTTACCCATGTTGGTGAGCACGTGCAAAGCATGGTTGAGCCGCTTTTCCATCAGCCATTTGCCGGGAGGCATGCCGTATATTTTCTCAAAATCCCTCTTGAATGCAGACAAGCTCCTGTTGGACAGTTTTGCAAACGCATCCAGCGCAAGATTAAAACAATAGTTATCGTCCATTACCCGCATCAACGATGTACTCCGTGGCTCTTTCAACAGGGAACTAAAATAAGAGATGATCTCGCTGTTTACGGGGTTATCGGCGATAGTTAGAATCAGTTCTTTAAACTTCAGCTCGAGCAACGACTGATCAGGTTCGCGGCCCGCATCGAAATAAGGCATCATCGACTGGAAGAAAGCCTGTACAGTTAAATTATTGTCGATAGAAATAACAGGATTGTACTGCTCTTTCCGTGGATGGATGGGCTCCGATTTGCTTTTCAGCACATCGCAAATAAATTCATCAGGAAAAAAGAAGAGGAAAAAGCAAAATTCAGTATCGAAAAACTGCTCTACAATAGCAGCGCCCTTTCTTACAAATACGCAACTTCCCTCGCGAAGGTCGAACGAACCATGGGCAGTATGCCATATCTTCCTGCCCTTGAGCACATACACTATGTAATTGTTATGGCTCCAAAGATCCTCATACCTGTTTTTAAGAGGACATGTGAATAAAGTAAATAGTGAATCGCGGCAGGTAAGCTGCTGCCAATGACCGGGCTCCTTCAGAATTTGAAAATACAGGTTGTACACAAAGAACCTATTAACCAGCAAATCTAATGTTTACCAGGAATGTCAAAAAAAACCTTCGTAACCGGTTGGTTCAAAGCAACCTTACGCGGCGGTGAGCGTATTATAATTCACTAACCTGCATTCAATATTAGTTCCTGAAATGGTCAAAGTGGCAATGATACTCAGGTCCACCTTGTTCACCTCCCGCGGAGGCGACACCATTCAGGCACTCGAAACGGCGCGCCTGCTGCGGAATTACGGATATGCTGTGGATATCAGGCTCACCACTGAAAAAATAAATTATAACCAGTACAGCCTGCTTCATTTTTTCAATATCACCCGGCCTGCAGATATTCTCTGCCACATCAAAAAAACAAAACTGCCGTTCGTTGTGTCCACCATTGCCGTTAATTACAGTGAATACGACAGGCTGCACAGAACCGGCACGGCGGGTTTTGCGCTTCGCTTTTTTCACGGCGATGCCATTGAATATGTGAAGGTCATCGCACGCTGGATCGCCGGTAAAGACAAACTGATGAGCCTGCGCTACCTCTTCAGGGGGCAAAAAAGCTCCATTCATGAAATCATTGATAAAGCCGCCATGGTGTTGCCCAACTCTGCTTCCGAACACAAAAGGCTGATGAAGTCGTATGCCTGCAAAACCAGGTGCATGATAATACCCAACGGTGTGGATACCGAATTGTTCAGGTATGATCCCGGCATTGAGAAAGATTCGCGCATGGTGTTGTGCGTTGCGCGCATCGAGGGACTGAAGAACCAGCTCAATCTTATATATGCACTGAACAATACGAAATACCGCGTGGTGCTGATCGGCGCCGCCGCAATCCACCAGCACCGCTATTATAAATTATGCTTGCGGAACGCAGCAGCCAATATCAGTTTTGTTGATCATCTTTCGCAGCAGCAACTCGTTCCTTACTATCAAAGGGCAAAAGTTCACGTGCTGCCCAGTTGGTTTGAAACCACTGGCCTGAGCTCACTCGAAGCGGCTGCCATGGGCTGCAGTGTTGTGATCACAGAGAAAGGCGATGCCCATGAATATTTCGGAGATGATGCATTGTATTGTGATCCTGGTTCACCGCAAAGCATTTACGATGCAGTTGAACGCGCGGCAGCGTTACCTGTCAACCACACACTGATCTCAAAAATTAATCAGTCATTCACCTGGCGCCTGGCGGGACACTACACGGCACAAGGCTATCACGAAACGATCAACAGCGCATGCCCTTGAACATTGCCATACTCGGAACGAGAGGGGTTCCCAACAACTACGGTGGTTTCGAACATTTTGCGGAGCACCTCGCCACCGGCCTCATTAAAAAAGGCCACCGGGCAACCGTTTACAATTCTGCAAGGCATCCTTATCAAATGAACGAGTGGCGCGGCGCACGAATCGTTCATTGTTATGACCCTGAAAATATTATCGGTATCGCCGGACAATTTATTTACGACCTGCATTGCCTGCTCCATGCAAGAAAACAATCGTACGATGTTATTTTGATCCTCGGTTATACAAGCAGTTCCATATGGAAATTCGTTTATCCGCGTAATGCAGTCGTAATTACCAATATGGACGGCATGGAATGGCAGCGTACCAAATATTCAAAATTGGTAAGAAGCTTTTTGCGCTACGCCGAAAAACTGGCCATCCGCTCGTGCCGCTATCACGTGGCCGATTCGCCGGTGATCAAAAAATATCTCGATGCCGCGTACGGCATCAACTGCAAATACATCGCCTACGGCGCCGACCCGCACCCGGCTTCACATGAACGGTTCCTTGAAAGCGGCGGATTACGGAAAGGAAAATATTTCCTTTTGATGGCAAGGATGGAGCCCGAAAACAATATCGAGATGATACTGGATGGCTTTCACCACACCCATCCCGAAACAACATTTGCAGTGATCGGCAACATGCAGGTAAAATATGGAAAGCATTTATTGAACAAATACAAAAATGATAAACGCATCATTTTCCTCGGGGGCATTTTTAACGAAGGAAAGGTGCAGAGCCTTGTGTCGAACTGCAAATTGTATTTTCACGGACACAGCGTGGGCGGTACCAATCCCTCATTGCTTGGCGCAATGGCGGCAAGGGTGCCGATAGCGGCACACCTGAACCCCTTCACACAAACCATCCTGAAGCAAAATGCCGTTTACTTCAGCAATTCCACCGACGTTCGCCGCATTATCATCGAAGAAAATTATTCCGATAAAACGAAAATACACAACAACTATTCGGCGATCGTCCATCAATACAACTGGGAAATGATCATTGAACAATACGAAAATTATCTAATGAGCGCCTATGCGGAAACACACGGCCACATGCCTGTGGTAACCGCTAAACCTGTAAAAGAAGCCGTTGAATATTGAAAAACAAATACTGGCCACGCTGGCATATTTCAACCTGTTTGACTATCCTTTAACCCAACAGGAGATTGTTCGCTTTCTTAACTGTAAACCGGAGGTCCGGGAATTTGAAGAAGGGCTGGAGCGGCTCGTTAATCATTGTTTCGTATGTAAAATCGGCGGTTATTATTCCCTGGTGAACGATCGTTCACTCATGGAAAGGCGGGCGATGGGCAATGAGCGCGCAGCAAAAATGATGCGGTCCGCACAGCGATCGGCTTCGCTCATTTCCTGTTTCCCCTTCGTGAAAGCGGTGGCCATATCCGGATCGCTGTCGAAAAACTTTGCAGACGAATGGGCCGATGTGGATTTCTTCATCATTACTTCCCGCCAGCGTTTATGGACATGCAGAACGTTGTTGCACCTGTTCAAAAAACTCACCTTCCTTGCCACGCGGCAACACCTGTTCTGCATGAACTATTTCATAGATGAAAGCCATCCCGTGATCCTCGAAAAAAATATTTATACCGCAACAGAGGTGCTGACGATCATCCCTGCACGGGGATCGTTCACTGAATTTTTTGCGGCCAATAACTGGGCGAAAGCCTTCCTTCCTAATGTTTTGGCAGGCACTGCACCAACTAAAAAAACCATTCGAACATGGGCAAGAACGATTGTAGAGTTTGCACTGCACAACACGATCGGCGACAGGCTCGATAATTTCCTGATGAACGCAACTGCAAAACGATGGACTGCAAAAACCTTAAACAACAAGCGAAATAGCAAAGGAAACATCCTGGCCATGCATGCTGGCAAACATTTCTCAAAACCCAGCCCCGAAAACTTCCAGCGGCACCTCTTGCGACGCTACGAGAAGAGTATCAACGAACTTTTTAACCGGTACGATGCGGCCACAACTACCCGGCGCAAACAGGCGGTTCCGTAGCGGCTATCTCTTCTTTAACGAAATAATGTAATAATCGCCAATAGAACGCCAGGGCCATTTCTTCTTCAGCCGTTCTTCCATTTTACAGAGAAAAGAAAATGCGCGGGAATATTTGCCTGCAAATCCATCGATGTAAGAAGGCGGAACGATGATGCAAAGCCCCTCGACGTCCATCACTTTAAATTGCTGTTTCAGCGTTCGAATCACTGATCGCGGGGAATAATACCAGCACCTGAACGACGTTCCTTCCACATTTGCTTTTCGTCCCTTCGCACTGAAAAATCGCCTTGTGGCCGTTTTAAATTTTCCTCTGAACATCAGTAGTGTCTCCCACAGGCAAAACGATGGAAGCAACACCAGCACCACAACGCCGCCGGGTTTGAGCAAACCTTCAAAATGCGCCAGCACTTTTTCCAGATCACCAGTACAATTGAGGCCCGCAAAATTTGAAAAGATACAATCGTAGGGACCTTTATTATCGAGGTTGTCCAAACGCGTGAACGAGCACACTTCACACGTAACCCCATGGGTTATCTTGTTCTTTAATTGAGTGATCATTCCACTTGAAATATCAGTGGCATGCACACGATAACCCTTTCCGGCAAGATAAACCGCATCTTCGCCGGTGCCGGCATTCAGTTCAAGAATACTGCATCCCGGCGCAACATGCGCCAACAAATGATCCCTTACCCGGTGGCGTTTATATTGAATGACAGGGTCACCATTATACAGTTGGTCGAAAACTGCAGACTGCCGTGTAAACGCTTTGGCGGCAAGCTCTTCGTTCGTATCATCGATCCGCATGTCCATGTTCCGGCTTTTCCAATTGACGAAGCTTTTGAAGATCGAAATAGGCAGCCGGCCAATAGAATATGCACGACGTTCCCTTTTTTAGCTTGTTGAGTGTGGCGCTGAAAGGATGTTTCAGCAATTGCCTTATATTTTCGAAGGCGAGGTGCTTGCGGTAGCTTCGGTGAACATACCTGTGAAGCTGTTTATAAAACGCGGGCTGGTACGTATTTGAAAACATAAGCGCCAGCTCATCCGAATCCTTCCAGTTTGTTTTCGTTGTCAGCTCGCTCTTTACTCTGTCATAGAATACCGTGCCCGGCAATGGGTACGACACAGAAATGCCGATTTCATAAGGCAGCAATTCGTTGATCATCGCAATGGTTTTTTGAATATCCTCTTTTGTTTCGCCCGGATATCCGAACTGGATAAAAAATGAAGGGTGTATCCCGCATTTTTTCAGCAATCGTGTCGCTGCATATATCTGCTCCACCTTAATTCCCTTATCCATTGCATCCAGCACTTTTTGGGATCCGCTTTCGGCGCCCATCCATATGTTGTCACACCCGGCCCTTTGGAGGTCGCAGATATTATTTTCCTGCAATAGGAGATCTGCCCTGGCCTGTATCTTAAACCGGAACTTTAAGTTCTCCTTCTCGGCAAGGTCAGCGAATTGCTTCACCCAGCCGGGCTTTAAACCGAATATGTCATCACAAAACCAAACGTGATCGAAGGCAAACTGCCGCCTAAGCAGTTTTAGTTCTTCCACTACGTTCTGCGGGCTTCTTGAATTGTAGCGGTTCCCATAAATTGGCTTTGCGCACCAATTGCATTTGAACGGGCAGCCTCTGGTGGTTGCCATGTTCACAGAAAAATAACCTGCGTGTTTCACCCACATGTCGCGATAGGGTTGCATGTCCACCAGGTCCCATGCCGGAAACGGAAGCGCGTCGAGATCGCGCATCACATTTCTTCTTTTTGTTTTTACTACCGCACCGTCATGTTTAAAGGCGAGCCCGTCGGTTTGAAAAAAGTCAACCTCCTGCGCGGATAATTTCCCTGCCAGTTCTACGACTGTCTGTTCCGCTTCCCCCAGCAGCACAAAATCAGCACCCCTGGCAAGGTACATTTCAAACCGGTCGGTGGAGTCGGAACTGGAAACAGCCACATGACACCCGCGTTTTTTCGCGTAACCAATCATTTGAAACGCGGCCTCACGCATGTTTTCCAGGCACATCTTCGTGAGGTAATTGAACCCATCGTCGTAAATCACGAAAAGTTCGGGATCGAACGTTTCCAGGCGCGCCACCACTTCACCCGGGTCGTGCGCAAACATGGTGTCAAACAACGCCACTGTGTGACCCTTTTCTCTCAGGCAGGCTGCCGCATACATCGTTCCCAGTGGCGCATACGGCTGGCCGGTGGCCAGTTGCTTGGGATCCAAACGAAGGAAATACGAATGTGTAAGCAGTATCTTCATCAGGACAGATCAGTTAAGGGTGATAAATTAAGGTAGCAAACACATTTTCTGCACGTGTCGTTGGTGTCGATATCCAGGTTTCTTCTGAAATCAACAGCCGCTTCGCTGTTGATGATGTTGTTCAGCGATGAAGTCCTGATATTACCATAAGCGTCATGAAAAAAGCAGGGACGTACGCTGCCATCCGCCTCAATTACTGCCGACACCCACGGCGCATTGCATTTCTTGTAAGGAAATTCATTCAGACCATAAAACGCAGCATAGTACTGGTAGATTTTTTGCAATTTCACAGGCGTTTCTGCAATGAAATTGTTCCCGAAATCACGCACATGGTTCACCAATAGTTTATCGATCACCTGCTGCAACGCGGGCAGTTCGTCCCTTGATAACAATATCTCATGCTGTCTGTCGTCGTTCCACAACACCTCCCGGTTAAATGCACTGCTGCTCACATCAGCCGGCAAAAAACTGATCCTGTCCAGCCCAATGTCCCTTGCAGCATCAATGATCTCTGGCCATACCCTGAAATTATAACGATGGATAACCGTTCTGCCGGTTACCGGATACCGCGGCGATGCCGACCTGAGTGTTTCGAGTGCATCTTTCAGCTTTTGGAACGCGCCCGGGATATTTCTTATACTGTCGTGAACACGCTCATCGCCATCCAGCGATACGATGATGTCGTCCACCCATCGTACCAGTTGCTCCGCATGCTTTTTTATCGTTAAGCCGGTGGAGTGTAAACTGATCCTGATTTTATGTTTCTTTAAGATGGCGCAGAGCCGGAAAAATGCAGGGTTGAGCAGCGCCTCGCCGCCCGTCATCAGCACCTGCCGCGTACCAAAACTTTTCAATGAATCCAGTAAACCCGAAATGTCTTCTTCTGTAAGCTGCTTCAGCCGGTGATTGCCTTTCCAAATATCACACATCACGCAGCGGCAGTTGCAGGCACTGTGCGGCATCAGGATAACAATAGGCAAACTGCTGAGGCGGTTCGTTGTCAACGACCGGTACCTGTGGATGGCGCGATATATTGTTTGAATGGTCATTATGCTGTGATCCTGATCCACGGAAACGGATCTTTTTTCCTTATTAACCGGTTGCCTAATTTGTACGGATTAAACAGATAAGTATAATTGAAACCGGCCAACTCGTTTTTGGCGTGATGGAAATAAAAATCAACCATGGCCTGTTGGCCGATCGACCTGTAATACGCGTTGCTGCGTTGCTGTGCCGCCTGCTGTTCACGGCGGGAGTAGAAGTGCGTGTCGAAAATGTGAACTTCTCCTGTTTTATTCAGTATCGGTAGTATACGGTTGAGCGTATCTGTTAGTGATGGAAAATACTGGATCGAAGCGGCGAACACAATCACATCATAACTTTCCCAAACGGGCGCATCTCCGGGCTGCCCGGTCAGGAATCTAAGGTTCGGCCTGTCGCCAAACACCCTCCTCGCCTGTTGCAGCTCTGTCGTGTTGATATCAATGCCCGTTACGCTCGAGTCATCAATTGCGGCCAGCATAGCCGTTAGCCAGCCGTTGCCGCACCCAACATCCAATATGCGCAAAGGTTTCTGCTTTGTTCGCAGGTAGCTCAACAGCCGCTGTGCCGACCTGTTTCTTACCAGCCATTCGCTGAAGTGAATGTGCGTTGGACCTATGAAGGGCAGCTTCGCAACGATGTCGTCAGGATACAGCCTCTCCTCTTTTTTCCTGGTAGCGGTGTATGACATTTCAAAGGCCGCTAAAAGCCCTGTATTTCCGGTTGCCTGTATTTCCATATTTTTTGCAGCAGCTTAATTTCGTAGGGATATTTATGAAGATTGATTTTATAGCGAACGCCTGATATTGCCTGGATGGCCCTTCTTTTAAAACTATTTAACCGTATGTCCGTAACCGTTGGGAAATATCCATTCAATACTGTTTCAAAATTCCTGATCTTGTCGATCATGGCAGGCGTGAGCCAGGGTGTAAGGGGGTTTTTTCGCAGATCGAAATTTTCCCACGACGGGCTGATCCAGTCTTCAAGTTTTTCCGGGAACCTGAAGCCTTTGGCCAGCACCTCCTCATAAAGCTCGGAGCCTTCGGTGGGAACCGGGCTGTAGGTGTAGAGTACGATCTCCGTTTTTGGATTGATCTTTTTAATTTTTTTGATGAAGTTGATGTCAAAGTCGATCTGCGCCTCCACCTGTTCCGCAGAGGGTGCGGGCGTACCGAGCACAAACGAATATTCGGGAATGATGTCGAATTTTTTGAGTCGCGCGGCAAAGGCCGCGATCTGTTCGCCGCTTTGCGTGCCGCCTTTGTCCAGTTGCTTCAGCACCGAATCGTTCCCGCTTTCGGCGCCAAAAAAAATGATGCGGCAGCCAGCTTCCCTGATCAATGCAAGCGACGAATCTTTGAACTTATGCATCGTGTCAATGCGCGCCATTCCCCACCAGTTCATTTTTTCCGGCTTGATGAGGCCGGCAAATTCAACGGTGCGCTTTTCTGATACGAAAAAATTGTTGTCGTGAAACTCTATCGCATCGGCGCCCCATTTGTCTTTGATGTATTTAATGTCGTCGTACACCTTTTGCGCCGACTTTGCCTTCCAGCGCGCCTCGTAGGTGGGCACAACGGCGCAGAAAGAGCAGGTGAACGGGCAGCCGATGCTGGAATGATAAGCAAGCGTTCTTTGTCCCAGGTACGTTCTGCCCAGGTATTTATCCATCGAATAGAAGTTGGTCAGCTTGTCGTACGGCAAAGGAGGCAGCGCATCCTGCTCGATCAGTTCCTCCTTCGATGTCCTGATAATTTTATCGCCGGATTTATAAATAATGTTTTTGATGAGCTCAAAGGGAAGGTTGTTCTCCAGCGCGTCTATCAGCTGGGGAAAGCAATGATCGCCCGGGCCGTTCACCACAAAATCGACGTAACCGGAATTCAGTACTACTTTAAACTGATTGGTGGGGAAGTAGCCACCCCAAATAATTTTTGCTTCGGGGTGCGTTTGCCTGATGGCTTTTGAAAAAGGAATGGCCTGCCTCAACTGCGGGCCCGGCATCACGGTAATGCCAACATACCTGAATTCACCGGTTTCCAGGTAGCGCATAATAGCCGCCAGCGGATCGGCCTCGCGGTTGCCATCAACAATTACCCATGGATACCTGCCCTCGATGGAAGCGGCGATATTCAGTATGGAATTCGGCACACGGTGCTTCGCCACCGCGCTGCGGGGATTAAATAAGAGAATCTTGTTCATAAAATATCCCGGGCCAGCCGGCCGGCCGCCCTTTCGATAATACGTTGCGCCTTAGAAAAGGTTGCCAGCGCACACGCGTTTAAAAAAGAGATAAACAACCCTTTATGCTGCCATTCCGTATTTAAGTGATAAAGCCGCCGGCGCCGCCATGATCGCATCCATCAAAAATTTTCTGAGAAGAAAGCCTGCCCCAACCGAGAAAGGCGTGATAGAGGCATACGACATTTGGTCGGAGAATTACGACTTGCAGCCCGGTAACCTGATGCTGGACCTCGATAATGAAATTTTCGGTAACCTGCTTACCAGGCTTCACCTCGAAAACAAGGTGATCGCCGACATCGGCTGCGGCACCGGCAGGCACTGGAAAAAACTCTATAGCAGGAAACCCTCACTGGTAGCAGGTTTTGACGTGTCGGCAGGAATGTTGAAGAACCTCATCCTGAAATACCCCGGTGCCGTTACCAGGCAGATAACGGACAATCGTTTTGCCAATGTACCAGACGCCTGTTTTGACGTGATCGTTACCACACTCACC
>CAMPGT010000026.1 GCA_946885665.1 uncultured Chitinophagaceae bacterium | reverse complement strand
TTCACACATCAACCACCTCAAAGCCATTCTCGATGTGTGCCATAACGAAGGATTGAAGAACGTGGCCATCCATGCTTTCACAGACGGCAGGGACACTGATCCGAAAAGCGGCCTGGGTTTTATACATGACCTTGAAGAACACGCTTCGAAAACCACAGGCAAAATTGCAACTGTAAGCGGTCGATATTTTGCCATGGACCGCGACAAGCGCTGGGAAAGGGTACGGCTCGCATACGATGCGATGGTACTGGGAAAAGGCGAGCAGGCATCAGATGCGCAGGCTGCCATCTCCAATGCATACGGGCATAACATCACCGACGAATTCATCAGGCCGACGGTCATCACAAAACCCGGCGAAGCACCCACCACCATCCACGATGGCGACACGGCCATTTGCTTCAATTTCAGAACCGACCGCTGCCGCGAGATCACCCAGGTGCTCACGCAAACAGACATGCCGGATTTTGGCATGCACAAGCTGAGAATCGACTACACCACCATGACGGAATACGACAGCACCTACCAGAACGTGCACGTGGTATTTGAAGCCGATAATTTGAACAACACACTTGGCGAGGTGCTGCAGGCTAACCATAAAAAACAGCTACGCATAGCCGAAACCGAAAAATATCCGCACGTCACTTTCTTCTTCAACGGCGGCAGAGAGATGCCCTTTGAGAACGAGGAAAGGATCATGATCCCGTCTCCTAAAGTGGCTACGTACGACCTCCAACCCGAAATGAGCGCCATCCCGCTCACCGATGCCATCATCCCGCAAATTGAAAACGAAAGTGCCGACTTTATCTGCCTCAATTACGCCAATGCCGACATGGTGGGGCATACGGGAGTCTTTGCGGCGGCCATCAAGGCCGTTGAAACTGTGGATGCGTGCGTAAACCGCCTGGTAACGGCAGCGCTCGCCCACAATTACACCGTTTTCCTCACCGCCGATCACGGCAATGCCGATTTCATGATCAATGACGACGGCACACCCAATACAGCGCATACCCTCAACCTGGTACCGCTGTTCGTGATCGACAAAGAATGGAAAGGCACCGTAAAACCCGGGAAACTCGGCGATATCGCCCCCAGTATTCTTACCATGATGCAGCTTCCCATCCCCCCCGAAATGACCGGAAATATCCTGATCTAGGGCCGAAAAATTTCTTACGGGGTGCAGCTTTTACTCTCGGAAATTGTCTAAATTACAGGGCAACCAACGGTGATTTCATGACCGAAGAAGCCATTTTATCAGGCTGTTTACATAACGATGCGGTAGCCCAGCGGGAACTATACGGCAGGTATAGCCCAAAAATGCTATCAGTTTGTTATCGGTTCGCCCACAACCGCGAAGACGCCGAAGATATGTTACAGGATGGTTTCATAAAGGTATTTTCCCAAATACACACCTTCCAGAACAAAGGCGCCTTCGAAGGCTGGATCAGGAGGATCATGGTGCACACGTGTATCAACCACCTGAAAAAGAACAAAAAGTTCAATGAAAGTGTGGACATTATCCACGCAACCGGGGTGCAGGTGAGAGAGGAATCGGTACCCTCCATCGTACAGGCAAAACAGGTAGTGGAATGCATCAGGCTGCTTCCGCTGGGATACCGGACAGTATTGAACCTGTACGCCATCGAAGGGTATTCGCACAAGGAAATCGCAGAAATGCTCGATGTGGAAGAAAGCACGAGCCGTTCGCAATACACCCGGGCAAAGCAGATGCTCGAGGATATACTGATCAGGAAGAACATCATACACCCTTCCAGGATCAGGCACGAATGGCTGGGGATGACGGTAGGCGGACGCTAAGGTTAAAAAAGACTTATTTATATACATCCGATCCTTTGAATACACCGTGCAAACTAATTTCTGATGGAGGAAAATTTCTACCATAGTGACTTTGAAGAATTGATCAAAGAGAAGGCAGACCAATACAAAATGTACCCTTCAGACAAAGTATGGAGGGGCATTGATAAATCGCTGAGAACAAGACGAAAATGGTACTGGACAGGTTTCGTCGTGCTGCTTTCCGGCGTCAGCTATTTCGCCATCACCGAACTGATGAACCCCGCTTCACCCGTAGTGAACAAGATTCAAACAGCACCCGCTCCCGCAGAACAACCGAAAGTTACCGCCGACCAGCTCATACCCTTCACCCGCAACATCACCGGCAGCGATATTCAGCAGATACCCGCAAGCAATATCGTCACTTCCGACCTGTTGATAGAAGACAGCGGCAACATCACAGCAGCGTTTGAAATTCCACTTAACGTACTGCCCGGCAACGCCAACGCACTGCCGCAGCAAAAAGCAGCTTTTCTTATCAGCGGACTCGAACCCCTGGGCATCAACGAACAATATAACATAGAACTCAGTTGGCCCGCCGATGAATACGGCACGCCGTCCGACAAGTTCAACAAGATCAACACCAAAGGAAAGATCGCGCTTAACCCCATGGTAGCGCCGCCGAAAGAAAGGAAACCGGGCATCAACTGGTTCCAGGACTTTGCCGATGTGCGGTTCCCCGTAAAACCAAAGCGGATCAGTTGGCAACTGGCCTTCTCGCCCACCGTCAATTACCGTAAGCTAACAGGCGGCAACAATGCCAAACTGCTATCCACCACCGAAAACATCCCGCTCGGCCTGAGGATCAGCGGCGACGTCGACAGGCTGGTGAATCACAAACCGGCCCTGGGTTTCGAACTCGGCACACATGCCCTGATGCCTTTGGGTAAAAGGGTCGTGTTCAAGGGCGGCATCCAGTTCAATTACTCAAAATATGATATAAGGGCATACAGGGTACCTTCCGAAGAAGTGGCTACCATTGCCTTGAACAGTACGATAGACGGCTTCCCTCCGGCCCCGCTCACCAGCTATACCGACATCCGGAACCTCGGCGGCACTTCGATCGAAGATCTGAAGAACCAGTACTTCCAGTTGTCAATGCCGATAGGATTTGAAGTGAGGGTGTTCGGCAGTGAAAAACTGCAGTTCAATGTAGCAAGCACCATTCAACCCACCTATCTGCTGAACAGGAACACTTACCTGATCTCTACCGATTTCAAGAATTATACAAAAGCACCTTCCCTCGTAAGAAGGTGGAACGTGAACGCAGGGGCGGAAGCCTTTGTCTCTTACTCGAAAGGGGATGTTAAATGGCAGATCGGACCCCAGTTCCGCTACCAGTTGCTTTCCAGCTATCGAGATGAATATCCCATTAAAGAATACCTGATGGAATACGGTATTAAAGTGGGTATAACCAAGACTATCCGCTAAGTGTCATCAAACAACGATTGATGTCATGCCGGGCTGCTGTCAACGACAGCAGCCTTTTTTATCAGGTGCCCCCGAATGGTTAATTTTGCACATGCATTATCCTTTTCTTGTGATTGCCGGTCTGGTAGTTCTTACCCTCGCCTGCAACGAAAAGAAGCCCGATGCCCCGGATAAGTCCACCACTGCCGGCCAGCAGGACACTTCGGCCGCCCAGCCTTATTTCCCGTTGGCGTCGTTCTTAAGGAGCGAGATCCAATATGTGGATTCGTTACCCGTCGGCATCAAAAAATACACCACCGCCGGAAAGCAACAGGATTCAGGGTATATCCGGCTCGAAGAATTTCATCGCCTCTCGGCTGAATTTCTTTCGCCCGAAATTGGGGATTCAGCATTCAAAACGAATTTCACTGAAACCTCGTTCTTCGACAAATCATCAAACACCGCCACTTTTCTTTACACGTCGAAGAACCAGAACACCGCCGTGAGACGCGCGGATGTGATCACCGCCAAAGGTGATATTTATGATGAGGTGCAAAGCATTTATGTCGAAAAATCACGCGAAGCGGGCGACACTACCATCACCAAAAAAATGTTCTGGAAACCGAAACGTAATTTCCAGATCATCACCCTGATCGCTGCCAAAAATGAAAAACCAAAAAATGAACTGGTAAAAGTTGTATGGGACAACCGCGAGTAAGTAATGACAGCAACCGAATTTCAACAAATATCACACAAGATACCCACCGATCCGGGTATCTATAAATATTACGACCGCCACGATGAATTGCTATACGTGGGCAAGGCAAAGAGCCTGCGCAAAAGGGTAAGCTCCTACTTCACTAAAACGTTCGTCAACTACAAAACGCATGAGCTGGTGCAACGGATCAGCCGTGTTGAATTCACCATCGTCAATTCAGAACAGGATGCCTTTCTTTTAGAGAATTCTCTCATCAAGCAGTTTCAGCCCCGCTTCAACATCGACCTGAAAGATGACAAGTCGTACCCCTTCATGGTTTTCAAAAATGAAAATTTTCCAAGGATATTTCTCACGCGAAGAAAAATCGACGATGGCTCCGAATACCTGGGCCCTTTCACATCTGTTCACAGGGTGCGTGAACTGCTGAATTTCATCCGCGCCACTATTCAACTGCGCACCTGCAAGCTCAACCTCACGCCCAATAACATCAGCAAGGGCAAATTCAAAGTATGCCTCGAATACCACCTCGGCAACTGCAAGGGACCCTGCGAAGGAAAACAATCCGAAGATGAATACCGGGAAGCGCTGGGACAGGTAAAAAATATACTTAAAGGAAACCTCACACCGGTGATCAACCATTTCAAAGCTGAAATGAAACAATATGCCGGCGCACTCGACTTTGAAAGAGCGGAGCTGACAAGAAAAAAAATAGAACACCTCGAAAACTACCAGGCACGTTCTGTTATCGTGAGCCGTCATGTCAACAATGCCGATGTGTTCTCGATTTTGCGGCAAGGCGACATTGCCTATGTAAATTACCTGACGGTGCAGAACGGCACCATCGTTCATACGCACACTACGCAACTCCAGGCCCATCTCGATGAATCGGATGAAGAAATACTTGCCTTTGCCATCGCGCAATTAAGAGGCACATTCAACAGCATATCTTCCGAAATCATTCTCCCTTTTCCCATCGACTATCCTGAAGAACATGTGGTGATCACCGTTCCAAAAGCCGGCGATAAAAAAAAGCTGCTCGATCTTTCTGAAAAGAACGTGAACTATTTTCTCGACGAACTGAAAAAGAAAAAAATATTGCAGTTGGAAGGGAAAGACGACATGGAGAGAAAAAAAGTTTTGTACCAACTCCAGGAAGATTTGCAATTGCAGGAAGTGCCCGTCCACATTGAATGTTTTGATAATTCTAATTTCCAGGGCAGCTATCCCGTATCGGCGATGGTGTGTTTTAAAAATGGGGTACCCAGCAAAAACGATTACCGCCGTTTTAATGTAAAAACAGTCGAGGGCATCAACGATTTTGCCACGATGAAGGAAGTGGTTCAACGGAGGTATAAAAGGCTGAAGGAAGAAAAGGCGCCATTACCTCAACTGGTAATTATCGATGGTGGTAAAGGACAACTAAGCGCAGCGCTCGAAGCGATTGATGAATTGCAATTGCAAAATCAAATGACGATTGTGGGTCTCGCGAAAAATGAAGAAGAGATTTTTTTTCCCGGCGACAAAGAATCCGTGAAACTTCCTTTCAACAGCGAAAGCCTTAATCTTATCAGAAGAATACGTGATGAAGTGCACAGGTTTGGCATTACGTTTCATCGAAAAAAGAGAAGCCAGGGAACGTTTAAAAATGAATTGGAAACAATTAAAGGAATTGGAAAGAATACTGCCGATCAATTATTGAAGGAATTCAAGTCGGTGAAAAAAATCAGGGAGCTAAGCGAGCAGGAGCTGATAACCGCCGTGGGTGCGGCTAAAGCGCGATTGATCAGAGAGCATTTTGACCATCAAAATGGAGGCACGGTAACCTGAATAAAAAAGCGCTAAAAAAAACAAAGGGGCCAGGATAGAAATCCAGCCCCGTTTTTAAAATCCAATATCCTATGAAAAACCGTTGTAAAAATAGTAAATCACTTTAATAAAACAATAGAGGCCGTCCCTATTTTGAAAATAAATGCGTAAGCAAAAACACTTATTCTTTCCCATTACGGGATTGCGGGATAAAGCAATAGGCGGTTATTAATCGAAATTATCAGGAGCATAAAAAAAGCGCTGTATAATTACAGCGCTTAATATTTTGCGTCGGTCTGCTATCAATATGACCAGAGATCCTGTTCGTAATTGAATATCTTTTCCTTGATATTTTCGCCTTCCAGCAGCCCAAGGATTGGATCCTTGATGTACCCGCTGATGTAAGCATCGTTCGGGTTATTGATGGTCGACTTGATAATACGGCTCGAGAACATCCGGCTTTCGAACAGTTCCTCCCAGCTCATCTTTGCCCCAAAGTTGCGTCCATTGTAAACATCGTATTTAGCGAGCATGGGGCGAAGATCGGGGTAGTACACCCAGAAAACCGGTGTAACTGCCCTGAACGAACCGTCGTCGTTAACAATCGTTTTCAGGGGGGCAATGCCCAGTATCCTGGTGTACATCCTTGACGATTCCTTGTCGAATACCACGTCTTCCTTGATCCAGTATCTTTCGATCAGGTCGGGGTTGAATTCTTCGCTGATGATTGTATCCTTCATCAGGCCCTTCGACCCGTCGGGGTCATTAGTCCAGTCGGGCACCTGCTGTACTTTGGGTTTGCCCACGAGCAGCTCGGCTATCTTGTCGAATGGGAGCGGCGTGGTGAACCTGTCATCACCTCCGACAGCACTGAAAGCGGTAACGTCTCCTTTTTTGATGGCATTCAGCAGGATCATAATGAACCGCTGGTTGCCATTATCACTTTCTGCCTTGTACACGAACGGAATGTTCATTTTTTCATGAACGTCGATTTCGCGCCAAACCCGCTGCATGTAGGTCACATCGTCTTCACGAATATGTTCATATTCCAGCGGAGTTCTGTCTTTCATCATATTCCGCTGAATGGCATTATCATTTCTTAAAGAGGGACGCGGGGCGTCGATCTTCAGTTCGGCAACAGGAGCCGCAGTATCCTTTGCGGGGCCCTGCAGCGCCGCACTTGCGGTGTTGTTGCTCTTGTTGGCCGTTGTTGGCTTAGTCGTAGTAGCTCTCTTTTTGGTAGCGCGTGATGGCTTTTTCTGCTGTGCATCCGCCGATTCTACCAGGAATCCAAGCACAAACGCCAGCAAACACAACCTGATAATGCGATTTTTCATCCTGTTCTTTTTTATTTTGTTTGTCGGTCACTTCCGACCTGATCTGTTTATGAACGGCTTTCAATAAAACGAAAGCACTGTTTATTTATTTCAGGTTAAACGACATCTGAGGCAGATCCCTTGTTCTTCCGTCAGGTCCTACAACCTTTATGTTATCAAAAAAGATGCTGGTTCCGGGTGTGGCATTGTTAATTATGGTAGCTGCATTGCCCGACCACCTGTTGCCTTCGTTAACCGAAGTCTGGTAAACGGGATACCTTCCACCCACTGCACCAACGTTGTAGCTTACCACTTTGAATGCTGCCTCAAAGTCTGAATCGAGCAGCCTGGCGATAACGCCGCCCTGGGCCTTCAGCTCACTTGTCGATATCGGACCGCCTCTTTTGTTGGCCACGAATGCCGCAGGATCGGGCAGGTATTTCACGCGGTATTTTACCGGCGATGATTTACCATCTACAACAACATTTACAAACTGTTCTCCCGGTTTTGTTGGCTTGGCCACCCATTTCGGTCCGTTAACGCGGCTGATGGTGCCACCGGTAAAGGTTGCATTCACCTTTTCCGCACCCACCCCAGCGGTGATGGTAAGCGGATTTTCCACACCTATATACAATACGTTCATCTTGTCGGCCGATACGGCTACGCCGGAGGGCTGGCCGACAGTATAATCCAACTGTTTTGTGATGGTTTTGTCGATGCCGTCCTGGTCCTTATACTTAATCACCACGTTCACCTTTCCTGATCCGTTAACCGGAAATTCAGTTTCGGCAATACCATCGGCATTAGCAGATACGGGGCGTCCGTTAATTGAAATTTCAGGTGCCGCGCCCGACGCAGTGGCGCCGAGGGCCGCATATACTTTCAGTTTTTCGCCGGGCATGAGGTACGTTGAACTCAGGCCACCAACAAATCCATATTTATCGAACCTTACGGCAACTTCGCCGATCTTGTTGTGGCAGAAGGTCACGATCTGGTTTTCAGATGTCTTTATATCATTCTGAAACTTATTCAGAATAGTGATCGCTGCAATAGCAGGCGTCATATGAAAATAAGCGGTTGTCCAGGTGAGGTTGCTGTTTCCTGTTTCTGATTTGGGAACGGAAACGTCAATGGGCAATTTGTTCTCAAATTCTCTTTTGATTTCCGGGTCGATGTTCAGGAGTTCTTCTTTCAGTTTTTCCAGTTCGGCGCGGAGTTTCTTTCCTTCCCCCTGGTTGTCCATCACACGTGTGGGACCGTCGAGGTTGGATTCGTAGCCTGTGCTGTCCTTGCTTCCTTCTTTATATCCTGATGCTACTTTGATCTTTGTCTTCAGTTCTTCTATCCTGTCGAACATCACTTTAGCAAGCGCCGCAGCCTGGTCGGCTTTCGGTTTCCATTCCTGTGCCTTGACGGCTGTTTTCGGATCCGTCAGCTTTTCGGCAAACGATTGGTAAATGATGTTATTATTTCTGTTGAGCACGTCATTCGCGTTGTCGATGCTCTTATTTACGGTTTTGAAGGCATTCAGAATCTCAGCAGATACATTCAGTGCCAGTAATGCTGTAAGCACCAAATACATCATATTGATCATCTTCTGCCGGGGCTCTTTAGGTAAAGCCATGTGGATTTCGGTTTTTCAGTTTTTTAATAATACGTTCAATCTCCTGTCTGTTGTTAGCTTTGCTGTTTTAGGGGCTGGATACGGGACGCTTCGATTACTGCCTTCCCTGCATAGCCGACAACATGTTACCATAAACGGTATTCAGGCTGCTCAGGTTACCGGCAAGCTTAGCGATCTGCTCATGTGCTTTCTTGGCATCGTCAACGCTGTTCTGCATCGTCTGCGAAGCATTGGTGAGATGACCGTAAAAGCTGTTCATTGCTTTCAGGTGATTGTTAGTATCCTGGAGTTCCAGTTCATATATGGCGTTCAGCGAACCTAAATTTTTTGTCAGCACCTGCACCTGCTCATGGAAATTCTTGGTACTGTCGGAAGCGGCGTTGAAATGTCCAAGCGTCGTTGCAGCTCCTGTGTAGGCATTCTTCATGGTATCGAGAGCGGCTGTAGCTTCTTTCGTTTTGGCTGCATAGTCGCTGGTAGATTTCACGACATCCGATACATCGGCGATCTTGTCAACCTGCGTTCCCAGTTTCTTAAAGCTTTCGCTCAGGCGGCCGAGATTCTCAGGATTGATGCCGGCTTCCTGCATCATCTTGTCCATTTTTGCAAGGGCCGGATTACCCGAGTTGTTGGCATTGCCTGCCATCTTCGGCAGCGCTTCCGCAATTGCATGCATCTCCGAACCCGGAGGCGGGAGGAAAGCGTATACTACGAATATCACGGCTTCCGTGATCAATCCTGCTGTAAGGAAAAAGTCAGCCAGGGGCTGATGTGTGATTTTTTGCCATGCACCAAATATTACAATTGCTGCACCCATACACACGATCACGTTTACAATTCTTTCTGTGGATTTTGAAACTCCAGCCATAATTAAAGTTTTTTTAGGTTTAGGAACGGATTTTAAAAATGTAAGTTGATGGTTTTTTTATAAAAGGTTCACATCAAAATTAGCTACCTGTTTGTTAAGGTAGCTGAATTTTAAACGGTAATACTTTACTAAAATTTTTCTTATAAAGAATTATTTCTTTTTCTGAGTCGGCGGTAAATCAATTACACAACGAAACCCGATGTAGGACTTGGTGGTGTCCTGGTATTCATAGGTACGAGTGCTTGTTTGCAGGTAATAACCCACATCTTTCCAGCTACCTCCGCGAATAACCTTGCGTTTCATTCTCGGGGGATCAGAATCCTTCGCGCTGTAACGGATGTCAGGGTTCATGTCGTGCTGGAAGTTATAGGCGCCTTCATAATATAATGAAGAGGTCCATTCTGCAACGTTACCCGCCATGCAATACAGGCCGAAATCGTTGGGCCAGTAAGCATCGGCACGTACGGTGTAGAAGCCGCCATCTTCAGGGTAGTTACCACGACCCGGTTTAAAGTTTGCCAGGAGGCATCCTTTTTTGTTTCTCAGGTAGTAGTTACCCCAGGGGAACATCGACTGTGAACGGCCGCCACGTGCTGCATATTCCCATTCTGCTTCTGTTGGCAGGCGGAAATCCGATTCCGTGGTTCTTTTCTTGGATTCGAGGTATGAGTTCAGGTAATGCGTTCTCCATTCGCAGAAGGCGGTTGCCTGTTTCCAGTTCACACCAACAACCGGGTAGTTACCGAATGCAGGATGTGAAAAATATCTTTTTGTAGCCGGTTCGTTATACGAATAAGTGAAGTCGCGTATCCAAACAAGCGTATCGGGATATATCCTTTCGTCGCGCTTGATGATGAACATCGAACGTGGCTTGTTTGCGTTTTCTCTCTTCGAGGCTTCCTTCAGGTTGAATGTTTCAGAATGATAGATCAGCTTCGAAGGGTCGATATCTTTTTTGCCGAAGATCCTGTTGTCGGGAGACAGGATCATCTGGTCAACCTTTTCAATGGTCGATTTGTCGTTCCATTTGATGGTTTGTGCCTTTTTCCAGTCGATGGTAAAACGTCCGTCCACTTCCTTGCCCAGTTGCATCAGGACAGCAGCAGTCGAGTCCCTCACCCAATTCACGAACTGGCGGTACTCGTTGTTGGTGATTTCGGTGGCATCCATCCAGAAACCGTTGATAGAAACTTGCTTGTTACGTGCAGTGTAGGCATAATTTACATCTTCATCGCTGGGACCCATATGAAAAGTTCCGGGCGGTATGTAAACCATTCCAGGGGGCTTGGTTAAATTGTACTTGCTTCCCGGGGCAACACCATGTAGCTGACCGTCGTTCGGTAAGCCCTTGGAGGACTTTTTCAAGAGTTTACCGCAACCAACCGTGGACAATGCCACAGCAAGGATCAGAAATGCGGTCAGGTTTTTCGTTTTCATAATATTAGCGGGTATTGGGCAAATTTTATTTGATACCGACTTCATCACAAGTTTAGAATTTAAAATTAAAACTGCAAATAACACGATCAGCCATATGAATAAACGGTCAGGGTAAGCAAATATTGTATCTCATTCATATAAAACAACAGCATTATTTAAACATCCTAAACAGCATTTCCCTGAACGCAGTAACCTCATTTACAGGTGTTTGACAAGAATAGTCTTTACATAGGTAGATCATGGTTTCAGTGGAAGAAGGTTTCCCTTCCAATAAGGGGAAATCCTTAGACTCCGAGGGTGAGGATTGTATGATCCTGAAGGGTATGAAAGTAGACAACAACTCCTTTAAAACAGTGTCGAGATTCCCTCCAACCGCGGCAATTTCGGGGATGCCTTTCGACAGCGCCTGCATTACCAGCGCCCAGATCCCAAAAGAACCAGGGTACTTCTGAACCACCTCCTTTAGTCCGGAACACATCAAAAATGCCCTTTCCCGCCAATCGGCGTTATCAAATACAACGCCAGAATAAACTAAATTCCATGCCATTAAAGAATTACCGGAGGGCACAGCACCGTCGTACAACTCCCTCTTCCTGACTATCACATCCTGCTGTTGATCGTTTGTAAAATAAAAATAGCCTGTTTCCGGTTCACTGAAATGGTCAATACACCATTTTATCAAAGTTTTTACCTTTCCCAAATATGTTGAATCCGCGGTAATCTCCTGCAGATGCAACAGCGCGTGTATAAGCTGGGCGTAATCATCCAGAAACGCGGGATACCGCGCCTCCCCCTTGTAACTGTGAAAGAAGCCTCCCTCCGAACCGTCGCTGAATTTCTCCAATAAAAATTCCATGTTTGCTACCGCCAGCAACCGGTATTTTTCGATGCCCGTAGCAGCAAAAGCCTTGCAATAGGCGGTATTCATCATCGCGTTCCATCCCAGCAGTATCTTATCATCGGTTAACGGCCTCTCCCTCTGGTTTCGCTCCAGCAGCAGCTTTTCCGCCGATTCCCGCAATATACTTTCAAGCTCGGGCAGCCCAATGTTATTATTACGGGCAAAGTCTTCTTTCGATAGCGTGACGTGCAAAATATTCGAATGTTCCCAGTTGCCGTTCGCTGTAACGCCATAAAACCTGTTGAAAACATCAGCATGATCGCCCAGGAGCGCGTCGATCTCGCTTTTTGTCCAAACATAAAACCTTCCCTCCACCCCTTCGCTGTCGGCATCGAGCGCTGAATAGAAGCCGCCTTCCGCCGACATCAGTTCCCGTTCCGTAAAATCAAGTGTGGACCGAATCGCATTAAGATATTTTTCATTTGAAGTGAGTTGGTAGGCCTCGCTCATGGTCGTTACCAAAAACGCATTATCATAGAGCATCTTTTCAAAATGCGGCACTAGCCAGGTATCGTCGGTCGAATACCTCGCAAAGCCTCCACCCAACTGGTCATTAATACCGCCCTCGATCATTTTGTCGAGGCTGAGGCATGCCTGCCGTAGTGCATCTTCATTGTGCGAGTAAAAAAAATTGTGCAGGAGGAAGCGGATGGTAAAGGTTTGCGGGAACTTCGGCGCCCTCCCGAAACCGCCGTTGACCGTGTCGGCCGTTTTCAGCACATTCGCGGTCATTTCGTTCAGCTCTTCGTCGGAAAATAGTCTGCCGGCGTTGGAGCGACCCGCCGAAATACCAAAGTTATTGGACTCGGTAATGTGGGCAACCAGGTTTTCGGCCTGTGCCTCGATCTGGAATCTTTTGTTTTTAAAGGCGTCGGCAACGCCCGTCAGAATATCTTTCCACGATGCCCGGTTGTAAGCCGGGCGAGGAGGAAAATAGGTTCCGCCGTAAAAAGGCTTCCGGTCCGGTGTAAGGAAAACGTTGAGCGGCCAGCCACCGCTGCCACTGATTGCCTGAACGGCGTCCATATAAATGTGGTCGAGGTCGGGCCGCTCTTCCCTGTCAATTTTAATGTTGATGAAATGCTCGTTCATCAGTGCCGCCGTTTCTTCGTCTTCAAAACTTTCGCGCTCCATCACATGACACCAGTGGCAGGCGGCATAGCCGATACTTACCAGCAGTGGTTTATCGTCGGCAATTGCTTTATTGAGTGCCTCTTCGCCCCACGGGTACCAGTTAACCGGATTATGCGCATGCTGAAGAAGATAGGGACTGGTTTCGTTGACAAGACGATTTGTTGGCATTGGCTTGAAGTTGGCAGATTCGTCGGTTACGGTGATGGTTAACGGCCGTTATCGGCGATGAGCCGATGGCAATATAAATGCAATAACGGAGCCAGCGAAAGTCATCCGGCGAATGTAACATTAAACTGCCGACAGTAACTTTCCTATTTCTTCTTGAGGAAGGTTGCCAGGTATTGTTCAAGTGCCGCCACCATCGAGGGGGCCTGCGGGAGGGGCGCTTTAATGTCGAGCGTCAGTCCGGCATTCTCCAGGGCCCGGGATGTGTTGTTGCCGAATGCGCCGAAGCGTGTTCCATTTTGGGCGAAGCCGGGAAAACTGTCGAAAAGGCTCTTTACACCGCTCGGCGTGAAAAAACAGATGATGTCATAATTCTTATTGCCAATAACATCGCGCACATCGTTGCTGATGGTGCGGTACATAAATGGTGTTGCAAATCCGCAGTTATTGGTCTTAAGCCAATTCACGATTTCGTTATCCTGTTGATTTTCGGAGCAGGGATAAAGGAACTTTTCGTTTTCCTTGTGCTTGTTGATGACATCGAACATGCTCTTGTTGGTGCCATCGGCGCCAAAGAACACTTTCCTTTTCCTGTAAAGAATGAACTTCTGCAGGTAAAGCGCCACCGACTCCGTAATGCAGAAATACTTGGTATCCTGCGACACCGAAACCTTCAGTTCTTCGCACATCCGGAAGAAATGGTCGATTGCGTTGCGGCTGGTGAAAACAACCGCTGTGTAACACGAAATTTCTATTTTTTGCTTGCGAAATTCTTTTGCCGGGATACCTTCTACTCGTATAAAAGGATGAAAGTCAAGGCTAAGGTTGAATTTCCTGGCAAGCTCGAAATAGGGGGACCTTTCTGTCTCAGGCCTGGGCTGGGTGATCAGGACGTTCCTAACCTTCGTTAAAGTAATGTTATTGTTTACCCCGTTTTTAACCATATTTCGAAGTATGGATTTATAAGTTATGAACTGCGTATCATAAAGGCCAATAACACCTTGTAAATCAAGAGAAGAGGTGCTATTTCGAAGGCGCAAAGGTAAATAAAAAAATGGAAACGGCTTAGTTTTATTTCATTTCTGACTGGTCTGTACGAAATTACGAAACGATACAATAACATCCCGCCAACCAGGATATAAGAGACTGTGATCACCGGTTTCACCAGCCCGGGTGTGGGAAAAGCGAGCAATGCGATGAAGGGCAACAGGAAGATCCCGATCATTTTGTTGATGAGAAACACAATGAAAATGTACGTATCGGTAACGTGGCTGATGCCGAATATCCACCCGACCGCATTCAGAAAGATAAACTTCACCAGGTAGATACCGGCGATGAGAATAATTGCATAAAGGAGGGTTGTCCAGAAATTATCGGCAAACTCGAGGTGATAGTAATCGGCGAGAAACGTGCAATAAGTGGCGGCGCTGATGATGAAAAAGATATTGATCAGCAGCGCCGGGAGCGGCGCCTGCAGCAATTGCTCCCTTAACTGCTGCTGTCGCAGCGTAGCCCTGAAAAACAAGGTGAACATGGTGCTGACGTACTTGAAAAAAATAAGCCGCATCAGCGCGAAGTACAGTACGAGGCCAATAACAAAATAAAAGAATGCGTCCCTGTTTTCACGGCTCCTGATTTCTATGCCCTGCCGGAGCGCGGGCCGGTTCACATTAAAATAGGGGTTCTCTTTAACGGCTTCCTGAAAATTCGCATAGATCCTTTTTCTTCTTTCCCTCACTATCTTACGGACAGAGTCGGCGGCCCTTGCGATACCGGCCTGCGTAATCTGCAGTAAACTGTCTTTGGTTTTCTGTATCCGCCCAAGCGAATCCTTTATCCTTACAGAATCTGCTCTCGCCCGCAATATGGAGTCCGACGCGTTTTGTGCGGATAGTTGAAAGAAGCAAGCAAATAAAGCGAGGGAAAATGCAGCGAAATATTTCAATCAATAAAATTTGCTTGTGCGAAAATACTATTCCTTGCACATTTAAAAATAGTTGACGTAACCCAGGTGAATCTTCGATTGCCGGAGATTGAATTTATCACCGTCGCGTTTGCCGACGGCGTAGGTGATGTTGAAAATGCCTGCTTTCGTCTCGAATGCCATTCCCAATCCGGTTCCCAGAAACGAGCTATTGGGTTTTGTTTCCACCAGCACATTCTTCGATGAACCATAATCGATGAAAGCAGACAAAAACGAATTTTGGCCGAGAAGATACCGGTATTCTGCCGTGGCCACGCCGTAAGCTGAACTGAAAATGCTTTCTTCATCAAATCCTCTCAGCAACTTGTAACCGCCAATCTGGAATAGTTCATTGCGGAAAACAGAAGGCGATTGAAACCATCCGCCGCTAAGCGCGGCCTTTAACGTTGATGCCCTGCTTATCGGAAAGTAATGAACGGCGCGCAACTTTATCCTGAACTGGTAGCTCTTCAGCTTAAAAGTGTCGTACAGGCGGTTGAAGTCGAATGAAGGCTCACTGTCGTCATAAAGTTTGAGGATCACATTGTTTTTTTTGATGTTTCGCATCCCTGCGGAAGCCGTAATGCTCAGTTCATTTCCTTTCCTTGGGTTGAACCGGTAATCGGTGGTGAGCCATTCGTAAGTCGCGCCAAGATTTGTTGAGCTGACGTCGCCCTCAGGCGGCAGCCTGCGGTTGTTCTTTACCGAAAACGTATCAACCGTAAGCAGGTTGGTGGCGAGCCGCTGAATAAAAACGCTGCCGGTTTGTGTGGTGGAAACGGCATAGGCCGCGCCGAGCAGGATACCAATGTTGACATAAGATGAATCCTTCTTCAGGAGGTCGAAATTGAAGTTCATGCCAAATGGCGAACCGAACAGGTAGGGTTGCTGGAAAAGGATGTTCAGCCTTGGCGATTTCACCTGCAGTTGTTGCCAGTTCAACCCGATCGTTTCACCTCCTCCCAGCGAATTTTTGAGATTGATGTTCGCCTCGCCGGTAACGAGCATTTTATTGTTGGCTAATTGCTCGTTGGCCGGCAACAGCCCCACCAGCACATTTATCTCGCTGCTCTTTTTCGGGTACAGGTACACGTTAAGTATGGAACCCGTTCCGAGCAGGGTAAGGTCCCACGGTTGTCTTTCTTCGACATAAGGAAGCTCCCTGATCCGCGAGCTGATCTGTTGCAGCTTTTCTTTTCGGTAAATGCTGCCATTTTTAACACCCAAAAACTGCTGGAGAAACGCCGGTGAAACCGAGGCGGTGCCCATGTTCCTGATGCTGTCTATTTTATACAACGGCCCCTTCTCGAGTTTGAGCTTTGCAAACATGCTATCGGATACGAACCTGATGCTGTCGAGCGAAACGCTGGCAAAAGGGTATCCATTATTCTCGAGGTAGTCGAGCATACGTTCCTGCAGGGCATGCACCTGGCTGATACTGACGGCTTTCTTCGGCCTGCCATACCAACCTGCAGCCGTCAGGATGCTGCCGTCAATCGAATCGGTTTCGAGGAAGGTGTAGGTAAGGGCATCCCCGATGTACAACACACAGGTGGTAGTGGTGCTGTCATAATAGATGCTATCAACGGAAGCCGATGGGTATCCCTTCGACCGGAGCAACGCCGGCAGTTCGTTGACATAATTTGTACACGATTGCCTGTCGGAAAAAGTATGTTTGAGCCTGAGCGTATCCTTCACAAAAACGCTGTCTCTATCCACCGGCTCAAATTTCAATAAATACTGGGCGGAAGAAACCGTCGAGAGGGCGATGAAAACTATGATCAGTCCAGATATCTTATGATATACGGTTACCTTTGCCATCTCGCTTCAAATATACAGGTGGAATGGCCGGCATATATGTTCATATACCCTTTTGCAAACAAGCCTGCCATTACTGCAATTTTCATTTTTCCACTTCATTGAAGCTTCAAAACGATTTTTTACCCGCTTTATTGAAGGAAATCGCCATACGCCGCGATTATCTTGAAGGAGAACAAGTGAACACCATCTATTTTGGCGGCGGTACCCCTTCGCTGCTGGACGGGTCGCAGTTGGCGGGCATCATGGAAGCGCTGCATCTTCATTTTTCTGTGACCACGGATGCGGAGGTAACGTTCGAGGCCAATCCCGACGACATTAACACCCAATCGCCCCTGGCCTGGAGAAGACAGGGCATTAACCGGCTGAGCATCGGCATACAGTCGTTTTTTGAAGAGGACCTGCTCTGGATGAACCGTGCGCATACTGCACTGCAGGCGCGGGAATGCATCATGCGTGCGCGCGACGCCGGATTCTCGAATATGAGCATAGACCTCATTTATGGCACCCCCACCCTTTCGGATGAAAAATGGCAGCACAACCTCACGATTGCCGCCGACCTGGCCATTCCCCATCTTTCCTGTTATGCACTCACGGTTGAACCGGGTACCGCTTTGGACGTGATGACGCGTACGCGGAAAAAAGAAAATATTAACAATGAGGACCAGGCGCGACAGTTTTTGATGATGACAGATTACCTGCAGTCGAGGGGCTACGAGCACTATGAAATTTCGAACCTTGCACTGCCCGGTAACAGGAGCGTGCATAACAGCTCCTACTGGAAGGGTGCAAAGTATCTCGGTCTCGGCCCTTCCGCCCATTCTTTCAACGGCGAGTCGCGGCAGTGGAACGTGTCGAACAATGCGCTGTACATAAAATCGCTCGCCGCGAACACCATACCTTTTGAATTGGAAACGCTGACGCCCGCACAACGATTGAACGAATACATCATGACTTCCATACGAACGATCGAAGGGTTGGCTGTTGATCGCATCGAGCCGGCTGCGCGTCCGCCTATTGTCACATCTTGCGACAAATTTATCAGCAGAGGATGGATGCGAAGTGAGAATGGAAGGTTTGTGCTGACCAGGGAAGGCAAATTATTTGCCGACGGCATTGCAGCAGCGCTTTTCCTTTAATTTAAACGAGCACCTTTTCGATTTCCCTGAACCCTTCGTACGGATGCAACTGCTCCCATAATATCCTGTAGATGGAATCGGCGATCGGCATGTCGGCGCCGACCGTCCCATTAATGGCGTGAATGCAGCGGCTGGCATAATATCCTTCCGCTACCATATTCATTTCAAGCTTTGCCGCATTCACCGAATAGCCCTTGCCCACCATGTTGCCGAATGTTCTGTTACGACTGTACAGCGAATAACAGGTAACGAGCAGGTCGCCTAGGTAAACGGATGCTGCATAGTTAGCCGTTTTGCGGTGATCGATGGTTTCGTGCACACCCACTTCGATGTGCTGAACACCCGCCTTGCGGAGAAAACCTGCCATTTCATCGGCGCAGTTGGCGATGAGAACGCTCAGAAAATTGTCACCATATTCCAGTCCATGGGCGATACCGGCGCCCAGCGCATAGATATTTTTGAGAACGGCCGCAAATTGTACACCGGTAACATCATCATTGATGATGGTGGTGAGGTATTCGGTCGCAAAGTTTGCCGCGATGGCCCTGGTCGCGTTTATGTTCACACCCGAAATGGTGAGGTAGGAAAGTTTTTCTGCCGCTACTTCTTCGGCATGGCAAGGGCCCATGACGGTGTAATAATCTTCGAGCGGAAACGCGTGGACCGTTTGCAGGTATTGGTTAAACAGGAGGTTGCTCTCCGGAAGGATGCCTTTTATGGCAGATATCACCTTCCTGCCCTCGAAAATTTTCGTATCGAGGTGTTGCAGCGTGCCGGTAACATAAGCGGAAGGGATGGCGACAACGATGTGATCGGAAGCCTCGATCGTACTTTTAACGTTTGTCGATAAGCGAAGTTTTGCGGTGTCGAAATAGACGGAGCTGAGATAGTTTGGATTGTGGTGGCGGATGTTAAGATGGTTCACTGTTCTCTCATTTCTTACGCACCAGTTGATGGCGTGGCCGTTATCCGTGAGTATTTTTGCCAATGCCGTAGCCCAGCTTCCGCTTCCAATTATTCCGAATTGCATTAGGATCGTTTGAGTGAAAAAACTACTTGGCCGGGGCGAACAATTGCTCTTTCGGAACAACTTTCACTTTCATGCCATCTTTCAGCGTTTTGCTGATAACATTGTACGGTGCCGAGATCACTTCAGCGCCTTCAGCTATACCTTCCGTCACTTCTATATAATTGATATCCTGGATATCGGTTTTGACAGTCATCTTTTTAACAGTGCCGTCCTTCTGCACAACGAATACAATTTCATCAAGGTCCGACGAAAGCGAGGATTTTTGCGTTTCCTGCATGCCTGCTTCCGTTTTTTGATCGTTATCGTTTGCAACGTTGTCCGTTCCTTTTTCCCTGGTCGTTACCGCATTGATGGGTACGGCGATGACATTATTTTTTGTTTTGGTTTGAATATCTGCGCTGGCGCTCATGCCGGGGCGGAAGGGAAACTTTCTTGGTTTTTCAGGGTCAAGGAGATCACTGTAAGATGATGGCAGCAGCCTGATGTACACCTTGTAGTTGGTGACATCGGTGGTGGCCGTTGGATTCTGGTTTTCCTGGGCCGCGAGGACGCTGCTGCTGGCAATCTGTGTGACCACCCCTCTAAATTTGCGGCTGTTATAAGCGTCCACTTCCACGAGTGCGGAATCGCCAAGGCTCACTTTTGGAATGTCGTTTTCGCCCACATCCACGCGCACTTCAATTTTGCTCATATCTGCGATCCGCATCATTTCGGTGCCGGCCATCATGGAGTTGCCCACAACCCTTTCTCCTTTCTTCACGCTCAATAAACTCACGACGCCGTCCATTGGTGAAAGGACGGAGGTACGGCTAAGGTCTTTGTTGGCGCGCTGTAGGCTGGCTTTTGCGCTCGCCACGCCTGCCTGTCCGCCGCGAACAGTTTCCAATGCGGCATTATAATTTGCCTGCGCTGTCTGCAGGGTATTCTGCGCCTGCTCAAATTCGGCACGCGATATTACTTTTTCATCCACCAATTGCTTTTGCCGGTCATAGGTGCGTTGCGCAAATTCCAACGCCGCCTTCAGCCCCGGCAACTGGGCCCTGGCATTTTCCACGCGTGCCTGTTCCTGGGTAACGATGGCCGAAGCCTGGTCGCGTTCTGTGGTGTAGATGTCGGCGTAAATTTTTGCGAGAACGGCTCCCCGTTTTACGCTGTCGCCTTCCTGCACATTGAGTTCTACGATCTCACCTGAAATATCCGGGCTTACTTTCACTTCTATTTCGGGGTACACCTTGCCGCTGGCATTTACGCTTTCGGTGATCGTACGGCGCTCAGCTTTTTCAGTAGCCACCTTCAACCCTTCATCTTTTCCCAGTACACCTGCCTTTTTTAGCCCTACGAGTGCTATAATGATCACTACCAGGCTGATTATGATTATCCAGGTTCTCTTTCGCATTTGACAAATTTATATTATTCGACCTTTATGCCCTGTCCCTTATAAAACTCGAGCAGCTTTAGCCTGAACACATAATCCACCTGCGCCTGTGCCAGTTCAACTCTTGCACGGTTCAGATTATTTTGATTGACGAGCAGGTCCAGCGTGGAGAGCAACCCCACCTCGTACCGCTTACGCGCGAAGTTATAAGCCTTTTCAGCCGTCTGTACGCTTTTCTTTCCGGCTTCATACTTCTGGATCGCCGTTGACGCATCGTTATAAGCAGAGTAGATATCCTGTTTGAGTGTCAGCAGGTCAAGGTCTTTTTGCAGCTCCAGTGAGGTAACGTTAAGTTTGCTTCTTTGCCATTGCGTACGTGCGGCGCCGTTATTGAACAGCGGTATGTTTACCTGCAGGCCGATATTTTGCCTGAAGTTGTCGCTTAATTGTGTGCCGAATGGCGTGGTGGTAGTGGTGATTACATTATTAAAACCCGGGGCCACCACATCATACAAAGTTCCGTTCACGAGTGCCTTCGCCCCGGTGGTGTCGAAATCGCCCGTTGGCACCTGCACCACCGACGGTATTTTATTATTCGCATAGTTCGTTCCGAGGCCGGCGAAAAGCGAAAACGTCGGGTACATTTGGCCGCGAGCCGCCTTCACATACTTCTCGGCAGCCTGTATGCGGAGGTTGTTTACGCGTTGCTGCGGCAGGTTCTTTACCGCTTCGGCGTAAACGTATTCGGGTTGCAGCTCGTCAAGGGTCAACACGGGAATTTCTTCCAACGGCGGCGCCTCGACGGTAAAACTTGTTCCTGCATCAACGTTCAGGATTGCCTTCATCTGAAGAATATTCTGCCTCACTGTGTTAATGGCCGTGATCAGGTTGGAACTGTCTGCTGCCAACTGCGCCTCCAGCTCTGCCTGGTTCAGTTCGGGGAGTGCACCTGCCCGCACCCTCTTCGTGGTATTGTCAAGGTTTTCTAACGTCAACTGCACCGCCAGTTTTGCGATGTTCACCTGTTCCTGCGAAACGAGCACCAGCAGGTAGGCCGAGGCCACATTCAGCGCCACATCGTTCCTGATCTTATCTACATTGGCCTTTGCTGCCTCGTTGTCGAGTTTACTTCCCCTGATATTATTTTGTACGCTGAAAAAGTTAAAAAGCGTCAATCCCGAAGACAGGCTGAATCCCGTCGACAGCAGTTGGGTATTCGTGAACAGGTTGGTGGTAGGGTCGATTGAACGTCCGGCATTGACGCCAACACTACCCGATATGTTGGCCGACGGATACTGCATCAGCCTGTTTTGCTTCAGGCTAAGCTCCGCCAGCCTGGCCTGAATATCCGCCTGTTTAACAGAAATATTGTTGTCGAGCGCATATTGCACGGAACGTTTCAGGTCCCATGAGTCCTGTGCATGTGCAATAATTCCCATAGAGCAGCACAGCAGCGCAAGAAAGACATGCCTAAGGTTCATTCGACAAAAATAACTGTAAATGAAAACCCGATTACAGTATTTTTTGGAAACATTACAGTTATTTTACACTTGACGCCATGATGCTTTCAACAGAATAAATGGAGAAAAAAACATTTGGCGCTACCTTTACGAAAACAGAGGACACAGTAATGAAGCCGATCGCAGCCATCATCGCGTTCATATTTATCACATCAATTACGCAGGGACAAACAACCGACACGTCAGCCATTTTGCTGCCCGAAGATTCGTCAGACATGCTTGACGAGGTGGTGGTGAGGGGTTTTGAAAGCAACAGGCGGCTTATTGAAGTAGCCGCTCCCATCAGCGTCATCAACCGTTCGCAGCTCAACCGGTACAACAATATTTCATTGTTGCCGGCATTGAATACTGCGCCGGGCGTGCGGATGGAAGAGCGCTCGCCCGGAAGCTATCGCCTCAACATCAGGGGGAGCTCGCTGCGCTCACCCTTCGGCGTCAGAAATGTAAAAGTATATTATAACAATATACCCTATACGGACCCCGGCGGCAACACTTTCTTCAACCAGCTCGGATTGTATAATGTTGCGTCGGTTGAAATATTAAAGGGCCCGGCAAGCAGCCTGTACGGCGCAGGCACGGGAGGAGTGATATTATTGAACAGCGACGCGGGCGCCTTTCAACGCGGCGCGTCGGTTGATTACACAACGGGAAGTTTTGGCATGAACAGCTTTCACGTTAACGTGAAAGGCGGGAAAGAGGACCTGAATCACTCGGTTAATTACCAGTACCAAAACAGCGACGGGTATCGCGACCAAACGAAAATGGAGCGCAGGGTGGTGAGCTGGGACGGTTTTGCAAAGGTTGGAGAAAAAGGCACGCTGCGCGCGCACTTTTTACAGGGAGATCTTTTTTACCAAACACCGGGAGCGCTGACGCGCGCTGAATATGAGAATAATCCGAAGGCCGCACGGCCGAGGGCCGGACAAACGCCAGGTGCCGTTGAGGCACATGCCGCCATCTTTCAAAAATTATACATGGCAGGCCTTACGTACGAGCTGATTTGGAACGATCACTGGCAAAACACCACGTCGCTGTACGGCGCATACTCGCGGCTCATCAATCCTACCACCCGTAATTACGAAAGGAGAACCGAACCGCATTTCGGCAGCCGTACCATCATCCAATATAAAGGTGATGTGGGCAACTCGGTATTTACCTGGCACGGAGGCGTGGAGGCGCAGCAAGGGTTTGCAGCATCGAAAGTGTATGAATACAATGCAGGCGACCCGGGTCCTCTGCAAACCGACGACGAAATCACCAACAAGCAATATTCTGTTTTTACGCAGGCCACGCTTGAAACGCCGGATAACTGGATTTTCACAGGCGGCCTGAGTTTAAACATCATGGATGTGGATGTGCAGCGGCTTTCCGTTCCGGCGTCTTATCAATCGCGCAGGTATAATAACCAGTTTGCGCCGCGCATAGCCGTGCTGAAAAAAATATTGCCGACACTGTCTGCGTACGGAAGCATTTCCAAAGGGTTTTCGCCGCCTACCAATGCGGAGCTGCTGCCTTCAACCGGCATCATCAGCACCGAGCTGGAAGCCGAGAACGGTTACAATTATGAGTTAGGTGTTAGGGGAAATGCGATGGACGGCAGGCTGCAATTTGATGTGAACGCATTTTATTTCCGCCTGAACAACACGATCACACAACGAAGGGATGAGGCTGGCGCCGATTTTTTTGTCAATGCAGGCAACACTAACCAGAAGGGTATCGAAACTTATCTTTCGTACCGGCTCATTAAAAGAAGCAATCTTTTCTTCGACCAGGTGAAGGTGTGGATCAGCCATACCTGGCACAATTTCCATTACGACAATTACCAGAAGGTAACCGATGATACCGCGGATTATTCGGGCAAGCGGTTGCCGAGCATACCTCCGCATTTTGTTGCTGCCGGCGCCGATATCATTACACGAGCCGGATTTTATGCAAACCTCACCTATAATTATAGCGATCCCCTTCCCCTCAACGATGCGAACACCGAGTATGCATCATCTTATCATCTGCTGGCGGCGAGGGTTGGTTTCCGTAAAGTGCTGACCAGAAGGTTTTCGCTGGATGTATTTGCCACCGGCGATAATTTATTTGATGTGAGGTACAGCCTGGGCAATGACATCAATGCGTTTGGCGGACGATACTTCAATGCTGCCCCCACGCGGAACTTTTCGATTGGCGCGAGAGTCGGGTATATATGGTAAGGACGCAATCGACAAACAATCCCCCGCTGGCGGGGGTGGACAGACGGCAATCGGCAAACGTATCCCCCGCTGGCGGGGGTGG
>CAMPGT010000025.1 GCA_946885665.1 uncultured Chitinophagaceae bacterium | reverse complement strand
ATATCGGCCCGAAAACTATTGTCGACCTCACCGACTTCTACCGCGGCATTTACATCTTCCAACTACGCGACAAAAATGGCAAAGTCATAGATTCAGGCAAGTTCCAGGTGTCGCGCTGATTTCCGCCATTTTGACCTTCAAAAAGCCCTTGGCAGCATTCTTGACTAGCTTAACTTTGCCCACAATTTTATGCTATGGATGAAAAAATTATGCAGGAAGACATGACTCCCGAAGAGATTCCCGGATCTGATGAAAACATCACTGACAACGCTGCAGAAGACGAAGGTTCTATGGGAACCGCTGAAAGCGAAACGGACGCCCTTAAAAAAGAGGTGGAAGAACTGAAAAACAAATATATACGGCTGGTGGCCGATTTTGACAATTTCAGGAAGAGAACCGCCAAAGAGCGACTGGAGCTCATCCAGACCGCATCAAAAGATGTTTTAAGCAGCCTGCTCCCCATTCTTGATGACACCGAACGGGCCGAAAAACAGTTAGAGACAGCACAAGACAAGGAGGCCCTCAGGGAAGGTATCAATCTCGTCTTCGGAAAGCTCAGAACCACATTGCATGCGGCGGGTTTAAAGCCCATGGAAAGTGTTGGCAGCGATTTCAATCCGGAATATCACGAAGCGATTACCGAAATTCCGGCCCCTACACCACAGTTGGCGGGCAAAGTAGTGGATGAGATCGAGAAAGGCTATTACCTCAACGATAAGATTATCCGCTTCGCAAAAGTGGTTGTCGGCAAATAAAGTAATTACCGAAAATGTCAAAAAGAGATTATTACGAGATTTTAAATGTAACCCGGTCGGCATCATCAGAGGAGATCAAAAAAGCCTACCGCAAGGTGGCCATGCAGTTTCATCCCGACAGGAACCCGGGCGATAAATCTGCCGAAGAAAAATTCAAAGAAGCGGCCGAGGCTTACGAAGTATTGAGTGACGCCGATAAAAAGGCGCAGTACGACCGTTTCGGGCACGCCGGAATGAGAGGTAACGGCGGCAGTCATCACTATTCCAACATGGAAGATATCTTTAGCCAGTTTGGCGATATTTTCGGTGAAGGCGGCTTTGAAAGCTTCTTTGGCGGCGGAAGAAGATCATCAGGAAGAGCACGTGGAACACGCGGCAGTAACCTGCGTGTAAAGATCAAACTGAACTACGAAGAAATTGCCAAAGGCGTCAATAAACAGATCAAGGTAAAGAAGTATGTTCCCTGTACCACCTGTAACGGATCGGGGGCCAAAGACCGGAACAGCGTGCAAACCTGCGGTACCTGCGGCGGAAGCGGCCAGGTAAGAAAGGTGAGCAACACTTTTCTCGGCCAGATGCAAACCGTAACCACCTGCCCTACCTGTAACGGCGAGGGCACAACCATCACACACAAGTGCAATGTTTGTAAAGGTGAGGGAAGAGTATATGGTGAAGAAACCGTTTCAATAGATATACCGGCCGGCGTACAGGAAGGCATGCAGTTGAGTGTTGGCGGACGTGGCAACGCTGGTGAAAGGGGAGGTCCTGCCGGCGACCTGCTGATCCTGATAGAAGAGGAACCGCACAAGGAACTGCACCGCGACGGCATCAACGTGGGGCACGAACTGCACATTTCATTTGCAGACGCCGTGTTTGGAACCCAGGTGGAAGTGCCCACCATCGACGGAAGGGCCAAGATCAAGATTCCGCCGGGAACGCAAAGCGGCAAGATATTCCGGTTGAAAGGCAAAGGATTTCCCGCCATCAATTCATATGAAAAAGGCGATCAGCTTATATCGGTGAATATCTGGACACCTCAAACGCTTACAACAGAAGAAAAAGAATTGCTGGAGAGACTGGGGCAATCACCCAATTTTCAGCCCCATCCGGATAAATCGGACAAAAGCTTTTTCGACAAGGTGAGAGAGATGTTTACTTAAATCCGCGCTTCCTTCTTTTTTTCGCGTATATCTTTTTAGCTTTTTCGATCATCGGAATAAATTCGCTCTGAACAGGGTCGAGGCGGTCGTACGACTTGCTGGCCGCTATCATGGTTTCATTCCAGGTCATTTGCTTTGCGTATTGCGACTCCTTCAGCAGCGTGCCGAACATTGCCACAGACGCTGCAAAACGATAACACTGCGGCAGGTCGTGGTATTCAGCATAATTATAAGGAACACGGAAAGTGTATGATTTCTTTATCGTGTCTCCGGGGTCCCGGTAAACAACGCGCACGTCTGCAATTGCCAATGTGGCCGGCGGAACGATATCAGGGAATCCGAATCCGCTGGCGATCCTCATCCCGGGCTTGATTTCAAGCAGCACCATCAGCGAATGTCCCGACCCAACTTCCCCTCCTTCCACTTCTACAATGGAATCCGATAACGCCTTCAATTTATTATCGTAACCCATCAAACGGTATTCTTTTACGTACTCGTCGTTAAAGTTTATGCTCATAGACGCATCATCGGCCACGGCATACAGCGTTTGCGTAAGCTCCTTCACCAGTACCTTTTCTGCCTCGGCCTCATTGTCGAGGTAAGCAAAATTTCCGTTTCCTTTTTTTGCAAGCACCTCCAGTTTCGAATCTTTGTAATTACCCATACCCACACCAAGACAAGTGAGATAAATTCCCGATTGCTTATGCCGTGTGATCAGTTGCTCAAGCTCCTCTTCACTGTTCACTCCCACATTGAAATCGCCATCCGTCGCAAGAATGACCCTGTTGTTGCCGCCATGAATGAACTGGCTCTTTGCAAGCCGGTAAGCCGACAAGATGCCCGATTGCCCGGGCGTTGATCCCGCCGGGTAAAGCTCTTCAATGGCCTTGCGTATTTTTTCCTTTTCCTTCCCCGAAGTGGGTGTGAGCCACACGCCAACGGCGCTTCCGTAAACAACAATGGAGATGGTGTCTTTTTCGCGCAGGTTATCCACCAGGAGCTTAAACGCCGATTTCAACAAAGGCAGTTTGTTCGGCATATCCATGGATCCGCTTACATCAATCAAGAACACAAGATTGCTTGGGGGGATTTTTTCGGGATCGATCTTCTTTGCACAAAGTTGCAGGAACAGCAACTGGCTCGACGAATTCCACGGACAATCGCTTACCCTCGATGTAAACGCAAACAGGTCACCGTTTTTCGGGGGCAAATAATCAAAGTTGAAATAGTTCATCAACTCCTCTATTCTCACTGCATCTGACGGCACGCGCGTGCCCATATTCAGGAAACGCCGGATATTGCTGTATGATGCTTTATCGATGCGTATCGGCAAACTGGTTTCGGGATATTTCTTCGTCTCTACAAATTCATTCTCCACCAGTGTACTGTAAGTTTCGCCGGTATTTATCCAGTTGGCCCTGTCCTGCAATTGCAGATCCTTTGTAAACGACAGCAACCTGTTCTTCTGAACGTTCGCAATGTTGTCGAGCAGCTTCAGTTGTATGCGCTGGTACTCGTTGGCATTCACCCCAACGGTTGCCGTTTGATATCCGTCGAGGGATATGGTAAGCGAATCGAATTGCTGGTCGGTGATGATGCCAAACGCACCGCCGCTTCCCGAATGATAGAGGTATCCTGTCGATTGAAGGATGATCTTAGCATTGCTCAATGGATTGTCATTCTCATCTTTCACCTCACCTCTTAAATAGAGCTGGGCGGATGCAGCGTTGGTAAGGAACAGTAAGAATAATATAAGTACCCGTTTATTCAACTACTTTATAAATTTCGGGAATGTTTCTCCCTAACCCGTCGTAGTCTAATCCGTATCCCACCACAAATTTGTCTGGAATTTCAAAGCCGAGATAATCAATGGATACTGGAAACTTCGTGACTTCAGATTTATGAAGCAGCGCCACGATCTTCAAAGAGGCGGGTTGCTGGTGATGCAGTTGCGGCAAAAATTCATTCAGTGTTTTTCCGGTGTCAACAATGTCTTCAATAATGATCACGTCGCGCCCAAAAATTTCTGCATCGAGGCCGATAGCAGTAACTACGTGGCCCGTTGATTTGGATCCTTTATACGAGGCAAGCTTGATGAAGCATATTTCGGCTTCGATGTGCAGTTTTTTAAAGAGGTCGGAAGCAAAGATGAATGAACCGTTAAGAATGGCGATGAAAAGTGGTCGTTTACCTTCATACTCACTGTTGATCTGTTCGGCGATAAAGCTTACACGCGTTTGTATTTCTTCCTGCGTCAGATAAGGATCGAACAATTTGTCGTGTAGCCGTATGTAGCCCATGACTATAGTTTTGGTCGTGATGGAGGCGTCGACTGAAGGTAAAGCTTTTCTCCTGCAGCGGGCTGCGTTGTCTTTTGAAGGTTATTGTATTCGAGCAGATTGTCGAGCCGTATTGCCTCGGCCTGGCAGATGTCGTACAACGTTTCACCGTTCGATACAATGTGTATTTCGTTGCTGCCTGTTTTGCGTTTTCTCTGCAAGAAAATTAACTGGTCCTTCAACAGCACCTCGTCGCTATGCATGTCGTTGAATTCAAGAAGACGGCTGAGCGATATTTCATACTGCTGCGCGATAGCGAGCATAAGCGTGCCCCGTTTTGCAAAGATGGCGCGTGTGTTGTTGATCGTGAATTCACCCATTGGATAATTCACGGTTGGAGGCGGACCAAGTTCCTGCGCCGGCTCAACATATTTAATGTACGAAGCGATATTGGATCGTTCATCCGAAGGCACGGTTGCAATAATTTCATCTGCAGGCGACATTTTACCCATGGCAATCAGTGAATACTGTTGCAGGTTATATTTTTCAATAAGTTTGATGATGATGCCTGCATATTTCGGATTGGTGGCGTAGCCCGCTTTTTTGAGCCCTTTGGCCCATCCCTCGTAATCAGTAGGGTCGAGCCTGAATAGGGAAGCATACCGCTCGCTTCCCTTGAGGAAGTCGGAATGGTCGCGGTATGAATCGGCGGCGAAGGCATAGCTGCGAAAACATTCTCCGCGTGCGTCATCGTCGTGGTATACCTTTCTGCCGGTCCAGTAAGCTTTGCACTTAATGCCGAAATGGTTATGGGATTTGAGCACCAGTTCGCTTTTACCTGCGTAAGTTTCATGGATGCCCTGGGCGATGGTGATGGAAGCCGGAACGCCGGTGCGTTTCATTTCTTCCATTGCCAACTGCTTGTAGGTGTTGATGTACTCAACAATATCGGCAACCGGCTGCGCACCCGCGGCAACACTAAGCATCATAAAAAATATCACTGCAAAAGTTCTCATCAAAAACCTATTTTTTATTTTTTCCTGATTAGCAAAAGTCCGTCCCTCATGGGGATCATCACCTGTTCCACGCGTTCATCCTGCGCCACATATTCATTGAAATCATGAATCGCCACCGCGTTTTTGCCTCTAACAGGTTCGGTAAGCACCTCACCGTGAAAAAGCACGTTATCAGCCAGTATCACCCCACCTTTCCTCACCATCGGCAATATTAATTTATAATACTCAAGGTAACCGGTCTTGTCGGCGTCAATGAACACAAGGTCCCATGTTTCATGGAGTTCCGCGAGCACATTTAACGCATTTCCTATATGTAAAATTATATTGTTCCGCAAATTTGAACGATCAAAATAGGATTTTGCGGTTGCGGCATCTTCGTCGCGAAGCTCGATGGTGTGCAGCTTTCCGCCTTCTTTAAGCCCTTTCGCCATGCACAGGGCGCTAAAGCCGATAAAAGTGCCCACTTCGAGTATGCGGGAAGGCTGATGCAGAATGCTAAATATTTCTAAAAATTTGCCCTGGAGCCGGCTGCTCATCATATTCGCATGGCTATGGTGCTGCAGTGTGCTGGTGTAAAGCTCGTCCAGCAACGGGTCGACTGGCGTCGAGAAACGCTCGGCGTAAGCCTCAGCGAGAGGATTGATCAGTTCCATGAGGCAAAATTAAGGCAAGCCGGCTAACGTTTCTTCGAGATCATCCAAAGACCCAGGAAGGTTAGTATCCCATTGTAGATGAGCACCTCATAACCGATCCTGAAGGATCCGAAAACGGCAGCGGACAGCTCTTTGATACCTGACGCCGTGCCGGCATCCAGGTTAAGCTGTCTTTGGTACCAATCGATATTGTCGACAAAGTCTATCCCGAAAATGAGCAAGGGGGCGACGAGGCAAACATACAGGGCAAGCTTGTCGTTGATCTTCCTTTTGCTGAATATACCGAATGCGAAGAGGCCCAGAAGCGGACCGTAGGTAAAGCCAGCGAGTTTCAGGATGACGTCGATGATGGATTTGTTATTGATCTCTTTAAATCCCATCACGATGAGGAAGAAGATAATGGCAAAGCTGAAATGCACGGTGAGCCGGATCTTCTTTCGCTGCAATTCGTCGAGGTTCTCGCGCCTTCTCAATCCCAGGATATCTATGCAAAACGACGAGGTAAGGGCGGTAAGCGCCCCGTCTGCGCTCGGAAACAGCGCCGAAATGAGCCCGATGATAAAAATGATGGACAGTGCGGTGGGCATGTAGTTAAGGGCAATGGTGGGGAACAGGTCATCATTCGCCACCTTGATGCCATGTGTTTCTGCAAACAGGTACAGCAATCCTCCTAAAAAGAGAAACAGGAAGTTCACCAGCGCCATGATGATGCTGAACGTCATCATGTTCTTTTGCGAATCAAAAAGGTTTTTTACGCTGATATTTTTCTGCATCATCTCCTGGTCGAGGCCCGTCATGGCAACGGTGATAAATACGCCTCCCAGAATATGTTTCAGAAAATGCGACGAGCTATTCGGATCGGTATCGAATACTTTGGTCATGCCCCTCGCAGACAGTTCCGAAAAAATATTGGTTTGGGGCAGGTTGTTAACGATAAAGATGGTGCAGGCGATAAGGCCAAACAACATGAAAGTGGTTTGCAGGGTATCGGTAAATACGATGGTCTTCACCCCTCCCTCGAAAGTGTAAAGCAATATCATCAGCAGTATCACAAAGGTGCTGACGCCAAACGGCACGCCGAGCTTCGACAGGATGAATATCTGGATAACATTGATGACAAGGTACAGCCGCGCAGTGGCCCCCAGCGTACGGGAAATAATAAAGAACAAAGCGCCCGTTTTATAAGACACCATCCCGAACCGGTGGTGCAGGTAATTGTAGATGGAAGTAAGCTTAAGCCGGTAATAAAGCGGAAGGAGGATAAAGGCGATGATCATATACCCTGCCAGGTACCCGATCACTACCTGGAAATACGCAAACCCGGAAGAGCCAACAGTACCCGGCACCGATACGAATGTAACGCCCGATAATGACGTGCCGATCATTCCGAATGCCACCAGCATCCAATTCGAATTTCGGTTACCGATAAAAAAAGAATCGTTATTGGAATTCCGCGAAGTGTAGTAAGCTACTATCATCAGGATAACGAAATAACCGATGACGTACGAAACGAATAGCGTAGTCGACATGGATTAAAGATAAAAGTTAAAACCTGAAATATAAAAAGGTAAAGTTGCATTGCCGGCTGCCGATTGTCCGTTGTCGAATTAAACTTTATCTTTCTCGCATGAAAACACAATCGGTGGCCGTATTTTGCGGCTCGCGCGAAGGAAAGAACAGTTTATTTACAAAGCATGCGCAGGAGCTGGGCAGACTTCTCGCTCACCTGCAGGTAAAACTCGTGTATGGCGGAAGCAAAAAAGGATTGATGGGCGCGCTTGCCGAAGCAGTACTGCAAAATGGCGGCAAAGTGCTGGGCGTGATCCCGAAGGTTTTGATTGAATGGGAACAACAGCACGAAGGACTAACGGAACTCGCCATCGTGTCTGACATGCATAGCCGAAAAAAGATGATCTATGACATGAGCGACGCCGCAATAGTGCTTCCCGGCGGCTTCGGCACGCTTGACGAGCTGTTTGAAATGCTCAGTTGGAACCAATTGAAAATTCACGATAAAAAAATCTACGTGCTGAATTCGGGCGGATTTTATAATCATCTTCAAAACCATCTGGCATTGCTCGAGCAGGAAGGCTTCTTATATGAATCACTCTCCGACAGGATATACTTCTGCGAAACACCCGTTACCATCTTTAATAGGATCGAATGACCTGCCAACCGCTTTTTTCCGTGGCGGGTTCGCTGCGGTAAAGGTACACCTTCCTGTCGGCGGCCGTTGCTTCCTGCACCTTCATCTTCGTTTCCGCAGCATTAAAATCGGGCTCGTCTGTGGCAATCACCGTCGCCGGTGTATAATACCTCACATAATCTTTCAATATCCACTGTTTCTCTACTATCACAAGATCGCCGCGTTGCAGGCCGGGAAGCTTTTTCACTTCAACATAATACCAGTCATATTCCAACCGCTGCAGCCAGCGCATGCTGCCGAAATAGTTAATGACGAAAAGCAGAAGCGCAAGCACCGCGAGACCACTTTTTGCACCCAAACGAAAAGGGAAACGTATCAGCGGCAGCATACCGATAATGATTAACCACACAATCACCATTTGCAATATCCAAAACTCGAGGATCTCGGGCATCCAGAAGGTAAAAAAGAGAGAATAGATAAGCAGGCACAAAAGAAGTGGATTCAGTACACGAAAATGAAGCCGCATGGACCTGACTTTCCTGGCAAATCTAATCAGCAGCGACACCAGCAGGATGCCGAACACAAGCGCAAACGCACTGAGTAACCAAGCCATGGCAGATGACAACTGGCTGCCAAGAAATATTTCATCCCGCAACGAATGATAACGGAAAGAAGATTGTAAAAACTCCTCGACAACCGGCACCTGGAAGATAAAATGCGCCCCGATGAACGCCCGCGAAAAGCCGGTTAGCACCTGCAAGGGCGTGCTTGCATTCAGTGGCCGCCAGTAATCATGGCCCACAGAATACCCAAGTATCCAGTCGGTGAACGTGGCGATAGTATCCTTCCCTTCTACATACCATCCGATAAAAAAATACACCGCACCGACGATCACAAACCCCGTGATGAAATATTTTAAAAAAGAAGTGCCGATGGGGAAATTCTTCCTGTTAACGTATATCCATTGCAAGATCACAAAGCCAAACAATACATTCACCTGGTGAAATAATATTGCCAGGCTGTGCAACAGCGCGATCAGCCAGATGTCATTTTTTCGCGGGACTTTTCTTGTAATCACATACAAAGAAGTTAGCAGGAAAAACAACGGCGGCGTATATACTTCAACATTAACGCTGTAAAACCAGGCGCCATACGAAAAGGCGATCACCGCAACGCCGAGAGCCGACACGAGCGGAGCCAGATAAAAGCGGTTCCTGAAAAAAAGGTAGCACACTGCCAGGGTTCCGCTGCCCCAAAAGGCGGTAAACGATTCAACGATGTAATGTTGCGGCACTGTTGAGAATAACGGCCCGAACAGTTGCAGCCACCTGTTGGCAAGAAAATGGTAAAGCAAATGATGCTGGTGAAAAAGATGTTCACCCTTCACAATATGGTTCAGGTAATTGATGGAATCATGCGAAGCCGAAAAATTATTCGCCAGGCTGAGTAGAAAAAAAATGTATGACACAACCCACACGGCCGATGCCCCTGCTTTGCTGCTGATGGGTGTCGTCATATTTACCTATTTCTTTACAATGAAAGCAAATTTATCTTTTAATCTCAAGAACCACTTCTCATAAAGGTTATAAGAAAGAAGGCTGATAATAATAGAGATGACGAGCGCCAGCAGGATCATACTGAAGGAAACCCAGGTAAGCGAGCCGTTGAGGCGCAAAACGTTCATAAACTTGATGGCTAAATACAGGCCCAGGAAGTGAAGGCAGTATAACCCATAGGTATAAATGCCCAGTTTGCTGATGGTTTTTGCCCTGCTCATTTTAAAGAACGAGTGTTTGGCATAATTCTGCTCGAGGATGATCATGCCAAAGAAAAACGCTATTACGATCCGATCGAATATCACGGGAATACCCGCCACAAAAATATTATCCTTGAACAGCGTAACGCCGAGCGTGCACACATACAGCATAATGATCACCGCTCGCGGCATTTCCGTGATGTACCGCTTGAACCGGTTTTCATACGACACGAGGTAGGCAAACAGCCCCCCCAGCGCCATGTCGCCGATCACGGAAAGCGTATGGAAATACCTGATCGCGAAATCATGATCATTGTCGCCGGTGTGAAAAGCCCTGAACACCAGGGAGAGAACCATTATCGCGGGAAACACAAATTTGAATTTTCTTAGCGGCACGAAGCTGAGGATCAGCGGCCAGGTAAGATAGAATTGCTCCTCGACCGCAACCGACCAAAGCACCGACAGCAGCAACGCGTCAGGTTTTTCGGGCCAGGTGTGCATGATGTCGAAGTTGGCGCCGAAAAACATATAATACCACGGATTCGCATTTTCGAGCAGCGGCTCGCCACTCATTTTCTTCAACAGGCCAAAACCGATAAATCCTACAAACACGCACAGGTAATACAACGGCCATATGCGAAGAATACGGCGCACGTAAAAATTAGGAACGTGGATCCTGCCTGTAAACTCTTTTTCTTTGATGAGCAGATAGGTGATCAGAAAGCCGCTGAGCACAAAGAAAAAATTCACGCCCAGGTTGCCATGCCGGCAGATGAATTCTATGACAGCATACACACGTGGCTGCGCATCCTTCAGGTAGCTGAATATCGAGAGGTGACCGTGGTAAAGGAATACCACGAAGAAAGAAATGAATCGCAGCCCGTCGAGATTGGGAAAAAATATCTTTGCCTTGGCGGAAGGCGACGCCGGTTGCTTCACCATGGTACTGCTTATGGTTTCGGTACTCATTAGCTCTTTTCTATCACCTGGGGATTTATCTGCTGAATGGGCTCTTCGGGTGCTATCTTGCCCGGCATGGTTTTCCAGACATTATCCTTATTTCGTTTATCCTGGTTCGGATTTTTGAGGGTAAACAGCCACCACATGCCCATTTTTTCGGTTGTGTTGGCCACGAGGATGGGAACGCCGATGCCCAAAATTGTGCTGGTGATCAACAGAACAAAGAAATTATCATATTGAAGCACATGCCGGAAGAAAATACGCGTTCCCGCAGTAATGGCGAGGTGGATAACATAGATATGCAGGGAATAATATCCCACAACACGTATGAACTTGAGGACATTCATCTTTTGCAACAGAAACGAACAATGAATGAGAAACGCACCCCCTACCAGGCCCACGATCAAAAACAAGGCGGGCATTTGGTTCTGCACGTAGTAATCAGGTTGCCGGTACCCGGAGCCAATGCCATGTGCAAGATTAATATTTGTGAAGTACAGCTCCAGCGCAAAAAACAATGGCGTAAATATCAGGAACGTTTTCGTTGAACTGAATACCTTGAAATTCTTCGGATCGAGAATGATGGATCCGAAATAATCTCCTACTGCAAAGAAGATGTAGTAAAAGAAGATGTCGAATATGAATACATGCTCGAACAAGTCATAGTATCTCGAAACTCCCGTGATCGAGTAGAGCAGGATGCCCAGCATCACCTGGTGCAGGATCTTGAACTTGCCCCACACTTTCATGATGGCGTACAGCGAACCGGTTAGAAAGAGCGTGTGCAGGTACCAGAACTGCTCAATTTCCCGCGGCTTAATGAGCAGGTTGAGGTAATCTTCCGGCTTTCTGTCCACGTTCACATAATCCTTGAAGATCAGTTGCAGGGTCACCTGGATGGATCCCCAGAGAAGGAGCGGCCAAACCAGTGTCCTGAATCGACCGGCAATGTACTCGTTCACACTTTTCTTCCTCAGTGCGCCGCCCAGGAATATACCCGACACAATAAAGAACAGCGGCATCCTGAAACTGAAGAAGAATACATCGGCGAATTTTAGCCAATGGTACGGGTAAGGTGTTTCAGGTGCGTGCAGACCTTCCTGCACGTGCCTGAATGTTACCAATATTATACATATGCCTTTTGCGTAATCGATCCACGCATACCTGCTGTTCCCCAAAGACATCTGCCTGTTATAGAATAAGTCCTTCAACGCCACTGTCTTAATTTTATCTGCGAAAGATATACATTTTTTACTATAGGTTTCGGTCTCACTGATTTTCCAGCCTGATCACCTTACTTGCCTGGATGGGCCTTCCGTTTGCACTCAATGTGATGATGTACACACCTGTTTTCAGCCCGGCTTCGGCGGCGGTCAGCCTTACGGTGTTACCGCCTTTCGGCAACTGTCCCAGCATACGCCTGTACCCTATCCTTCCCGAAAGGTCATACACCTCAATACTTATCCTGTTGCCGGCCGACTCGTTATTGAAATCCATGTTTACAACATCGGTGAACGGGTTCGGATAGATGCGTGTTGCCAGTGTTTCGGCCTGCCGCTGTGCCATCGACTCATCCACATCGTTCTTATTTTCCACAGACGAAGTTTGTGCCACACTTTGGTTGTTGATCGATGTTTCCTCCTGTTCGGGAACGGTGTAATCATCGATGATCAATCCGCCGTTGAAGCCGTACGCCGCATCTGCAGTTGTCGAAAAGTTGAGCAGCAACTCACCGTTTTCATCCGGCATAAGATCATCGATATAAACAATTTTCGTGCTGTTCATCCATGAGTTCAGGTAAACGGTCCGGCCATTAACGGTGTATGTTGCCGTATAATTGCCCTTGAACCAGCCTGCCGAGCTCGAGCTGGCGAAAAATCCGATCCTGTATTTCCTCGTATGGTTCAATCCCGAGATCTTCATCTGCGCTTCCTGTGTATTGTCGATCCAATAGTCGGATGCCAGTACCTTGTCGGGAACAACACCCGAATTATTTCCGGTTACCACTCCCGCTGTGAACTCACCGTTAAATATCCTCGTGATGGACAGTGTCAGTCCGGAGTTCGCGCCGGTACCATTGATGAGATCCGGGAAGCTGGATTCGAATGAAGGCGATGAGAACAGGTTGTTCCAGGGGTAATCGCCGTCGGGCATGGTATAGTTAAAGTTCACCATTACTCTTGAAGCCGGTGTCGAAGCCTTGGCGCTGTTGCTGTACTCCGAGAACGCTCCTCCCGCGGACCTTGCACGCACCCGGTACCAGTACCGCGTGTTAGGCGTAAGGCCGGTGTTGCGGTAGGTAGTAGTATTTCCGGCTAAGGGTATAGCCACCAGGTTCTGCGAGAATAATGAATCGGTTGCCCTCTCCAGGAAATATCCCTGGCTTGCATCTTCATCTGCCGTCCTGTCCGACCAGCTTACGCTGATCGTTGATTTGTCAACGGCTTCCGCAAACATGTTGATGGGATTCAGGATAACGAGAGAAGGATCGTATTCTTCAATCGCGAGCCCGTTAAGAATAGCTGTTGCTGTTCCGGTAAGACGAAGCGTGCTCACTGTTATCTGCCCTCCGACGGAAGCAAGTCCGTTAAGGTTTGCCGTCTGGTTAGTATTGTACATACCGTTCAGGGTGTCTTTCGTTGTGCCCGATGAGTATTCCACGGTTACATTCGTTCCTTCGTTCTGGCTGCTCATGAACACGATGTTGTATTTCTTCGTGTCGTTCAGTCCGGTGAAGCGAATGGTTTTCGGGCCGGCACCGTCGCTGATACCGCTTTCAAGCACTGAATCAGGGAACGCGCCGCTGTTATTGCCGCTGATGTGTCCAAGATTGGTAACGCCGCTCCATGAGCTAACCATCGTTACACCAAAAGGTGTGGCGGTGTTGGTTTCATCTTTAAGGTTCGCAAACGTGCTGCCTGCGCTCCTTGTTCCAAGGAAATTGTTCCATGGAGACGGCGCTGTTTTGGTGGTGCTGCCAAAATTTACGTAAACCGACCTTGTATTCTTATCCGATACACTGATCGTTATCACCTTCGTCGCCACTGCGCCCTTCTGATCCGCTGCCTTCAGGGTGGCGGTGTACCAGCCGATATGATTCACATTGGCCGCAACAACGATCCTGTAATTGGAGCCACCCAGGTTCTGAAGCGTTACGAACGATGGATTGTTTTCCATGGTTACGTTCACCACGTCGCCTGCATCGTCGGTCACCGGGAAGTTTGTATTCAGCGTGATATTTGTTTTTGCATAAATGTTATCTGCAATTGCGATTACCGGTTTATTATTTCCGGTTTTCACCTGTATGGTATCGCTCGATGCACCGTCGCCTCTTCCATTGTATCCCAATACATAATAGTAGTAAGTGGTTTCGGGCGCAATCGTATTATCTGTAAATGATGTGCTGTCCATGTTCACTGCACCTTCGTTCAGTAAAACGTAACCACTGGTTCTGTTCAGCGATCTGAATACTTTGTATCCGTTTTCGTTGAATGCCCTGTCGCTCCAGTTGAGCTGCACGCCGGTATTCTGCAGGTGCTCGCCGGTAAGATCGAGCGGTTTAGCCGGCGTTGATCCATCATCATAGTTCGACTTGATCACCATTGCATTCAATACTCCTCCCCAGTTGATGTTTGGATCGCCAATCATAGTGATGAGCACTTCTCCTGCAGCATTCGGAATTACATTGGCGATCGTATCCGTCATGGATACATTCTGGAAATAATTCACTGTAGCGGTTTCATCACCGATCTTGTACTGCGTTACAGAATTCGCATTACCATTGATAAAGTAACCGCCGTAGAATACAAAGCTGTATTTCTTCGTTGCATCAAGGCCCGAAACTTTCATCACGATCGTATCCTGGCTGTTTGTTCCCATGCTGAAGCCCCAGCGCATGATGTCATGCAAGATAAGGTCAGGATAAACGCCCGAGTCGTTGCCCGTTTGCGGTCCGAGTGTCGATGGGCCCACGATACCGCTCTGCAGTGAAAGCGCCACGGTGCTTACATTCAGCGATGTGTTGGTGATCGTTCCATGAGAGAATGTTGGCGCCGCGATGTTCACACTGTTCCAGGTGAGCACCGGCGTGCTCTGCGACCTGAAATTGAACTGAACAGTTTCTTCAGGTTCTTTGTTGTTTACGATGAGCTTCATGGGCCTGCTCGACCATGCGCCAAGGCCATCATTCACCAGCACCTCGATATCATATTCTCCTGAATTCGAGTAACCAGGTTTGAATTCAACACTGCCGCTTCCATTATTGTTATTCGTAAAAGTGCCGAAGGATGGAAGGCCCTGAACTGTCCAGACCATTCTGCTGGTGCCATTGTTGTCGGTAGCAGAGAAATTCATGGAAGCCTGACCGCCTTCATCAATCGTCATATCACTTAAAGCCGTAATAACGGGAACATCATTTGTGTTTACGATCAGGGCAAATAACGTGGTATCCTTGCCGTTATTTCCATCGTTGACAATCACCCTTATTGTATACGTACCGATCCTTGTGACGGACGGACTGAATACGAGGTTAATATTTCCGTTGCTAACCTGTTGTATTGTGGTAAAGTTCGGCAGTCGTTCGTACGTGAATGTAAGCGCATCGCCATCCACATCAGTGGCACTGATAGGAAGAGAGAAAGTAGTGCCATACTTCATAGTGAAGTTGATGATCTTTTTGATAACAGGCTTTGTGTTGAGCGTTGTCGCACTTACTTCGGAAGAATAGCCCGAAGGAGACACCTCACCAATGGCCCTGACCTTATAGTAATAGGTTACGTTTGCGAACAAGGTGGTATCTGTAAAGTTCTTCTGACCACCGGTACCTCCCACCACTGTAGCCACCATACGGTTGTTGGATTTGTCGCCCGAAGAGCGCCATATCTCGAATCCCTTTTCGTTCGAAGAGTTATCATTCCATGCCAGGTAAACGGCGCTGGTCGACAATACATTCGCCGTAAGACCCGTTGGCGCCGCTGGCGGAGCAGGCGCATCAAGTGTTTTCGCGGATGATGCTTTGAAAGTAAAGTTCCTGATCCTGTTAATATCCTCAACACCGAGCGCGCCGTTAATCACCATCAGGTTGTCCATCAATCCCGAATAATTCGAATAGCTTCCGTCATTGAAAACAGTGCTCGAGTTGTTTGTGGCTGAAGGCCTGCCTATCCTCGAAGCATTCGATGAATTACCCACCGAGGTGAACGAAAGTGAATTATTCTGCGCAACCTGTACACCGTTAAGATATAAAGTCAATGTGTTGACGTTATACACCATGGTAACGTGGTTCCATCCATTGTCGTTCCAGTTGCTGTTGTTGTCGAAATTACTGACTGTAACCGTGCTCCTCGAAGAGTTGCTCGCTATCCCGCCAATAAGATCGTCGCTGTTGAAACGAAGTCCCATGCCATCGTCATTACCGCCAAACTCATACACAATTCTCTTTCCCGATGTTGTTGACGGCTTGATCCAGATGGCAACGGTGCGCTGGTCGTATCCGCCCTGCGAAGGGAAGCCACTGCTGCTGCCGTCAAAACTTATGTAGTCACTGCTGTTGAAAGAAACGGAATGCGACCCTTCTGCCCTGTCGGTGGTGAAATCTGTACTCGAAGGGGCAAGCGATATGCCACCACTTGCTTCGTTATAGTTGTTATCAAATTTCCAGCTACCCTCGATAAAGGCGGAAGTAATTGGTGACTCTCCGTTGGCGCTGATAGCCTTTATCTTGTAATAATAAGTTGTTGCGGGCAACAGAGCGGTGTCTATGTAGCCAACCGCGTTTGGAGCCGTTGTGGTAATCGGTACAAATGTTCCGTTGATTTGTGTGGACCTCGAAATTTCAAATCCCGATTCACCGGCCGAGTTGTCCGACCACGCTAACTCAATCTTGTTATATGCCAACGTCGTTGCAACAAACGACGCCGGTGCGTTGAGCACGGTTGAAGTGCCATGTTCTTCCCTGGCGAAGAAATTTTTTGGTATTCTTTCCCGCGCAAGTCCCACGCTGTTCGACCAGTAGAGATCCATCACATGATCCCCTGTCACTTCAGCGAAGGTGATCACTATCGAATGATACCCCTGTGTAAGGAACCTGCTGCCCGTTTTTGAAGTGGCGCCGTGTGCACCATCGTTATTTACTAACGCCTCTGCGTCCGATGAATACGGCACGTCGATGTACAACTTGCTGCCGTCGTCTGACGAAGTTTCGAAAGTATAAGTTCCTGTAACGGGGATATATATACGTGCATCCCACATGAAGGCGAAATTATCGTCCTGTGTGCGGATGCCGTCGCCCGCGTTTACCGTATCCGTAACACCGGTTTTGACCGGCGTAAGGTTGTTAAAATTGGGGAGGTTGCTATAAGATCCATGATAATACTTATAGTTAAGCCCCTGCCTGTGCGTGTAGGCAATTACCTGGTTGCTGCTCGGCGAAACGTTGCCGGCCTTATCAACCGCTTTTACAACAAAAGTATAAGAAGTAAGGCTGTCGAGGTTTCCAACGGTGAACGAGAGGTTGGATGTACTGTACATTTTCGCACCGTTTGCGTAAATGTCATACCTGGCGATACCAACATTATCCGTAGCTGCTTTCCATCTGAGGCTCACTGTTGATATGGTGCTTCCCCTGTATTCCAGTCCGGAAGGCGCCGCAGGTGAAAAATTGTCGATATCCGTCGTTCCGTTGCTTTCGTCGCTGGCAACGGCGGCGCCTGTTTCGCTCACGGCCCTCACCAAGTAGTAGTAAGTGGTATTAGGGTTGAGGGTGGTATCTTCAAAACTTACGATATCCGGTGCAGTGATGTGCACGAGCGTGTAAGGTCCGCCAGATTTTGTGGCACGATAAACTTCGAATGCCGTTTCGTTGGTTCCTGCATTCGGATTTTCGTTCCAATCCAGGCGAAGCGTTGTTTTTGAAACCGTCGTAACGCTCAGGTTTTTTGCTCCGTCGGGTTTAGGGGTTCCATCTGCGTTCACAACTTTGAACACTGGCGAATAAAGTGTGCCGCATCCAAAATTTTCGGTGTATCTCGCCTTGTAGGTACCTACGGGAGCTTCATAATTTGCATTTGTATTCACCACTACATTGTCGGAAGTCCGTACCCATTGGTAGTTAGAAAAACCTTCGGGTAAATGCAGCGTAACGGTATTTCGTCCGTCAAGCGAAGGCAGCACCTTGCTTTTTATTCCCAATACTTCTATCGGTGGTGTCTGCGTCGTGCTTTTCGACTTGATGACCGCAGGCTTTGGCGACCATGCGGACCACTCTCCATTGTTCACCCTTCTGAACCTGACGCTGTATGTTCCGAAATCTCTCACCGAAATTTCGTTGCCGGTAAACGACCTTACAACGCTGTTGTTGAGAACAGTATTTACAGACCCTGTTCTTGTTGCAATCAAATCATCGCCCCTTTTCCATTCGTACGCATAAAATCCGGGCGTTATACCCAGTCTTGCATTTACCCCCGAATCGGGACAAAACTCAGAGCGATTATAAAAGATGAGCGGGTTTGCTTTGTGTACATCGTTCATGAAAGGGATGAAGTCGGGCTCCTGCCAGTGGCGGTACCACGACGAGTGTCCGAGATCTTCATAAAGCGAGCGCCTCATGTATCCGCCGATTTCCGTAACCTTCAGTTCTGAATAAGCCGCCATTGCTGGAGAAGGGTTGCTGTCTTTACCACCAGTGGCGAGCCATATCGGGATATGAACAAACGCAGGATAATCGAGCAGCAATCCGGCTGCCGACGTAGGTGCGATTTTCGCGATCCTGGTGGGATAATTTTCAACAAACCGCCAGCAAGCCGCGCCACCGCCTGAAAGTCCATCGACAAAAACACGGTCGATATCCAGGCGCGCATATTTTATCAGCGAGTCGATGATGGTAATAATCGTATTGTACCTGGAATAGCCGCTGGCCCATTCTCCCCAACATCCATTGTCGGCAGAAACCAGTTGCGGGTACAGAAGAAACCCGTCGAATTGATTCTGGTCTACATAATCCCTGAACAGCTTGCCACCGTGCGTCAACTGTTTTTCATTATTATAGATGCCACCGTTTGAGGGACATCCTACCTCACCCGCACCGTGCATGAACAACATCACAGGATACTTTTTATTTACACTGTCGGAATTGGTATAGCTATGGGGGAACTTAAGGCGGAAGGCCAGTTTCACCCCGTAATAGTTTATATAATACGCCTTGTATGAAGAGTTATCGAAAGACCCGGAGCCGGAGCTTACGCCATTGGTTGAAGCCGCGACCCATTTCTGCAGGCCGATAATCTCTGTGTCGGGACGCTCCGCCGAACCGTAAGGTGCGTTTGAATTATAGCGAACAACGGGATCGGCTGGATTAAAGACATTTTGGGAAGAGGCAATTGCTGATAAGGCCAAAATAAATGATGCAAGAAGTAAAATCTTCTTCATAAAGGTAGAATTAACTTTTAGGGGCCGCAGTGAACCTGCGTCAGGCATCATGAGAATATGTATGTCTTCGGGACCAGTAAATGTTGAGGATAATTGGGCACCGGATCAACGAAGATGGAAGCTTAAAACGAGGTAATTTTCAGGGGATTCTTTGGAGTTAAGGGGTAATTCGAGTCAAAAATACTCACAAAAATGAGAAAGTGAAATTTTTTGGAAGTTATTATTCTTTTCTTTATCTACGTTCACATGATGTTTGAAGCAACAGAATGCATCTTCCTGGTCAGCGTTCTTATTATATTGTATACCTATGCCGGTTATCCGTTGTTGCTCAGCATCCTTGTAAAGATCAAATACCTGCTGAAAAGGCCCGCGCAGCCGGTGGGGGAACACATTTTACAACCGGTTACATTAATCGTTGCGGCTTTTAATGAAGAAAGCATAATTGAAGAAAAGATCCGCAACACGCTGTCGCTCGATTATCCTGCACACCTCCTGCATTTGCTGTTCATTACTGACGGATCAACTGATAAAACATCGTCTATCGTTGCCGGGTACCCGAATATTACACTGCTGCACCAGGAAGAAAGAAGGGGAAAACTTGCTGCAATGAACCGGGCCATGCAGTTTGTCAAAACACCGTTTGCAATATTCAGCGATGCAAACGGAATGCTTAACAACGATGCCGTGAAAAAATTAATGGCACATTATACAGATGCAAAAGTGGGCGGTGTTGCCGGAGAAAAAAAAATCATGAAGCAGGCGGCCGGAACGGTCAGTGCCGGCGAAGGCGCCTATTGGCGATATGAATCTGCCATTAAAAAACTTGACGCACGTTTACACACCGTTGTAGGCGCAGCAGGCGAACTGTTTTCCATCCGAACGGACCTTTATAAACCGCTTCGCGAAAATATCATCATCGAAGATTTCGTACAGTCATTACTGTTATGCATGGAGGGTTATGTGGTGCGATATGAACCCGCAGCATGGTCGGAAGAAAAAGCCTCACCCGCTTTGGCCGACGAAATAGAAAGAAAAGTGAGAATATCGGCAGGCGGCTTCCAGGCGATGGCGAAGCTCGCCGGCATTCTTAACGTATTCCGGTACCCCGTTCTCTTTTTCCAGTACTTTTCGCACCGGGTGCTTCGCTGGACGTTCTGCCCGCTGGCGCTCATTACGGCGTTTTTCAGCGCCTTTAGCCTTTTTGGGGCCGGTTACGACAGCTTTTACATCTTTGCCGCCATCGGGCAGGCGGTTTTCTACGCCCTTGCCATCGCAGGCTGGGCCCTGGCGGCAAATGGCCGGAAAATCCTGCTGTTCTACTTCCCTTTTTACTTCCTGATGATGAATTTCTGTGTTTTTGCCGGTTTTTTCCGGTTTCTTTCGGGGGGCCAGCAGCAGGCCTGGAAAAAGGCCGCAAGAACCTGAAAAATAATGGCTGGCAATATTTGCAATTATCGATTAACTTGTTAATTTTACGATCCAATCCCCTTCCATCCTCTGAAAATCAGGTTAAGATTAAGATTTACAGCCCCCTAAAGGTCCATCCTTGAAACCCCATTAACCTGAGTCGATTGTATCCCTCACTCAGTTCGATTGTTTGAGTCCATGATTCGTTAAAAAAGCTAATGGTCGCCCGCGTGTCCGTCATTGAGGCACCATAATTGTAAGTTCCAATACCTGTGTCCACTTGTGTTGTCCATAAGTACTCCTGTTGAAAAATTGCGAATAATTACGACTAATTCAAAGAGATGAAAAAGAGAATACTCGCAATTGATGACAGCAAGGCTATCAGGTTCCTGTTACAGACAGTTCTTGGCAAAGAACACCAGGTGGTAACTGCCCCTGATGGATGTTCAGCTATGTATTGGCTTTCAAAAAGAAACATACCCGATCTAATTATATGTGACCCGCAGTTGCCCGATATGAAAGACTGGGAGCTGATCGGCGAGCTGACAACGAGCATCTTGTACCGCGATATACCTATGATGGTGATATCGTCTTTAGATAAATTGGAAACTAAATTGAAATGCGAACAGTTTGGTATAGCTGAATATTTTATGAAACCATTTAACCCGGTATTGCTGCTGGAAAGTATCAACCGGGCCGGAAACCGGAAACATGGGGAAGCTATTCAACATCTCGATTGATGTGAACAGCGATTTAGCTTTTAATCAAACCTAAGCGTAATGTATGAGCACCGTTTTACCAAATGAATCAATTCGACCCGGCAGGATCTACAGGCACTTCACCCTTCCTCCTGAACCCTCTCCCGAGAATAAAAAATTTGAATTTTTTTATATAGGAAAGAATACGGCCGTGATCGACACACTGATCCAGTCGTTTGAATGTGGATATGCCGCGGAAAGCCCCGAACAGGCGAGGACGATGCTCAAAAGACTCGTTATGGCGGGCAACTGCCCCAGGGTAATCTTCGCCGATGCCGCCCAGGGCATCACCGCACTTTCCATATTTTCCGAATTTCTGCTGAACAGCACAATACTCGCCCAGGTTCCCTTGATCCTGGAAGGATCTTCACTGGATAACACGGAAATCAAAAAACTGCACGACAACCGCTTTGCCGATGACGTGGTTTCCCTGAAAGAACTGGATGCCGACAGGCTGATACAAAAGGTTAAGTTCTGGAGAAAGGTGAAGTACCGCATTAGCCGCGAACAGCAGCCGCTGAATACCGATTTTGCACCCATCCAGAATACACCGGCAGAATTCACCAAGAGAATATTCGACATCTTCATCTCGCTCGTGCTCATGGTAGCCCTCAGCCCAATATTCCTGCTGGTGATCATCGCCCTCAAAATCGAATCAAGAGGACCGGTATTTTACATATCAAAAAGAGCGGGAAGAGGATACAACATTTTCAACTTCTATAAGTTCAGGACGATGGTGGTTTCCGCTAACGACACGATCAACGACCTCTCGCACCTGAACCTGTACAATCCGCTGAAAGAAGACGGTCCGGTATTCATCAAAATAGACAACGACCCCCGCATCACCCGCCTGGGCGCATTTCTCAGGAAATGCAGCCTCGACGAGCTTCCGCAGCTTCTGAATGTGTTCAAAGGCGACATGTCGCTGGTGGGCAACAGGCCACTTCCGTTATACGAAGCCGCAACGCTCACCACAGACGAATGGGCAAAACGCTTCATGGCGCCGGCCGGCATCACCGGACTCTGGCAGATCAAAAGGAAGAACAAATACAAGATGACTGCGGAAGAGAGAATCAAACTCGATATCAACTACGCCGACAAGTCTAATTTCTTGTTCGATCTCTGGATTATGGCCAATACGCCTTCTGCCGTGATCCAACGCACCAACGCTTAACCGGATTTTAAACCAATTGCCCTTATATTGCGTAAAATGCAGGGCTTATGCATCAGGGAGAGTATCCTTTCGTCTCCATCATTACTCTAAACTACAATCAGACTGAAGCGACCTGCGCGTTTCTCGAGTCTACGAGAAAGCTATTGTACCCCGCATACGAAATCCTCGTTTGCGACATGGCCTCCGCCAGTGACCCAACGGAAGCCATCCTCCGCGGTAACTATCCCCACACCCGCCTTCTGAAAAGCAAAAAAAACCTGGGATTCGCCGGCGGCAACAATTGGGGTATGCGGCAGGCAAAAGGCGACTACCTGTTCATCGTAAACAACGATACCGAAGTAACGCCCCGCCTTCTACACAAACTGGTGGAACCCTTTTTCCTCGACCCCTCCATCGGCGTCACCTGCCCGAAAATCAAATACTTCTCGAACCCTAACATTATCCAGTATGCAGGGTTCAACCCCATGAACGTCTACACCGGCCGAACCACCAGCATCGGTTCGATGGAAGAAGACAGGGGGCAATACAATATCTCCAGGCCCACTTCAGCCGCGCATGGATGCGCCATGATGGTGAAGAGAGAGATCGTTGACCGGGTCGGGATGTTCGCAGAGAAGTTTTTCCTGTATTACGAGGAATGGGATTGGTCGGCGCGGATAACACGCGCCAACTACAAGATATGGTACACCGCCGACGCAGAAATCTATCACAAAGAGTCGCTTACCGTTGGCAAAACGAACCCGATAAAAGTGTATTACCACACACGCAACCGCATTTTATATATGCGCCGGAATTCAAACATTTTTCAATTTGCCATCTTTACGATAGTATTCACTTTTTTTGTGGTGCCCAAAACAACAATTGTTTACTTCTTTAAAAAGGAGTTTCTGCAATTAAAGTATTTCCTGAAAGGAATTATCTGGAACCTCCGGTCCACCAGCAGTTCACCCGTATGATGTTGCCAATCATTCATATCCTCTTCTTCATTATTTGTGTTTACCTGTCGTTGAATGTCATCTATCTCCTGGTCCTTTCCCTGGCGGGCCTGCCGGCGCAAAAAAAGACGTTCGCAACCCATCCCGTCAAAAAAAGGATAGCCGTGCTGATTACGACGTACATGGAAGATAAGGTGATAGAGGCCACAGTAGCTTCTGCCACCCGCCACGACTACCCCACTGCATATTTCGACGTTTACGTGGCGGCACATCGCCTGCAACCGGAAACGCTGGCAATGCTGCGCCGGTATAGCGCACAAATCATGGAAGTGGATTTCAGCTCCGGATCGAAGGCTCGCTCGTTGAATTTTTTGCTGAACCGCATCGATCGCGAAAAATATGATATTGCGCTTATACTTGACGGTGATAACATTATGGAAGCCGGCGTCCTGGAGAAGATCAATGCCGCATTTCAGCGCAACTGCCGGGCAGTGCAGGCACACCGCACTGCCAAAAATCTCGATACTCCCGTCGCTATACTGGATGCGATGAGCGAAGAGATCAACAATCATTTATTTAGAAGGGCACCTAATAATCTCGGACTTTCTGCATCACTGATCGGCTCCGGTATGGCTTTCGAATTCAACAGGCTGAAGGATATCTACAATAAGCCAGGCATTATCGACAATCCCGCGTGCGACAGGGAAGTGGATTTTGAAATCATGAAGGCAGGAATCAGGGTGGCGTATCTGAACGACGCCATTGTATTGGATGAAAAAGTTCCTACCGGGAACGTATATGAGAAGCAACGCCGGCGCTGGCTCGAGTCGCAACTGATGCATCTCGGGTTATTTTTTTCCGCATCGGGGCGCAGCGCAGGGAAAACAACGGATTTCTGGAACAAGCTGTTTGTCAACCTGATGCTGCCCCGCGTGCTGCTGTCGGTGCTGTTGGTGGCTGTTTTGGCCGTTTCCCTTATCGAACACTTCACGCACATAAATATTACC
>CAMPGT010000024.1 GCA_946885665.1 uncultured Chitinophagaceae bacterium | reverse complement strand
AACTGCTCCTCCAAATTGTTCGCGGCCGAGCGGTTAAGCGCCGCCTTGGTAAGCGCAAGGGCGCTTGGGGGCATCGCCGCCAGGCGAGCCACCAGCCGCATAGACTCTTCGTGAAACTTTTCATCAGGAAAAACTTTATACACCATTCCCCAGCGTTCGGCTTCGGCAGCGCTTACCTTATCGCCCAGCATCATCACTGCTGCCGCGCGTTGCCATCCTATCAGTCTTGGCAAAAAAAACGTACCGCCGCTGTCAGGTATCAGGCCAATTTTAGAGAATGCCTGGATGAACACCGCCGATTCCGATGCCAGTACAATGTCGCAGGCCAGCGCAATATTTGCTCCGGCGCCTGCTGCCACGCCGCGCACGCCGGCAATTACGGGTTTGGGGATATTCCTGATCCGCCTGACGATCGGATTCAACCGTTCACTTAATATTTTTTCAAGCGCTCCGTTGCCCATGCCCACCACTTCTTCCAGGTCCTGACCGGCACTGAATGCCCTGCCCGATCCGGTTACATACAATGCTTTGACTGATGCATCGGCTTCGCACTTGTTCAGCAGCTCCTGCAATTGCGAGCACATCTCACCATTGAAGGCGTTCAGTTTTTCTTCCCTGTTTAAGGTGATGATGGCAACCTGTTCCTTTACCTCGAATGTTACTGCGGGCATCGTAATTTATTTAATGGTCAATGGCATTTGAATACGTCGAATGGTTCGCCGCAATCGCGGCACTGGTATAATGCCTTGCAGGCCGTTGAACCGAATTCGCTGATGCGAAACGTGTTTGATGAATGGCATTGCGGGCACTCAGCAGGCGGCGCTTCGGCAAACAACTCCTGGTGCGCTTCTCTTTCGGCGGGCGGCACAATGCCATATTCTTTCAGCTTCTGCTTTCCCTGGTCCGACATCCAGTCGGTCGTCCATGCCGGCGACAACTCAGTAGTTACAGTGATCTTTTGATAGCCATTCGCCAATAGTTCCATCCTGATGTTGATGGCAATGACATCCATTGCCGGGCAACCGGAATAGGTGGGTGTAATGACGATCTCGACCTGCTGCAACGGCACCATCACCTTTATTCTTCTCACGATGCCGAGGTCGTTCACGCTGAGAACGGGTATCTCCGGGTCCATAACATTGCCCAGCAAGGTGCGGATGTTCTCTTCTTCTGTTATGTTCGTCGTTTTTACCATTCCACTCCGGGATAAGTGCGTTGCATGTATTGCATTTCGTTTAATAATTTTTCGAGATGAACAGTATGAGTGCCCTGCTTCCCTCCAAAGATCATTCTTTTCTTTGCCGGCGGCTGCAACGCCGCCTGCTGCAGGATATCATTCAGGCGTTGTTGCCATGATGTTTGAATTTTTTCGTTGTAAAAGTCTTGTTCATAACCGGCAGGCGTATACAGTTCTTCTGAGTATTTCCAAAGGTCATCCAGCGCGTTTTTCATTCTGATGTGGCTCTCTTCGGTCCCGCGTCCCAGCCTTATCACCCACTCGCTGCTCCAACGCACGTGGTACTGTACTTCTTTCACCGATTTTTCTGCTATCGCAGCGAGTTTTTTATCGGTTGATGAAATGAGGTGCTGGTATAACGGCAACTGGTAAGCGCTGAAAAGAAATTGCCGCATGATGGTTTTCCCCCAGTCGCCGTTTTCCTGTTCTACCAGAAGGCAATTTAGATATTGGTGGTGGTCCCGCAGGTAGGCGAGGGCATCTTCTGTGGCGCCATTGCCGGCGAGTTGTGCGGCGTATTGATAAAAGTTTCTTGCCTGCCCGATGAGGTCGAGTGAAATATTGGAGAGAGCGATATCCTGCTCGAGTATCGGCCCGTGGCCCGTCCATTCGCTGTTGCGATGACCAAGGATGAGGGAATTATCGGCGAGATGGAGAAGATAGTTGATCATGTTGTGATTGTTTTAAGGCCAACGCAATTACGCAGCCTCATATCCCCCGCTGACGGGGGTGGCGCGAAGCGACGGGGGTGGACCCAGGCAAAGGGCAACCTGAGTTCGCTAATATTTCTTCCTTTAAATGTTTTCACTTGTAAGTTTAAAGTTTTTAACTTTTAACTTTTCAACCTCACATCTGCTTCAACTCATCCGGCAAATCATAAAACGTCGGATGACGATACACTTTATCATTAGCCGGATCGTACAGCGAATCGGATTCGTCAGGATTCGATGCATGAACATATTTGCTCTCCACCACCCAAATACTGATGCCTTCCTGCCGGCGTGTGTACACATCCCGCGCATTTTCAATCGCCATTTGTGCATCGGCGGCGTGCAGGCTCCCAACATGCTTGTGGTCGAGACCCTGCCTGCTCCTGATGAATACTTCCCATAACGGCCATGATGTGGTCATAGGTTTATATTTTTAGCGTGTTGTTCGAAACGGCAATCGACAAACGGCAATTGGCAATAAACTACTTTTAAGCTTTAACTTTTAACTTTTCAAAAGCCAACGCTGCATCCCTCACCCATTTCCCTTCTTCATGCGCCTTCACTCTCGCCGCGAGCCTCTCCTTATTACACGGTCCATCACCATTTACCACGCGCCAGAATTCTTCCCAATCAATGGGCCCAAAATCATAATGCTGCCTCTCTTCGTTCCACTTCAACTCCGGATCAGGAATTTTCATTCCCAATATCTTCACCTGTTCGGCGCACATATCTATGAAGCGCTGCCGCAACTCATCATTCGAAAACCTCTTCACCTTCCATTTCATGCTCTGTGCCGAATGCGGCGATGCGTCATCCCCCGGCCCGAACATCATCACCGACGGCCACCACCAGCGGTCAATCGCATCCTGGCAAAGCGCACGCTGCTCAGTAGACCCACGACTCAACACCAACAAAATTTCGAACCCCTGCCGCTGATGAAAACTTTCTTCCTTGCATATCCTCACCATCGCCCGCGCATACGGACCATAAGAGGCGCGCGTGAGCGGCACCTGGTTCATGATGGCCGCACCATCCACCAGCCAGCCAATGGCGCCAATATCGGCCCAGGTGAGCGTGGGATAATTAAATATGGAGGAATATTTTGCCTTCCCGGCATGCAGTTGCGCAATCATCTCATCGCGGCTGATGCCCAACGTTTCTGCCGCGGCATACAGGTATAACCCATGCCCCGCTTCGTCCTGCACCTTGGCAATCAATGTAGCTTTTCTTTTGAGCGTGGGCGCGCGGGTGATCCAGTTCCCTTCCGGCAGCATGCCCACAATTTCCGAATGCGCATGCTGGGATATCTGCCTGACCAGCGTTTTCCGATAGTCGTCCGGCATCCAGTCTTTCGGTTCAATCCGGATTTCCTGGTCAATTTTTTCGTGGAAGTTCACGTCTTCAGATGGCATGCAATGAAAATGATTTACTTTCAAAGTTAAACAAAATCTACCCTAATACTAACGGTTGTTAGCGGTAAAATTAAATGAGTGGGTACTGATGAAATACTTCGCCTATACAATCAGCGTGTTGTCGCTCAGCCTGCTGATGGCCTGCAACAATAAAAGAAACAACGACTTTCCGTCGAGCCGTCAGGAACCAGACACTGCCTCCGCAAAGATCGTTGCCTGGGTCACCACAAAAGATGCGTCGAAGCTATTGAAGAGATCGCCCGCGGTTCCTTTCAGCGGTACTTTAAACAAAACGACAATCAATATTGATACATCGCGGCGCTTTCAGGCGATGGATGGATTTGGCTACACGCTCACAGGTGGAAGCGCCTATGCGATCAACCGCATGGACGCCGATGCAAAGAGCAAATTGCTGCATGAATTGTTTTCTCACGATGAAAATTCACTCGACATTAATTTCCTGCGCATAAGCATTGGCGCGTCCGATCTGGATGCTTCTGTTTTTAGTTATGACGACATGCCCGCCGGACAAACAGATCCAACGCTTGCAAAGTTTTCATTGGAGCCGGATAAAGATGATTTGATTCCGTTGCTGAAAGAAATATTAGCGATCGATCCGAAGATCAGGATCATGGGTTCGCCATGGTCGCCGCCGGTGTGGATGAAAGACAACGGCAGTTCCGTTGGCGGAAGCCTTAAACCGGAATATTATGCCGCATATGCCAAATACTTTGTGAAATACGTGCAGGGGATGAAGGAAGAAGGAATACCGGTGTATGCCATCACACCGCAAAACGAACCGCTGAACCCCGATAACAACCCGAGCCTGCTGATGCTGGCCGAACAACAGGCCAATTTTATTAAAAATCATTTGGGACCAGCGTTCCGCGATGCCGAAATTGAGACAAAGATCATCGTGTATGATCATAATTGCGACCGGCCCGATTATCCGCTCACGATACTCCATGACCCGGGAGCAAAGCAGTTTGTAGATGGATCCGCGTTTCACCTGTATGCGGGAGAGATCGGTGCGATGTCGCAGGTGCACGATGCGCATCCTGATAAGAACATTTATTTCACGGAGCAATACACGGCAATAGCGTCAGATTTTGGTGGCGACCTGCAATGGCACATCAAAAATCTCATTGTTGGCGCGCCGCGCAACTGGAGCAGAACGGTTCTTGAATGGAACCTTGCGAACGATGCTTCGTATGGGCCGCATACGCCGGGTGGGTGTACTACCTGCAAGGGGGCGCTTACGATTAGCGGGTCGAGTGTGCGGAGGAACGTGGCGTACTATATCGTTGCTCATGCGTCGGGGTTTGTTCCTGCAGGATCGGTGCGAGTGGGGAGCAACGTACCGGCTGGTCTTCCAAATGTTTGTTTTGTTACGCCTGAGGGCGATGCGGTGTTGATTGTGCTGAACGAGGGGAGTGAGGATGTTTCGTTTGATATAAAGGTCGGCGACAGGGTCGGAGCGGTTTCGTTGCCTGCCGGTGCAGTGGGGACTTTTGAGTTAAAAGTTAAAAGTTAAGGCGTTTGCCGATTGTCCACTTGTCCACCCCCGGCGCTTCGCGCCACCCCCGCCAGCGGGGGATACGTTTGCCCTATCCCCCTTTGGAGGGGGTGGTCCCGACGAAGGAGGGACCGGGGGAGGACTCCCGTCTCAGGTTTCACATTTGCCCTATCCCCCTCTGCAGGGGGTCGTCGCGACGAAGGAGGGACCGGGGGAGGACTCCCGTCTCAGGTTTCACGTCTCACGTTTCACGTTTCACGCCCTATTTGTCATCAAAATCAACCTCCACTTCCGCACTTCGCGGGTGCGACTGGCACGTCAAAATAAATCCTGCAGCCAATTCATCAGCCTCGAGCGCATAGTTGTTATCCATCTCCACTTCACCTTTTACCAATTTCGCGCGGCAGGTGGCACACACCCCTCCCTTGCAGGCATAAGGAAGATCGGCGCCCTGGTTTAAAGCACCATCCAATATCGAAACCCCGTCAAAAGGATGATCGAACGCAATCGTAATGCCGTCCAGCTTTATTTTCACATGACTGCTTTGTACTTCTTCCACAAGCGCCTCCCGCTTCTGCTGCTGCACCTGCTCACCGGGCACCGTAAACAGCTCAAAATGTATCCGCTCTTTCGGTATTCCTTTTTTCAGCAACCAATCCCTTACGGTAAAGATCATCTGCTCGGGACCGCAAATAAAAATGTCATCCATCTCTTCAACATTCGCAACATGCTTCGACAGCAGCTCGCATTTCGACTCATCGATCCTGCCGTGGTTAAACGGCGCATCGGTTTCCTCCCTGCTCAGTATGTGATGGATGCTGAACCGCTCCATATACCGGTTCTTCAGTGCCTCGAGCTCCTCCCGGAAGATGATGCCCGCCCTGTTCCGGTTGCCGTACACCAGCGTAACCCTGCTCTCTGGCGCTGTAGCCAAAATAGTTTTAATGATGGATATCACCGGCGTGATGCCGCTGCCGGCGGCAAAGGCAAGATAACTGCGCGCGGTGGCGCCGGTGCCGTGCAAACTGAACCTTCCGGTGGGCGGCAGCACGTCAATGCGGTCGCCCGGTTGCAGGTGCCTGTTCGCATGGGTAGAAAACTTTCCTTCTTCCTGCCTTTTGATGGCCACGCGCAATTCCATCTCCAGCGGGCTGCTGCAGATGGAATAAGACCTTCGCAGCTCTTCGCCACCTTGCTGCATGCGCAAGGTGATGTTCTGCCCGGCGGTGAACCGGAACGCATCAACCAGGTTGTCGGGAACGTCAAAAGCGATGGATACGCAATCAGGGGTCTCCCTGCGAATGTCTTTAATGACAAGGGAATAAAATTGGGTCACGGTAAGCTGTTATTATTTGTTCTTCAGTCCTTCAATAAGGATCAGGATCATGTTTTGTTCAAGCAATTCCCCGGAAATCTTTTGCCTGCTGCGGTGCCACGATTCGATACCGCTTACAGCGTGCAGCAGTATGAGCACGGCTGTTGGCGCGTCTATTTTTTTGATCTCATTTTTCCTGATACCCTCTTCAATAATCGAAGCTATCCTCTGCCTGTGCGTGCGCCGCTGGCTCTTGAAGTTCGACAGGTAGGGATCAGTAAGATGCTTCCACTCCCTGTCGCTTACATACACCTCTTCATAATTATGGAGCATCTGCCGGATATGAAACCGCAGGATGGATTCGATCTTGCCGATGGCCGTCAGGTCCGACATCATCACCTCATCCATTTGCGCAGTAAATTTGTTCGCTATCCTGAAGCAAATTTCCTGCAGCAACTCAGCTTTTGAAGAGATGTGATTGTACAGGCTCGCGGCCTCCACACCCACATTTTCTGCAAGATCGCGCATGGATGTGGCATTAAAACCGTTCTTCCTGAACAGTTGTGCAGCCTTCTCCAAAATCACTTCTTTTCTCGGACTATTCTTCTTACGCTTGATTGATGCCATGATCGTTGATGATCAAATATAAAATTTCTCTTAGGTTTGCACACCAATAAAACTGATCTTTTCACCTGAAATTAGATATATGTCGCTTATTGTTGTAGGAAGCATGGCCTTCGACGCCATTGAAACACCATTTGGAAAAGTCGACAAAATAGTAGGCGGCTCGGCCACTTACGTGGCGCATACGGCAAGCTACTTCGTCCGGCCCATACAGCAGGTGTCCATCATTGGTGAAGACTTTCCCAAAGTAGAGCTTGACCAGTTGGTTGAGCGCGGTGTCGATCTCAGCGGCGTAGAGCAGGTGAAAGGCAAAAAGTCTTTTTTCTGGAAAGGCAAGTATCACCTCGACATGAACACCCGCGACACCCTGATCACCGATCTTAATGTGCTCGCCGATTTCAACCCCGTGATCCCTGAAAGCTACCAGGGCACAGAGTTCCTCATGCTCGGCAACCTCGACCCTGTTGTTCAGCTCAGCGTTATTAGCCAGATGAAAACAAGGCCGAAGATGATTGTGCTCGACACCATGAACTTCTGGATGGAGATAGCGATGCCCAAACTTGCAGAAGTGCTGCAACAAGTGGATGCGCTGCTGGTAAACGACAGCGAGGCGCGCCAGCTCAGCGGCCAGTTTTCGCTCGTTAAGGCAGCCCGCGAGATCATGAAAATGGGACCGAAGTACCTTATTATCAAAAAGGGCGAACACGGAGCGTTGCTCTTTCACAACGACCAGGTATTTTTTGCACCGGCACTCCCCCTCGAAGAGGTTTTCGACCCTACCGGGGCAGGCGACACGTTTGCCGGCGGCTTCATCGGCCACCTGGCCAAAACAAAGGACATTTCGTTCGACAACCTGAAAACCGCAATCATTGTCGGCTCGGCCATGGCGTCCTTCTGCGTCGAGAAATTCGGCCCCGAGAAGCTCAGGACACTCACTAAAACCGAGATAGACCTGCGCATCAGGCAATTCGTAGACCTCGTGAATTTCGATATTCAACTGGTATGAAGTAATTTTACCGCTTAAATCAAGCCAGGTGATCGCGATAGATAACGTGTTGATCAGTGATGCGGTAGTGGAAGCACAATTTGTTTGTGACCTTATGAAATGCAAAGGTGGGTGCTGTGAAGACGGCGATGCCGGCGCACCTCTTGAAAAGGAAGAGCTCCAGATCATTAACGACATCTACGAAACGGTTAAACCATACCTCACTGAAGAAGGCATCCGCTGGATAGAAAAACACGGCAGGTACCAATACGACAGAGACTTCGGCTGGGTAACGCCCACCATCAACAATAAAATGTGCGTGTATGGCCACCGCGACCAGTATGGTATTATCAAATGCGGCATCGAACAGGCCTATCGCGACGGTAAAATTGAGTTTAAGAAACCGATCAGTTGCCACCTTTATCCTGTGATCGTCAACAAAGGCAAAAAAGGCGCCTTCGATCGCGTAAATTATGAGCCGCGTGAAACGCTGTGCAACCCGGCATGTGTGCAGGGGAAGAAATTGAAGGTTCCTGTGTACCAGTTTTTGAAAGATCCGATAGTACGCCAGTTTGGCGAAGAGTTTTATAAGGCGCTGGAGATGGTGGCAGAGCAGCGGGGAGCGGGAAACGTGAAACGGGAGACGTAAAACGGGAGACGGGAGTCCTCCCCCGGTCCCTCCTTCGTCGGGATAGGACAATCGGCAATAAATTTCCCCCGCTGGCGGGGGTGGCGTGAAGCGCCGGGGGTGGACAATCGGCAACAAACCCAGTTCTAACTTTTAAGTTTAAACTTTTTAATGAAAGAAACAGCTTCCTCATTCATAGCAAAAAGCACCATCAAAGCAGCCGACCTTGACCATCGCAATAAGGTCAATTTCAACATCAACCGCTACAACCAAACCGTTCCCCTCGGAAAACAACAATTCACCGACGTCGACCTCGCAAGAGAAAGAGCAAAAAATATCAAGTGGCGCACGCTCGAATCACTTGATCAATACCTCGAAGCATTCGAAGCCAACTTCACCGCGCGCGGCGGAAAAGTGATCTGGGCCGAAACTCCCGAAGACGCACTGACCGCCATCCTCGACATCTGCAAAACAAAAGATTGCAAGTCGATAGTGAAGAGCAAAAGCATGGTCACCGAAGAGATCCACCTGAACAAGTTCCTTGAAAAAAACAATATTGAAAGCGTCGAAACCGACCTCGGCGAATACATCCAGCAACTCGCCGGCGAACCGCCCTACCACATCGTGACACCCGCCATGCACAAAAGCAAGGAAGACGTGGCAAAACTGTTCTACGAAAAGCTGAATGCAAAACCAGGTCTTACCCCCGAGCAACTCACCCTCGTTGCGAGAGAAAAACTGAGAGATAAATACGTGCAGGCAGAAATAGGCGTCACCGGCGCCAATTTCATTATTGCCGACACCGGCAGCATCGCCATCACCGAAAACGAAGGCAACGCACGCCTCTCCTCGGCATTTCCAAAAACACACATCGCCGTTGTCGGCATCGAAAAAATAATCCCCTCCTTCACCGACCTCGGTCTCTTTTGGCCACTGCTTTCTACTTACGGCACCGGACAAACGATAACAGTGTATAATTCCGTCATCAGCGGCCCGCGGCAACCGGGCGAAACCGACGGACCGGAAGAAATGTATGTGATATTGCTGGATAACGGCCGCACCAACATCCTCGCAAACGAAAAGCAGCGCGAAAGCCTGTACTGCATTCGCTGTGGCGCCTGCCTCAACGCCTGCCCCGTTTATAAAAATATTGGCGGCCACGCTTACGGCACCACCTACAGCGGCCCGATCGGTTCAGTAATTACGCCGCAAATGCGCCCGATGGGCGATTGGAAACATCTGAGCTATGCGTCATCACTCTGCGGCAATTGCACCGAAGTGTGTGCCGTAAAAATCAACCTGCACGAACTGCTGCTCGAAAACAGGAATGAGGCGGTTGAAAAAGGCGCGGTTGGCTTCCAGGAAAAAATTGCATGGAAAGCCTGGAAGAAAGCCAGCCTGAACAGGAAGATGATGAACATGGGCAGCGAATCCGTCAAAAACTGGGTGGTGAACCGCATGATAAAAGGATGGACAAAACACCGCGCCGATCTTCGCTTTCCGAAGAAAACGTTTAATGAAATGTGGAAGGAAAAAAATAATTTGAACTAATGGCTTTATCACACCTCTCTGAAACACTTATCGGATCTGAAATCGTTAAGCTGGGCGGCGACATCCGCGAAAAAATAAGGCAGGGCGAAAAGATTTATAATTTTACTGTTGGCGATTTCGACCCCGCTATTTTCCCGATTCCCAAAGCGCTCGAAGAAGAGATCATCAACGCTTACAGAAAACACTTCACCAATTATCCCGCAGCCGAAGGAAATATCGACCTGAGAGAATCTATTTCTTCGTTTATACGCGAACGTGAGCACCTCGATTACTCTCCCAAAGAAATACTTGTGTCTGCCGGCGGAAGGCCGCTGATCTACGCCGTGTTCAGGGCCATCTGCGATGCGGGCGACAAAGTGATTTATGCCGTTCCCTCATGGAACAACAATCATTACTCGCATTTTGTGGGCGCGCAGCACGTGGTGTTAGAAGCCAGCCCGGCAAACAAATTCATGCCCACGGTAGATGAAATTCGCCCGCACATCAAAGGAGCCACATTAATTGCTTTGTGCTCGCCACAAAATCCAACCGGCACCACGATCTCGAAAAACGCACTTTCGGAGATCTGCCAAATGATACTTGAAGAAAATGCATCGAGGGCAGAGCATGAAAAGAAATTGTACCTGCTGTACGACCAGATGTATTGGCACCTCACCTTTGGCGCCATCAGGCATTACGACCCCGTATCGCTCCATCCGGAGATGCGCCCCTATACCATTTACATCGATGCCATCAGCAAGGTATTCGCCGCCACAGGTGTGCGCGTAGGCTGGTCGCTTGGCCCCGGGAACATCCTTTCAAAGATGAAGGCCATTCTCACCCACATCGGCGCCTGGGCGCCCATGGCCGAGCAGAAGGCCGTTGCCGCATTCCTAAAAAAGAACGACGAAATTGATGACTACCTACAAAATTTCAGGAACGAAATCGAGATACGCCTCCGTACCATCTACAACAACCTCATGCAACTTAAGGAAGAAGGGTTGCCGGTTGATGCCATCGCACCCGAGGGAGCCATCTATTTAACCGTAAAGGTGGAAGCGGCCGGTATGAAGACCGCGGGAGGAGAGACACTGCAAACGCAGGCCGATGTTACTGCATACCTGCTCGATGAAGCAAAACTCGCGTTGGTTCCGTTCTATGCCTTCGGTGCGTCGAAAAATTCGCCGTGGTACCGGTTGAGCGTCGGAACATGTAAAAAAGAAGAAATTGGTGAAATGACTGGAAAACTAAGAGAGGCCCTTTTGAAGATACACGTGTAGCGGTAAGATCACAGTGTGGTCCTTTAGGAGTAGAATTTAATGAGATCAGTTTTTATTAGAAATGAATACAAAAGGTTTCAACTCTTTTTGATTCATAATCTGCCTGATCTTCCTGGAATTGTAAATGATCTTGTACTTGTTAAGATCAAATACCTCGTGAGCGACGCAAAAATTGTCTACGGTTTCAAAAACAAATAGTAACTGGTTAAGCTGCTCCAACTCGAACTCAATTGCTTCTTTGTCGAGGTGATCGTCTTTAACCAGTACAAGCAAGTCGCGATTAGGTGTTTTCATCTCATTATAGGATTTTAGTAACCAACAAAGCCTTTATGAACACCGCAGCCACATTTTTTTGAGGTACCGCCCATACGGCTACCAGCACTGCAGCTAGCGGCTAAAACAGTAATAAAAAGTAACAAAAAAAACATCCGGTGCCTGGTCATTTCCATACTTTGGTCTCCTAAATTAATCTATTTTACATCAAATAAAGTACCCCAAATTGATTCAAAATGAGAAAAATAGCAATTGTAAGAAAAAACCCTTACTGCTTTTTTCGCCGCTCGACTGGGGTCTGGGCCACACTACCCGTTCGCTCCCCATTTTGAGGGAATTTCTCCACTATGGGTTTGAAATTATAGTAGCCTGTAACTCAATACAAAAACTCATTTTGGCCGCCGAGCTTCCCAACCTGGCTTTTACGGCCCTGGAGGGATACAACGTAAATTATCCGCGTAACGGCGCCGGATTCCGGTGGAAAATCGGCTCCCAGCTAATCAATATTTTGACCAAAGTCAAGCACGAAAACCAGTGGGTATGCAAGTTTACGGCCAGCCATGCCGTCGATTTGATCCTTTCCGACAACCGGTACGGCTTTCACCACCCCGCTGTTCCGTCGGTATTCATCACCCACCAGCTGGCGCCGAAAACCGGGTTAGGAAGGAAATCAGACGCGCTCGTCCAACGGTTTCTTTACCGTCACATCAATAAATTTACGGAGTGCTGGATACCGGATGTGCAGCAAGCACCAAGCCTTTCCGGCGAACTGTCGCACACGCAGAAACTACCACACACCGCCATTCAATACATCGGGCAGCTCACACGATTTCATGAAAACATTTCTATTGCAACTGAAGATAATTTATTGCTGATCGTTCTCTCAGGACCGGAACCGCAACGTACCATTTTTGAAAATATGGTGCTGCAACAATTACCGGCTGCTCCATACAAAACCATTGTTGTTCGCGGACTCCCCGCAGCAAAACAACAGCCGAATCCGGTCGATAGTGTTGTATTTTACAATCATCTCGAGGCCGAACAACTGAATGATCTTGCTTTGAAAGCGCAATATGTTCTTTGCCGGCCCGGCTACACGTCTTTGATGGACATGCTGTCGCTGAAGAAAAAAATGATAGTAGTCCCCACACCGGGTCAAACAGAACAGGAATACCTGGCAGGGCATCTGTCGAAGAATAAAATAGCCGTATCGTTTAAACAGAAGAATTTTGATTTGCGCAATGCGCTCGCAACGGCGGCGCATTATTCATTCAATAATTTTCAGACGAATACAACCGCTTACAAAGGTGCCATCGGTGAAATCGTGTCCCGTGTTTGTGCAACAAGCAACGTTAGTTCCTGACGATCTTTGATGTGAAGCTTATATTTTCTCCGTGCACGCTCAGGAGGTACATGCCTGCCGGCAGATCGCTTGCGCTGAATTTGACTTCCGAATTCCCAGGGCCAAATACTGAACTGGAACGTTTCAATACTTTTCCGGTCATGTCGGAGATGGTGACGACGATCTTTTGCGACTTATTTAAATTGATGAATGCGGATATTTCGTTTACGAACGGATTGGGAGAAACGGCCACTGCCGGTCCATTTCCTTCTTTGTTCAATACCCTTTTTATTTCAAAATAATTCTTCGATCCGTCGATGTCGGTTTGCAGTAACCTGTAATAATTGATTCCTTCGAGTGGAAATTTATCTGTAAAGGAATAAGCTTGTTCGCCGGCGTGATCTTTTGCGCCCGGAAGGGTAACAAGAGGAACGAAGCGCTGACCGTTGCCCGCGCGTTCGATAGTGAATGAAGCGTTGGCTTTTTCGTCGGTCGTTGTCCACGCAATTTTCACCGTGCCATCATTTATCCATGCGGCATAATCTTTCAAAGATACCGGAAGCACTGCGCTTTGCGCCTGGTAGAACCAGCTATAGATATTTTCACTTGTATTTTGATAAGTGCTGGTTGTTGTGTTGTAAACCGCTTTAAAGTCGGGATTATATGCCCTGCTCCAGGCATCGTGCCACAGCGTATCACTACAGCTATACAACGAAGGTGTTTGGCTCGAAGTTCTCTTATAGAGCATTGTATATCTTGGCGGTTCATGACCCGGAACCGCTTTAATTGCATTAACCCAGCCGAGTGGCACTTTAAGTGCAGGGCCATATCCGCAATTGTCGCCTTCACAATACACGAACCATGTTTTTAATTTTGCCTGCCCAATATATTTCGCATCTATACCGCGTTCGGTATTATTGATGTGATCAACTTGCGAGCATAAGGAAACAGGCATAATGGCCGCAACTCTTTTTGCTCTTGCCAGGCTGCTCGCAGCATACTCCGTAATCATATTGGCGCCGTTGCTTAATCCTGTAAGATATATTCGGCGCGAATCAATGCGGTAATGATCCTCAACATAGTCTATTATCTTTTCCACTTCATCACCACTGGGAAAATGATCGGGCGTACCCGAAACAAGACGCGTATACTCATTGAATTGCGGGCTGATAACAATAAACTCCTTTTTTTCCCCGCCTATCATCGGGCTGAATAAAGAAGATTCTCTTTCCACTCTTCCTGGTATTGAAAGATGCGTGGCCAGGTCGCCACCTCTGTCCTTAAACAACCTGCACAAATTGGAGGGAGTACCATTACCCCGCGAAGCGTATCCGTGAAAAAATATTATTACCGGGTATTCTTTTGAGGCGTTTGCCGGTAAATTGTAACTGGCAGGCAGATGTTCGAGCAGTCCGTTAAAAAAATGATTGCCGATATCCAATCCGCTAATCATTTTTTGGCTGATATCATAAAAATTCCACAGCGGGCTCCACGGACTGGTGGTGCCGTAATTCTCACAATCATAATTCGTGGTAATAACCTGGGCGAACGAAACTCTACAAGAAAATAACACTACGGTCAATAAACCGCATTTCATAAGATTCCTCAACATGACGCTTTATTTGGGTGATCGAACTCATGGAATTGGAATCAAAATGTGTCTTAGAAAGGAATATTTGGATAAGCGTAGAGCGTGTAAAATAGAACGTTTTTCTCAGTTTATCAATAGAAGTCGTTCGATACCCTCTATTTATTTCATTTTTTTACTAACCGTTGAACAATATTCAAATTCTCTCCCGACACTTTAAGAAAGTATATCCCCGCAGGTAACCTGCTGGCGCTCAGCCTCACCTCCGATGTTCCCTGCGCATAAACGCCTGTAACCGACTGAACAACCCTGCCCGTCATATCGGCTAAATTGATATATAATCGCTGCTGCCGGTCGACAGAAACATGCGCAAGCAATTCCGCGCCGAAAGGATTCGGATTCACCGACACCGTTAAAGGCGGAACAACATTACCCGGCATCTCATCATCCAATTCACTGTTCAACGCAAGCGGCGACGATGCCGCGGTGTTCACCTGCCGGATGAACCATTGATACATGTTCAGGTTAATACCATCATTCGCCCCTACCGCGCCGGTAGGCGTATAATTATAGCTCACTTTAAAGTTGGGATCGAAGGCACGGCTCCAGGCATCGTGGAAGAGGCTGTCGCTGCAATTGTAAAGCGTGGCGGGGTTGATATTTCTTAGCCGGGTGTAACGCGGCTTTACGGCGCCGGGTACCTTCCTGATGCTATCCACCCATTTATTCGAAACATTTAGGATGGGACCGCTGCCGCAATTATCCGATTCGCAATACACGAACCACGTCTTCAGTTTGGCCAGTCCGATATTCTTTGCAAATATTCCTTTCGATGAATTATTAATATGGCCCAGTTGCGAACACAATGCAACGGGCATGATAGCCGCCACTCGTTTAGCTCTTGCCACACTGCTTCCTGCATATTCAACGATCATGTTGGCGCCATTGCTGTATCCCGTCAAATAAATTCTTTTTGGATCGATGCGATAACGCGCAACAACGTAATTAATCACGTTCTCCACCTGCTTTGCACTCGGGAACGCATCTTTAACGCCTGGCTGAAGCCGCACGTATTTATTGAATTGAGGCGTCACCACGATGTATTCGTAGGTAACACCATTGTACACTTGCTTGAGATTTGTGGTGTTTCGCTCAACGCGGCCGGGAAATGTTTTATGCCCCGCCGAGTCGCCGCCCCTGTCTTTAAACAAACGGCACAACTCAAGCGAGCTTCCGTACCCACGCGATGCGTAGCCGTGAAAGCTGATGATGACAGGATATTTCTTCAACTTGTTCGCCGTTAAATAATAACTCGACGGAAGGTATTCCATCATCCCGTTGAAATAATTATCACCGCCGATGTTCAACCCCGAAACCTTCTTCATTTTCATGTTGTAGAAGTTCCAAAGCGGGTTCCATAAATATTTTTTTCCGGTGCTGGTAGTAATGGGATATCTGCTGTCGTAGTTGACGCAACTTGCCTGAGAAAGGACATCCCGGGAAATCAATGTGACAAAGAGGACAAGCAAGAATTTTTTTAAAATTCCGATCATGACTTAGTGGTTGGGTTAAAGAGAAAGTTTCAGGATCGGATGTGGTCTTCGAGGATAAAAAGCTCTACTAATTTAGGGTATTTCTATTCAGATTTAGGATAATCAAAAAAATAAAACTCGTTATTTTTCGGCTGAAAGGCAGACCAGTCGGGGATGTGACACTTTACGGCAAAAATGCTGCAGGTGGGCATGTTGTCTATCCGCGCGTCGGAAATGAGGTTGGCGTATGCGGTAATGCCGTTATTGTGTGAGAAGACAGCGATGGTGTTGGCGGCAGGAGGAGCGTTCCTGATGGTTTGAGTAAAAACGGCCGGACCGGCCATGTATAAATCGGGTACAATTTCTATCCTGTCCGGTTTGATGCCGTACGCTTTGGCGAAGTATTCGGCGGTCGACCGGGCCCGCGTGGCGGGACTGGACATGAACGCATCGATATTGATCTTCTTTTTAAGAAGCCTTTTTGCCATTTCGGGCGCGTTCTTCTTACCCCTTTCGTTCAGGGGCCGCTCCTGGTCGCCGATAGCGAAGTTTTCCCAACTGCTTTTTGCGTGCCTTATCAATAATAGCGTTTTCATTCATACAACCTAAAGGCCCGTTGAATTTATGTAATTGATGAGGGATGCGGTGTTTTTCACTTTCAGCTTTTTAAGAATGTTGTGGCGGTGCACCTCCACCGTTTTGATCGAAATGGCCAGGCGGTCGGCAATTTCTTTGGACGAAAGACCGTCACGGATCTGGTTGATCACTTCGATCTCTCTTTCGGAAAGCTGGTTAAGGCCGGCGGCGGTATCTTCTTCATTCAGCATCTGATCGGATAAGATGTTCTTTACCTCCTGGCAGATGTAGGTGTTGCCGTTGTAAACGTCCATGATGGCGTCGAGCATTTCCTGGCGGGGTGAGTTTTTGGTGATGTACCCCTTGGCGCCCATCCGCAGCATTTTTTTGGCATAGGCCGGTTGAGAGTGCATGGATACGGCAATCACTTTTGAGCCGGGCGACTGCTTACGGATCATCTTCAGCACGTCAAAACCGTTCAGGGGCGTCATGTTGATGTCGAGCAAAACGATATTCGGCCGCTTGTCGCGGGCAATATCGATGGCTTTTTGACCGTCACCCACTTCAGCAATCACTTCAAAGTTTTCATTTCTTCCTAGGAGGAAGGACCAGGTCTCCCTTATGAGTGTGTGATCGTCAACGATGAGTACTGTTATTTTTCCCATGGGTATATGTTTTAGAGAGGAATTGAAATTTTAACTGTGCAACCGCTGCCGGGTGCGCTGATAATATCCACATCGCCGTTGTGCACCTCCGCCCTGCTGGTAATGTTCATCAGGCCAATGCCCTTCATTCTTTTTCGCGGATCGAAGCCCACTCCGTTGTCGGTAATGGTAATTACCAGTTCCTTTTTGTGGATGGCCAGCTTTATCTCCGCTTCCGTGGCTTTTGAATGTTTCAGAATGTTGCTCACCTGTTCCTGAACGATCCTGAAAGCCATCAACTGCACTTTGTCCGGGATCAGGGCCTTCGCTATGCCACTGGTTTTTAACCGGATGTTGATCTTTTGTGAGATCTTGAGGTTATCCAGCATTTCAGCGATGGCTTCTTTTATGCCGATGTCGCCAAGTGAAGGCGGTACCAGCGATTTGGACAGGCCCCTAATCTCTTCGATGGCGCTTGAAATGTTTTCGTGGCTCTTCAGGATCAGCTCCTCGCTGATGTCTTTTTCCGTCAGCGCCATGTCAAGATACATTTTTGTTGTGGTAAGTATCTGGTTGATGTTGTCGTGCAACTCCCTGCCTATTTCGGCTCTTTCTTTTTCCTGGGCCATGATGGTGGCCTCAGTGACCACTTTTTGCCGGGCAATGCCCTGCGCCGCCAGCTCGTCCTGCAATTTTTTTCTTTCGGTGATGTCCATCATCGCGCCGATCATGCGGTAAGGTTCGTGCTTGTCGTTAAGCAAAATGAAACCGCGGTCGAACACCCATTTTTCCGTTCCGTCCGAACAGATGAACCGGTATTCGTCCTGCCAGCTTTCAATACCCTTGCTGATGTGTTTATGTACTTTCGACAATACCCGTTCCCTGTCGTCGGGATGGATATGCACCTCCCACCAGTCACCCTCATCATCGATCTCTTGCTGGCTGTAGCCAAAAAGTGACCTGACCGCATCGTTCCACAGCACGCTGTCGGAAACGAGGTCCCAGTCCCAGATGGCATCGTTGGTGGCTTTTGAAACGATGTTGAACCGCTCGATGCTGATCCGCAGGGACTGTTCTATCTTTTTTCGGTCGGTAATATCCCGGCTGATGCCTACCAGCCCGATAACGTTATTGTCATCTTCCTGCAGCGGCACCCTGGTGGTGAGCAGCCATCGTTTTTCGCCATCATGGGTAATGATGTATTCTTCTTCATTGATGAGCGCCTCGCCGGTGTTGAACAAACGAGTGTCGTTTTTAAGGACCTCGGCGGCCGCCTTCTCATCTATGTATTCGGTAATCGTTTTGCCGATCGCCTCTTCCTCGGATTCGGCGCCGATCAGGTTGAGTTGCGCCCGGTTGGTGAGGATGAATCGCGATTGGTTGTCTTTTACATATATGGAATCCGGAAGATTGTCGATGAGTGTGCGGAGGAGGTATCGCTCGCGCGTAAGCTTTTCCTGGGCCTCGATTTTTTCCATTTCGGCCCGCTTCGTTTCGCTGTGGTCCGTGCCGAGGCATTGCAGACCGGTAACTTCCTCGTTTTCGGTGATGGCGCAGAATTCCCACCGGATCCAGAATATGGCGCCGTCGCCCCGATTTTTCCTGAGGTCCACGCATACTGTTTTGCCCGGGTTCGAGAGCGCCTCGCTCATGGCATCCTTGTACAGGAAATGGTCGACAGGATAGACGGTTTGTTCAAAACTGGTGTTGATATCGTCGGGCGATTTGAAGAAAATCTTCTTGTACAGCTCATTCGCGTACCTATACTTGCCCCTTGTGTCGATGGCAATGTGATAAATGCTACCGGATTTGTGAAGGAATAAGGTGAGATTCCGGGTCGTTTCCATGGACATTCTTTACAACTTCAATATAAATCAATTCTTTGAGGTTTGGAGAATTAAAAAGTTCGGCAAGCTGGAATCGGCAAACTGCAATTTTGCCCATTGCCCATCTCAATACCCCCTTACATTCTTTCCTTCCATATAGTTAATAAAGGCAATGTTGACAACCTTGTTTCCTCCCGGTGTGGGATAGTTGCCCGTGAAATACCAGTCGCCCGTGTTGGTTGGGCAGGCGAGGTGAAGCGATTCAATGGTCTGGTAAATAACCTGGACCGGCGTAGTGAGTTCTTTTGGCGTGATTAGCTGCGCTATTTTTTCGGTGATCTCGTCCGTAGTGAACATTTTATATAACTGCTGCACAACGTTTTCAGTGTGCAACAATCCCGAGCGTTTCAATTCTTTGCACTTATCGTACAGCTCCTGCAGGCAGTTCTCCTTTCCTTTCTCTTTTACGAGCGCTATGGCAGCGCGGAAGGCGATAAAATCGCCAAGCTTGCTCATATCAATGCCGTAACAATCAGGATACCTGATCTGTGGCGCCGACGAAACGATGATGATCTTTTTCGGCTCAAGCCGGGCCAGCATCCTTACAATGCTCTCCTTTAACGTGGTGCCCCTTACAATGGAGTCGTCGATCACCACGAGGGTGTCAACGTTCTTCCTGACGGTACCATAGGTGATGTCGTAAACGTGCTGCACCATCTCGTTGCGGCTTACATCCTCGGTGATGAAGGTTCTCATCTTCACGTCCTTGATGGCCACTTTCTCGATCCGGATCTTGCGGTTGATCATTTCCGAAAGCTTTTCTTCCGAAATATCATTACCCCATGACAATATCCGCTCGATCTTCACCTTGTTCAGGTAGTCGCCCATTCCCTTCGCAAGGCCATAAAAGGCCACCTCGGCGGTGTTGGGAATAAAAGAGAGAATGGTATTTTTTGTGTCGTGCTGAACCGCTTCAAGCACCTGGTTGCTGAGGTTGTACCCAAGTGCGCTTCTTTCGCTATAGATTTTTTCGTCGCTCCCGCGCGAAAAGTAAATTCTTTCAAAACTGCAGGCCCTTCTTTCTTTCGCGGGTACCAGTTGTTCGAGTTCAATGGAACCGTCGGCCTTCACGATGATGCCCATGCCCGGCATCAGTTCCTTTACTTCATTCTCGCCCACATTGAAAACAGTGCGGATCGCCGCCCGTTCCGACGCAGCCACCACCACCTCGTCGCTGATGTAATAATATGCCGGCCGGATGCCGTGTGCATCGCGAAACACGAACGAATCGCCGTTGCCTACCAATCCGCCAACAGTGAAGCCTCCGTCGAATAGCTCGATGGACCTGCGTAATATTTGGGCCACATCCAGTTCGCCGGGACATTCCTCATCTGCATTGACAATGAAGTGATGGATCACTTCCATCATTGCAGCCAGGTCGCTTTGTTTTTGAAACTCGCCGGGATTTATATTAACGAGTGAAAAAAGTTCGTCGGTATTAACGAGGTTGAAGTTGCCTGCGAGCGCCAGGTTTCGGGCGGGAATGGTGTGGCGCTTGATGAAGGGGTGACAGAATTCAACATTGTTTCTGCCCTGTGTTCCATAACGAAGGTGGCCGAGGAGCAATTCGCCCAGGAATCCGATGTGTCCCTTCATCAGGCCGGGATGATGGGTGATGTCGGGCTGGTATAGCTGGTATTCCTGTACCTCCTTGTTGATGGCTGAGAAAATTTCGGCGATGGGCTGGTTGTTAGCGCTCCTGATGCGGTTCAGGAAGGGATAGCCTGGTTCTGTATTCAGTTTCACCGCTGCAACACCTGCCCCGTCCTGGCCACGGTTGTGCTGTTTTTCCATCAGTACGTACAGCTTGTTGAGCCCCCACATAACTGTACCGTGCCGCTGTTGGTAGTAAGAAAACGGCTTCCTCAGACGGATGAATGCCAATCCGCATTCATGCTTGATATCATCGCTCATGGCTTGCGCGAAGGTATATCAAATTATGCATTCGTCGATTGGTTAATGAAATTCACCAATGATGCAGAATTTTTTAACTTCAACTTCTTCAGCACATTGTGCCTGTGCACTTCCACCGTTTTTAGCGAAATATTAAGTGTGGCCGCAATTTCTTTCGAGGAGTGGCCCTCCTTAATAAGGTTGATGATCTCTATTTCCCTTTCTGTCAGCGCGTTCACGTTGGGAATGTCCTTGTTTTCTTCCAGCACCAGTTCGGAGATATTGTTTTTGATCTCCTCGCAGATATATTTGCTGCCCTCGTTCACTTCGAGGATGGCACGGATCATTTCTTCTTTGGATGAGTTCTTGGTCACGTATCCCTTGGCGCCTATCTGCAGCATTCTTTTGGCATAGGCTGGTTGAGAGTGCATCGAGACACCGATTACTTTTGTTGTGGGCGACACCCTTTTGATACGTTCGGTGGCCTCAAAACCTGAAATCGGCATGATGTTGATATCCATGAGGACAATGTGCGGGCGCTTCAGTTTCGTCATTTCCACGGCCTGCTCAGAGTCACCACATTCTGCAATTACCTGGAAACGGGGATCGCTATTAAGGATGTAGCTCCATGTTTCCCGGATAAGCTTATGATCGTCCGCAATTAACACATTAATTTTTTCCATCCTATGGATTTAAGTTTAGATAGGTATAAGAACATTCAGCCTGAATCCTTCACCAGGCGCTGTGATGATACTCAATTTACCATTAAATAACTCAGCACGGTTTGCAATATTATAAAGACCGACACCTTTTTTGAATTTAAGACTGCCGGGGTCCGCCCCTTTTCCATCGTCCGAAATCGTTAGGGAGATGGAGGCCGGCTCCGACACCAGATCAATGGTGAGTGCGGATGCATCGGCGTGCTTCAGCACATTGGTTACCTGCTCCTGGATAATACGGAAAAGTACAAGTTTATGCTTCTCGCTCATCACTTCCACGTTACCCGCATGATGAAATTCGGCCTTCATGCGCTGCATGTGCTGCAAACTATTTATCATGTCGTCGATGGAAGCTACGAGCCCAAGATCGGTTACGCTGGATGGTACAAGCGAATGGGAGAGCTTACTGATCTCATTGACCGCATTAGCGAGCCCCTTCGAGCTTCGCTGAAGCAGCGGCACCCGGTCCTTTTCGTTGATAATCGCCAGGTCGAGGTACAGCCTCACGGTGGAAAGGATCTGGTTCACGTTATCATGCAGTTCAAAGGCAATGTCGGCCCTTTCTTTTTCCTGCGCGTCCACTACCGCTTCGGCCACTGCTTTCATCGCCCTTACATATCTCTCGCTTTCGAGCGCCAGCAGTTGCTGGTTCCTGATCAGTTCCGCCCTGTCATTTTTTGCCTGCGTGATATCATAAAACGAAGCAACAACAGCATCGGGTGTTTCCCGGTTTTCTGTGTAGTAAATGGGCTCCGTGTTCAGCGATATCCAGGTCAGATGGCCATTCGGCTTTTGAATCCCGATCACCACATCCTTGTAAGGCTGGCCCGTTCTGAGCGTGATCATGCTGGGATGCGTTTCCGGCGGGAAGGGTGAGCCGTCTTCATGTATGTAACCATAGTCCTCTATAAACACATTCATGGAAACAGGCTTATTCTTTTCTACCCCAAATATTCTTTCTGCACTGCGGTTAACCGCTATCACGGTTCCTTCCTTATTCACCAGCACTGCACCTTCGCCCAGGGCTTCGAACAGCGAACGGTATCGTTCTTCACTAATTTTAAGAGCGGTTTCGGAGGCGCGCAGCTCGTCGAGCAGGTCGTGCAGCCTGCTTACGTCGTGCGCCATGCCGATGAAGCGCGAAGGGTTGCCGTCTTCATACAAGCACACGGCAGAGCAGTTGACCCATTTGTACCTTCCATCCCTGTGGCGCACTCTGAAATTGATGCTGCTGCTTGCCTTCCCGAATTGTTCGAGCTCATGAAAAGTTTCAACTGCCAGCGGCAGGTCGTCGGGATGAATGACAGATGAGAAATGAATGCCATTCATTTCATCGTCGCTGTAGTCGAACATCCGTTTATATTCGGGAGAAACGAAGTAAAACTTCCCCTCGCTGTCCAGTTTAAAGACAACCTCTGTGGCGTTCTCAACAATTTCTTCGTAATCTCTCTGGATTCTCCTGAGGGCGGAAACCTGTAGCCGAAGCTGTTCGTTCTCTGCTCTTAGTGTGGCCTCTGCAGTGGCATCGCCTGAATTGAATGAGGTTAATGGGCGGGACGGTATAGGATCGGGCGTGGCGATTTTACAGGGTTGTTTACAATATTAATCGCAAAACCCGGCGCGCTATTGCAAATACGAGCGTAATTAATTGGTTTTAGGTGTTTTCTCTTATGAATTAATCCCCTGCTTTTGCCGCGTACCTAAACCAGTTCTGTAAAGTTCCGCAACTGTGGAATTCATTGTCGATGAGCAGGTAAAACGTAGGAATCTTTTCGGCGAACCACTTCTCGAGCACTCCCTGCTTTTTTATTTCGAGGGCACGCTGTGCTACCCTGTTATAGTCGTCTTTCAGGTTTTCGCGGTGCGGTTCGGTTCGTGTTTTCAGGAAAACGATACGCACCCCCTGCTTGCCACGCTGGTCGTTAAACGGCGTTGGTTTTGAATATTCACCAACATCCAGGTTTTTGAGCATCGTCACCATGTCTTTGTCGAGCTGGTCAATGGTGAGGAAGCTGCCGCCATTCTGCCCCTGTACCATACCCCCTGTGTATTTGGAGTTATCATCTTCGCTGTATTGGGCAACGGCCGCGCCGAAGCTGATCGTGCCCGCAACTAATTTGGCGCGTACCGAGTCGAGGCTTTTGATGGCTGCGTTGATTTCTGTTTCGGTAACCTTGGGTATACGAAGAATGTGACGAACGATGGCGTCATCGCCGGCCCTGCTGACCATCTGTATGATGTGGTATCCGAATTTTGATTTGAACACGGGAGATATCTGGCCCTCTTTCAGGCGGAACGCATGGTTGAGAAATGCCGGATCCCAGGTTTTTTCGCCGCGGTTGATGGCGTACTGGCCCCTGTTCTCCTTCACGGCCGGATCATCTGAATACAATGAGGCCAGCGTTTCAAAAGTGGCTTTCCCGTTCTGCACCTGGTTCCTGAAGTCGGTCAGCTCGTCCATGGCGAGTTTTTCCAGGTCGCGGCTGGGCTTCGGGTACACGACAATTTCTCCTATTTCGAGTTCCGATTCAAGGTAGGCGAGGCTGTCGGGTGGTATCTTGTCGTAATATGCTTTTACTTCCTGGGGGGTGATCCTTACCGCTTCCACCACCTTCTGCTGCATGCGTTTGGAAAGTTCTCTTTCGCGGAAGCTGGGCCGGAAATCTTCCTTGATCTGGTAAACGGTTCTTCCGGCTATTTCTTCCAGGGCTTCTTTTGATCCGTATTGCTGGATGAATCCGCGGATCTGGTTGTCGAGCAGCGCTTCGATCTCATCTTCTCCCACCTGTATCGAGTCTTTTTCGGCCTGCAGCACCATTGCTTTCGATATCAGTTGCTGCTCCATGATGTAGCAGTCAACGTCTGGCGGCAGTTGGGTGCCCTGGCGTTGGAGGTCGGACACGGCGTTGGAGATGTCGGACTGGAGGATGACCTTGTCGCCCACGATACCTACGATCTTATCGGCCACTACTTTATGCTGGGCAAATGCGGTGGCGGAGAGGATGGTTAGTGTACATGCGGAAAGAATATTCTTAAGCATACTGCTCAAAAGTAAGTTTTAACTTAAATGTTAAACGTTAAAAGTGGGTTATTTGACGATTGCCGATTTTTGCTAAAAAGCATCAATTCCGATCTTTTCAACCCGCCTCCCTGGCGGCGAGTCCTCCCCCGGTCCCTCCTTCGTCGGGACCACCCCCTCCAGAGGGGGATAGG
>CAMPGT010000023.1 GCA_946885665.1 uncultured Chitinophagaceae bacterium | reverse complement strand
ACTTACGTTGGTAAACTCAAAATCGTGCGTAACAGGAACGCCCTGTTTGATTTTACCGAAGTCATATACTTTTTCTTTGAAGTCAACCAATTCTTCGGCTTTCTTCGATTGCGAAAAAACCGCTGTGGATACCAGCATAACTGAAAATGCCAATAGTAGAGCTTTCATATCTTGTTTATTGTTTTAATAAGGATAATGACGCGTTAAGGGGCGCAGAAGTTGTAGGCCGGGCATAAACTTCTCCCGAAATCAACAGGGTCTTCGTTTGGTCACCATTATAATTGATGGTGATGCTTTTTTTGAACAGTCCCTGTGAAGAGGCATTGAAACCCACTTTGATAATGGTTTGGCCGCCCGGTGGCACCGGGTCCTGGCTCCATTCGGGCGTGGTGCAGCCGCACGAGGCCTCTACGTTTTCGATGATCAGCGGCTTGTCGCCGCTGTTCGTGACCTCGAAATTATGGGTCACCGGCTTTCCCTGCGGGATCTTTCCGAAGTCGAATGTCGTTTCCTTCATGCCGATTACTTCTGCATTTCTTTTCACCATCGACTGCGCATAAGTGGTAGTTATGCCGGCAGCTAATATTAAGAAAAGAAGGGTAATTCGTTTCATTACTTGAGAATGTAAAAATTAATCCGTTTTAATGTTGAACGTATTCCAAAAATAATAGTTAAACTCGGTGAATACCAATAATTTTCAAAGATTCCGCCGATTTTAACGGTTTAACCGCAATTTATAAAATTCCTTAGGTTTGCGACATGGAACATGTGGACAACATCAACTCAGCAACCACTGAAAAACTATCCTTCAGCCACTTCCGGCAGGAGGTGATGCACGACTACCGCATATGCTGCGAGAGTCGGGAGGCCAGTTTGCTGGGTCGCAGGGAGGTGCTCACCGGCAAGGCCAAATTCGGCATATTTGGCGACGGTAAGGAGGTTGCCCAGGTGGCCGCGGCCAAGTTCTTCCAGCCCGGCGATTTCCTGTCGGGCTACTACCGCGACCAGACCTTCGCCTTTGCCACCGGCCAGGCCACCATGGAAGAGTTCTTTTCGCAACTGTATGCCGATCCCGACATTAACAACGAACCGCATAGCGGCGGCCGCAACATGAACGCCCATTTCGCCACGCCGTTCGTGGATGAGAACGGCGAATGGCTGGACCTTGTGAACCGCCGGAATATTGTCGGTCCACTGGCTCCCACTGCCGCACAGATACCGCGATCGGTCGGATTCGCGCTGGCCTCCAAGCTGTTCCGTGAAAATCCGGCCCTTAAACAGTTTCAACACCTCAGTAACAATGGCAACGAAGTGTGTTTCGCCACCATTGGCGACGCATCCACTTCCGAGGGTCATTTTTGGGAGATCATGAACGCTGCCGGCGTGATGCAGATCCCGCTTGCGGTGTTTGTGTGGGACGACGGGTACGGCATCTCCGTACCGAAAGAGATGCAGACCACCAAGGGCTCTATCTCCGAGGCGATGAAGGGCCTGCAAAAAACGGAAGACAGCAACGGCATTAATATTTACAGGGTGAAGGCCTGGGATTACGCCGGCATGTGCGAAGTGTTTGAACGCGCCATCGCATCTATGCGGCAAACACATGTTCCGGTGCTCTTTCACGTAGAAGAAGTAACCCAGCCGCAGGGCCACTCCACTTCGGGCAGCCATGAACGTTACAAACCACACGAACGCCTTGAGTGGGAAAGGAACTGGGACTCCAACAAAAAATTCCGCGAATGGATACTTGCCAATGCCCTCGCCAGCGAAGAGGAGCTGAACAATATTGAATACGCGGCAAAGGATCACATTAAAAAAAGCCGCCAGGCTGCCTGGACGAGGTACCTCAATGGCGTGAAGGTACTTGTGGACCGCACCATTGGCCTGATGGACGATCTGGTGAACAATGGCGCCGACGTAAATGGCGACATTGCAAAGGCGCGGAAGATGCTCGTGACCAACAAGGAACCTAATAGGAAAGACGTTTTGCAAACGCTTTACACTTCCATCCTTGCCGCAGGCGATGCGCCACATGCGCATGAGATAAAAGAATATTACGAGCAGCTCAAGAAAGAGAATTACGACCTCTTCCACACCCACCTGTATGACGAGTCGCCAAAAAGTCCGCGCCTGATAAAAACTAACAGCGCCGAGTATGCGCCCGATGCGCCCCTGTTGAACGGTTATGAAATATTGAACCGGTATTTTGATGAACTGTTGAGCCGGCGCCCGGAGGTAGTGGCCTTCGGTGAAGATGTTGGGAAGATAGGCGACGTAAACCAGGGATTCGCGGGATTACAGCACAAGCACGGTGAGTCGAGGATCTTCGACAGCGGCATTCGCGAGCTCACTATTGTGGGTCAGGGCATTGGGTTGTCGATGCGCGGCCTCCGCCCCATCGCTGAAATACAATACCTCGACTACATTTATTACGGCCTGCAAACACTTACCGACGATGCGGCCTGCATGCATTGGCGAACCATTGGCAAGCAAAGTTGTCCGTTTATCCTGCGCACCCGTGGCCACAGGCTCGAGGGCATCTGGCACAGCGGGTCGCCGATGGGGGTGATGGTACATGCACTCAGGGGATTTCATATCTGCGTACCCCGCAACATGGTGCAGGCAATAGGCCTTTACAATACATTGCTTCGCGGAAATGATCCCGGCATCATGGTTGAATCACTGAATGGCTATCGGCGCAAGGAAAAGCTTCCTGCCAACATCCTCGATTATACCGTGGCGCTCGGCGAGCCGGAAGTGATCAGGGAGGGTACCGATATCACCGTTGTTTCGTACGGTTCAACACTCAGGATTGTGGAGGAAGCTGCGGTAATCCTGGAAAAGCACGGCGTTAGTGTTGAAATTGTTGATGTGCAAACGCTGCTTCCATTCGACGTAAATGAAAGCATTCTCGCCTCGCTGAAAAAAACCAACAAAATATTATTTGTAGATGAAGACGTGCCCGGCGGCGCTGCGGGCTACATGTTTAATATCGTAATGGAAAAACAGAATGGATACCGCTGGCTTGATGCTGCCCCCCGAACAATAACCGGTAAGGCGCACCGCCCGGCGTATGGAAGTGATGGGGATTATTTCAGCAAGCCCAACCGGGAAGAGATTACGAGTGTGATACTCGATATGATGAAAGAGTGAGAAAAAGTTAAAAGTTAAAAGTTATAAACCCACCCCCGACCCCTCCCTCAGGGAGGGGAAATTATTTTTTCATTTTGACTTAAATAGTGAGGCGGCTAAATCCATATAACAGCTAACAAAAATCCGTACGAGCTGTATTCAGTTTTAACTCAAATTATGAAACACCTTCTGCACATCTTCATCCTGCTCCAGCCTGTCCACAAGCTTTAACACCTCCTGCGCCTGATCTTCCGGCAGTTGAACGGTAGTGCCCGGTATCCACTCCACCTCTGCGCTAATCGTATTCAGCCCCTTTTCTTCCAACGCCTTTTGCATATTTCCAAAGTCACCGAAAGCCGTCCTCAGCACCAGCACCGTCTCCTCATTTTCTCCTGTACCCTCTCCCATCTCTTCCAATCCGAAGTCGATAAGCTCGAGTTCGAGATCCTCTGCATTAATTCCTTCCGGTCTCAATTTGAATACCCCCATCTTCCTGAATTGAAAGCTCACGCTGCCGCTGTTGCCCAGGGAACCATGTCCCTTATTAAAATGCGAACGCACATTAGCAACGGTACGGGTGGTATTATCGGTGGCGGTTTCCACGAGCACGGCAACGCCGTGAGGAGCATAACCTTCATACAATACTTCTTCAAAGTTCGCCATCTCCTTGCCGGAGGCGCGCTTGATCGCAGCCTCCACGCGGTCTTTGGGCATGTTCACGCTCTTGGCGTTCTGTATGCACCTTCTCAGCGCGGGGTTCGTATTCGGGTCCGGACCGCCGGCCTTCACGGCGATGGATATCTCCTTGCCGATACGCGAAAACTGCTTTGCCATCCTGTCCCACCTGGCAAACATGGTGGCCTTTCTGACCTCAAATATTCGACCCATAGTCTGTAATTATTTCGGAACTGACCTTTGTTTTAAAATTTTCTGCAAGTAAAGAAGAATATGTAAAACAGAAAACACGAGCGAAAAATAAAAAAGACCCGTATCCGAACTGTTCATGCTGTGATGAATCAGCGCCACAATGATCAGCAATGCGACCAACAGAACCCCAACGCGCGAAACGATCCTTGTGGACCGGGAATGTGTGGATGCCGCATGATCGGATAAACCACTGTGCCGGATACCATAATATAAATAAACGTCGAAGCCAATGATCATCCATACGATGAGCCTTATCCACGTGTCGAGCGGAAGAAACACCATCATAAAAAGACAGGTAACAATGCCGAGGATCGGAACAAGCGGCACCAATGGCGTTTTGAATGCGCGCGGAATTTCCGGATGCCTTTTCCGGAGCACCCATACGCCGATGCACACCAATATAAAAGCGAAGAGCGTTCCGATGCTCGTCATCTCGCCCACTACCCTTGCCGGTACAAAAGCGGCAAACAGGCTCACAAACAACATGAATAGCATATTCGACTTTGCCGGCGTGCGGAATTTTGGATGAACACGATGAAAAACGGGCGGAAGAAGACCGTCCCTGCTCATCGAAAAGAAAACGCGCGACTGGCCCAGCAGCATCACGAGTATCACCGACGAATATCCCCCGAGAATGGCCACCAGTATCAGGCGGTTCAGCCAGGGATAGTCGGCATGAATAACGCCGGCCGCATCGGCTGTGCCCATATGCTCGATGGCCACTGCCACGGGCGCGATTTCGTCCTTGCCTTTAAAGGACGTATAGTGCGTCACCCCTGTCATCACATGAGCGAAGAGAATGTAGAGGATCGTACAGATCAACAGCGACCCGAGAATGCCAATCGGCATGTCGCGTTTTGGATTTTTCGCCTCCTGTGCCGCCGTTGAGACGGCATCGAAGCCGATGTACGCAAAAAACACAATCGCCGCGGCCCTGATCACCCCGCTGAATCCAAACGCTCCGAATTCGCCGGTATTCGGCGGAATGTAGGGATCATAGTTGGTATTGTTGATGTAATGCCAGCCAAGCAAAATAAAGATCAGCACGATGGATACTTTGATCACGACGATGATCGTGTTCACCCTTGCACTTTCCTGTGTACCCCTTATCAGCAGCAGGCTCATCAGCACCACGATAAACACGGCAGGCAGATTAATGACGCCGCCATCCCATGGGCCGAAGCTCAGCGACGCCGGGAGATCTATACCAAAACCCTGTAAAAATTTTATAAGATAACGGCTCCAACTGATGGCCACCGTCGCGGCGCCCACAGCATATTCAAGTACAAGGTCCCAACCGATTACCCACGCAATGAATTCTCCGAGGGTGGCATACGAATAAGTATAGGCGCTGCCTGCCACAGGGATCATCGAAGCAAATTCGGCATAGCATAACCCGGCAAATGCGCAACCTAATGCGGCCACGATAAAAGAAATGGTGATGGCCGGGCCGGCATGATTCGCGGCAGCGACGCCGGTAATCGAAAAAAGTCCGGCGCCGATGATGGCGCCAATGCCGAGCGCTACCAGCGCGCCGGCGCCCAAAGTTTTCTTAAGACCCTTTTCTGTGTCGGCAGCTTCTGCCAATAATGTACCGAGTGGTTTCCTGACAAACAAACTCATAAGAAATAATCAATTAGGTGTTGAGGAGTAAGCAAATAAAAAAAATAAGGCGGTAAGATATATATTATATTGCAGAATTATCATTACCGTATAGATGAAAAAAGGGAACCGGCTGACCACCTATATCATTGTAGCGCTGATCGCTGGGATCATATTGGGATTCGTATTCAATGAAAACTTCTCACAGGAAGACATCGCCGGTATCACAGGTCCCTTTTCGTTGCTGCCTGAAATTTTCCTCCGGCTGATCAAGATGATCGTCGCGCCGCTCGTGTTCTTCACCCTTGTGGTGGGCGTGGCAAAACTTGGCGACATGAAAGCCGTTGGGCGCATCGGAGCCAAAACTTTGCTGTGGTTCATCGGGGCATCGCTGGTAAGTTTGCTGCTGGGCATGTTGCTCGTCAACGTCTTTCAGCCGGGCATTGAAATGCATCTTCCCCTACCCGCGGGAAGTGAAGATACCGGCATCGCCAAATCCGCACTCACGCTTCGCGAGTTCCTCCACCACGTTTTTCCTACCAGCGTTGTGGACGCAATGGCCAACAATGAAATATTGCAGATCGTGGTGTTTGCGCTTTTCTTTGGCGTGGCAACGGCATCCATCGGCGAACCCGGCCAGGTCATCATCAAAGCGTTCGATGCCATCTCGCATGTCATTTTCAAGATCACGGCCTATGTAATGAACCTGGCGCCGCTGGCCGTTTTTGGGGCGATGACCGCCATCGTGGCGAAACAGGGACCGGGCATCCTGAAAACGTATTCCATTTTTATCGGCGAATTCTACCTGGGGCTGTTTATTTTATGGTTGTTTATTGCAGGCGCGGGTGCTGTTGTCATAAAAAGACGGATTTTTGAGCTGATGCGCCGCATCAAAGAACCCGTGATCCTCGCATTCAGCACGTCGAGCAGCGAGGCGGCGTTCCCAAAAACAATGCTCGAGCTGGAACGGTTTGGCTGCCGCGATAAAATAGTCAGCTTTGTACTGCCACTTGGTTATTCGTTCAACCTCGACGGCAGTATGATGTACATGACCTTCGCCTCCCTGTTTATTGCGCAGTCTTACGGCATACATATTGATTTTGGCACGCAACTGAGTATGTTACTTGTGCTGATGCTCACCAGTAAAGGCATCGCCGGCGTGCCCCGGGCGGCCCTGGTGGTGATAGCGGGAACATTGGCCACTTTTAATATTCCGGAGGCGGGCATAGCATTGCTGCTGGGTATCGACCCGCTGCTCGATATGGGGCGGAGTGCAACGAATGTGATTGGTAACAGCGTGGCCACCGCGGTAGTTAGTAAATGGGAAGGTGCGCTGGAAAATTAAATTAACTTGTAACGATCTTTAGATTATGTTTTTAATAGATGCTTTTAACTGGACGCAATTACTGCAGCCTCAATTTTATATCGACAACGGCGGGCTCTGGCTTGTATTGTTTATCATTTTTGCAGAAACAGGATTGTTCGCCGGCTTCTTCCTGCCGGGCGATTCGCTTTTGTTCGTGGCAGGCATCTATAGTAATTCACTGGCTGAATCATTCTATAATCTGAACAGCGACTTTCTCAACCTCGCGATGATCATTGCCCTTTGTTCGTTAGCGGGTATCCTGGGAAATGTGGCCGGCTTCTGGTTCGGGCGGCGCATCGGCCCTGCCATGTACACGTGGAAAGACAGGTTCCTGTTTAAAAAGAAATACCTCTACCAGGCCAAAGATTTTTACGACAGGCATGGCGGCGGCGCCATCGTTTTCGCGCGCTTCCTGCCGGTTATCCGCACGTTTGCACCCATCATTGCGGGCATCGTTTACATGGACCGCAAGAAATTCGCATTCTATAATATCGTGGGCTGCATTGCCTGGACAACGTCCATGCTGGCATCGGGCCACTACCTGCAAAAGTTTTTTGAGAGGAGGTTCAATTACGATTTAAGGGAACATCTTGAAGTGATCGTTTTGGTGATCGTGCTGGTCACGACCGCACCGGTTTTATACAAATTAATTTTTGGTAAAAGAAAAGATCCTGCAGAACCCCTTAACCCGTCTGAATAATGAACCAAAAGCAATATGGCTTATTCTCTATACCCGTGATCGTTGCCGCACTCGGGTATTTTGTCGACATCTACGATCTGCTGCTCTTCACTATCGTTCGCGAACCGAGCCTGAGAGACCTTGGCGTAACCGACGCCACCATGATCTCCGCCAGCACAACCATCATTAACTGGCAGATGATCGGCCTTCTCATCGGCGGCATCATCTGGGGCGTAATGGGCGACAAACGGGGAAGGCTCAGCGTTCTTTTCGGATCTATATTGCTGTATTCCGTCGCTAATTTCTTAACCGGCTATGTAACAACGATTGGTCAATATTCATCGGCGCGGTTCGTTGCCGGCCTCGGCCTTGCAGGCGAACTGGGCGCGGGTATTACGCTCGTGAGTGAGCTGCTGCCAAAAAACAAAAGAGGCATTGGCACTTCGCTGGTGGCGGGTATCGGGCTGTTCGGAGCGGTTTTCGCCTATGCTACGTTCAGCCTGACCGATCACGACTGGAGGCTGTGCTATAAGATCGGCGGCGTGCTCGGCATTGTTTTGTTGTTCATGCGCATCAGCGTTTCGGAAAGTGGAATGTTCAGGCAGGTGAAGCTGGAACAAAATGTGAAACGGGGCAGCCTGCTGATGTTTTTTACAAACGGCGAACGCTTCCGTAAATATATCCTGGCAATTTTGATCGGCCTTCCCACCTGGTTCGTGATCGGGATACTGGTGAATTACAGCAACCGCTTCGCCGATGCATTGTATGGCGAAAATTCGATTGATAGCGGAAAGGCGATCATGTATGCATATATCGCTATCGCCATCGGCGACATACTGATCGGCCTTGTGAGCCAGTATTTCAAAAGCAGGAAGAAGGCGCTGTATCTTTTTTATCTCTTCACCATCGTTTCAACAATTTTCTTTTTCAGCTCGTTGAATACGAACGACACGACCATGTACCTGGTGTGCACAGCACTCGGCTTCAGTACCGGTTTCTGGGCGATATTCGTAACCATGGGGGCCGAACAGTTCGGCACCAACCTGCGCGCCACCGCCGCTACCACTATCCCCAATATGGTGAGGGGCTCACTGCCATTATTAAACCTGCTGTTCAAGGATCTTTTACAGGATAACCTGCACTGGAACATTGTGCGCAGTGGAATAACGACAGGGTGCCTTGCGATTCTCATCGGATTAGTTGCGGTGTGGTTGACGAAAGAAACATTTCATAAGGATTTGAATTATGTTGAGAAGTGAGAAAGGGCAAAGGGCAACCATTTCGACAATCCAAATTATTATTAACACATCGCAAAACTATATTGCCCATTGCCTACTGCCCATTCCCAAACCAACCAACTAAAATAAACAACCGCCCTCATCTATGAAATTCCTGGTGATAAGATTTTCTTCTATCGGCGACATTGTTCTGGCATCCCCGGTTTTAAGGTGCCTGAAGAAACAGGTGCTCACCGCAGAAGTGCATTTTCTCACAAAGGCCTCATTCAAAATCGTTACCGCTGCCAATCCCCACATCGACAAATTCTTTTATTACGACAACAACCTTAGAGAAGTCATCGAAGCGCTGAAGCACGAAGAGTACGATTACGTGATCGACCTTCAAAACAATTTGCGAACACTGAAAATCAAGCGCGCATTAGGTGTAAAGTCATACACCATCAATAAACTCAATTTTCAAAAGTTCCTGCTCACAAAACTCCGCATCAACGTTATGCCCGGCAGGCACATTACGCAACGCAGCCTCGACACTGTCGCGGGTTTCGGTGTGAAGGATGACGGCGGCGGCCTCGACTATTTTATACCGGAAAGCGACCGGATCAAAGAATCCGATATTCCGGCTTCCCATCATGCGGGTTATATTGCGATAGTGATCGGCGCATCGTATCACACAAAAAAATTACCCGTATATAAATTAAAGCAGCTTTGCGAAAATATCCACCATCCGGTTATTCTGATTGGCGGCAAGGAGGATGAAGCGGTTGGCAACGAAGTAAAAGAAGTGGACCCGGTAAAAATTTACAATGCCTGCGGAAAATTTAACCTGAACGAATCGGCCGACCTGGTGCGCAGGTCGAAGCTGGTCATTTCGCACGACACCGGTTTGCAATACGTTGCTTCCGCCTTCAACAAAACAGTGCTGGCCATATGGGGCAGCACTTCGCCCAAACTGGATGTGGAGCCTTACTATGGCAAACCGTTTCTTTCAGCATTGCAGGAAGCTCCTTACGAAAACATCATTCGCATGCCTCCTTTGAAATGCCAGCCCTGCAGCAAGTTTGGCAATAAAAAATGTCCACTCGGTCATTTCAAATGCATGAAAGAGATGGACATTAATTATATCGTCGACAGGCTGGAGTACCGCTTAGGCAGGCAATGACTGCAGCACGTTGTTCATGTTGCGCACTGCTTCGGCGCTTTTGCTGAAGAGCGACTGTTCTTCCGCGCTCAGATCAAAATCAATGATCTTCTCCCACCCTTTGCGTCCGATGGTGACGGGAACGCCCAGGCAGATATCTTTCTGGCCCCATTCGCCTTCTAGGTACACGCAGCAGGTGAACAACTTCTTTTCATCACGCAAAATGGTTTCGACCAATGCCGCTCCGGCGGCCCCGGGCGCATACCAGGCTGAAGTGCCGATGAGCTTGGTAAGTGTTGCACCGCCCACCATGGTGTCGGCAACGACCTGTTTCTGCTGTTCGGCGCTGAGGAATTTGGTGACGGGCACGCTGTTCCATGTGGCCATACGAATGAGGGGGATCATTGTTGTGTCGCCATGTCCGCCCACCACAACGGCGTTGAGATCGCCAGGGCTGGCGCCGAGGTGACGGCTGAGCTGGTACCTGAACCTTGCGCTGTCGAGCGCACCACCCATGCCGATGATCCGGTTTTTAGGCAGGCCGGTCGATTTGAGAGCGAGGTAGGTCATGGTATCCATCGGGTTGCTGATCACGATAAGGATCGCATCGGGCGAATATTTAAGGATGTTTTCAGCAACATTTTTGACGATGCCGGCATTCACACCGATCAGTTCTTCCCTTGTCATGCCAGGCTTGCGCGGCAGACCGGAAGTGATCACTACCACATCGCTGCCGGCGGTTTTCGAATAGTCGTTGGTTGACCCGGTGATGCGGGTGTCAAAACCAAGAAGCGCGGCACATTGCATCATGTCCTGCGCCTTTCCTTCAGCAATTCCTTCCTTGATATCTAAGAGTACGACTTCACTTGCCAGTTCTTTCCGGGCAATGTTATCAGCGCAGGTGGCCCCAACGGCACCAGCGCCCACTACAGTAACTTTCATTGAGATGATATTGATAAATGAGCAAAATAATTGGCGAGCAAAGATAGCTGCCATTCATGTTACCACAAACCGGGAGTTTGCATAACGCTTATTTTGCCTCGTCCATGATGCCGTTTTTCACGGCATACATCACCAATCCTGCCATTGATTTGGCGCCTGTTTTGGTTTTGAGCTTGTCGCGGATGGCTTCGACGGTTCGCGGGCTGATCTCTACGATATCGGCAATTTCCTTTGTTGTTTTTTCCTCGCACATCAGGCGCAGCACGCGCAGTTCTTTTTCAGAAAGGTCGGCCTCGGGTATGCCGTACGAATCTGTTCGCTTCGTTCTCAGGCCGGCAAGCAGTGCTTTGTTGGTGAGTTCATTGAAGAAGAACTCATTTTCGTAGCAGGTTTTGATGGCTTCGTATATCGTTTCTGAATCGGAATTTTTGGTGAGATAGCTGTTGGCGCCAATTTCCATGAGCTTCGAGATCATCGAATGGTCGTTGTGCATGGACAGGATGATCACTTTTGCTTCGGGTCGGATCTTGCGGATCTCAGGAAGTGTTTGAATACCATCCATGATGGGCATCTGGATGTCGAGCAGGATCACATCGGGTTCAATGTGCCTGAGCAGGTTGATCAGTTGCATGCCGTTATCGGCTTCTGCGATCAATTCGACGTCTTTTTTTACTGAAAGGGCTGTTTTGACTCCGGCGCGGAACAGGGCATGGTCATCTGCGATGGCTACTTTAATAGGTCGTCCTGGGTCCTGTTGTCTCATACGGTTTTCTATTTAGGTTTGAATTTCGCACAAGATGGTAATTTTTCGCGATAAATACTAGTGTGTATCTACGAAATTATACTATTTCGGAATTTACTTAAAAAGTGGTGCCATCGTGGCTTTTCGTTTCTGCGACATCGTGATTTTCCGATACGGTTTTGCAGCTTTTACGGCAAATTGGGTAAAATCCGAACAATTCAAATAGGGCAATTGTGCTCTTGTTAACATAGTTATCCACATTTAAATTTGTTATATAAGTTGATTGACTGCGTCATTTAGCTGTTTTGATCCAATGTCCGATAAAAACCGACCTGCAAAATCCAGGTTTCTATGAAATTTCTGGCTAACATCCGATGTCAGTCAACTTTTTTAAGATCCAAGTCCGAAAATCCTTTTAATCCACACCTTTGAAATTCTAAGACCGGTTAAACCTGTGCGGTTGAAATTATTGCCTGTTTTACTCCTGTAAAGCAGGCATTTTTGTTTTTGGATTGTCCCTCAAAATTAAATAGGTCATTCCCCCGAAATGTTGTAGATTCAGTAGGCGCGTAAATCATTCATCAAAGCGGTTGTTATGACACTGGATCAGTTCAGGATATTGAGTGAGATGGAGCAATTATCGGCGATCTGCCAGGGCGGAAAGCTAATGGCGCAAACCGCTGACACCTACCGCAGGATATTTTTATACCAGTTCAAAGGTTTTTACGTAGCGGCGACATACTCGTGCAGCAGCGACCAGCTTACCAGCATTGAATGTTTCCTGGAGATAGATCTGACAACTCCCCACTTTCGCAGGCAGCTTTTTCTTGTGAACCCCGCTGAAAGAGCGGATTTGGCCCCGGGTGCCTGATTTTGTTCCGGGATGGGGAGCCCGGAGACGGTTTTAAGTTTTAACTTTTAACTTTTCCCCCGAGGGCAACCGTATCCGCCCGCCGGCGGGGGTGGCCCCCCAACTGTTTTTACACCACCATCCCAAAGTTTTTTTCTCTCCATTTTGATGTTAAATCACAGGATGATTTTTTGTCTTATGTTCTAATTTGGCGGCCTTTACAATAACCGCTGAAACCTCTTACCTCATGCCGAAGATTTTTTTGATCCCGACCGTTATCGTGGCTATTCAGTCACTGTCTGTCATCATCGCCCTCGCCACCGCAAAACCGAAATGGTTCTTTACGCTGCTGCTCGCCGCCGTGGCAATACTGCTGCAGTGCATCGCCAATGCGGTATACCCCTGGCAAAGCACCACCTCCTCCACGATTGTCAATATTTGCCTCACTGCCGAGTTCCTGCTGCTGCTTTTCTATATCAAGAAGCAGCTCACGAAAGACATGCCCTCGCGAACGGTGCTATTCATCTTTCAGCTATTTCCTCTCGGCCTCTCATCCTGCTGGTGGTACACCAACTCCCTCAGCAGCGAAACGGCCTACCCGCTTTTGCTCCACGCTTTATTGATCGCAGCCGGCTGCCTCTTTTTTTACGATGAAATATTCGATCAACCTCCCGATGTACCGCTGGTACGGTACCCGCCATTCTGGATCGTGAACGGCATATTCATTTTGTGCTGCATGCTAATGCCTGCAGCATTGTGCCACCGCCTCACCGGATTTAACATGTTGCCGGGCAACATGGCGCCGGTGCTGCAATGTGCCGCGTATTTCAGCATGTTCCTGTTTTTTATCAAAGCATTACAATGTCAGATCAGCTTAAAATCTGTTTCACTATAGTGGTCGTCTTGTTGTTCATGCTGCTGCTTGCCGTCTTCATCATTACCCTTATCTACAGAAGCCAGCTTCGGCAGATAGCCTTTCTGCGGTCGATGGATGAAATAAAGATGAAGCATGAAAAGGTGCTGCTGCAAACGCAGGTGGAAATGCAGGAACAGACGTTCCAGGAAATTTCGCGGGAGATTCACGATCATGTGGCGCTTTCGCTGAGTTTATGCAAACTTAACCTGAACACGATCGACTTCCGGAAACATGCCGATATGGTGGAAAAAATAAACCTGTCGAAGGCACTCCTCGGCAAAACCATCTCGTCGCTGGGCAACATCTCGAGAACACTCGATACCGAACATGTCAGCCGGATAGGATTTACCGCAGCCGTGGAAGACGAAATAGCCTACCTGCGAAGAACGCAACTCTTCGAAGTTGATTATAAATCTTCAGGAGAGCCAATGTCGCTGGGATGCAAGTCGGAAATGATACTATTCAGAATATTTCAGGAGGCGCTGAATAATATCATCAGGCATGCCGCGGCAACACGGATAACCATCAGCATTGCGTTCGCCGGCAACAAAATGATGTGTTCCGTTACCGACAACGGGAAAGGCTTTTCAGCAGCATACGATCCCGGCCGGGCAGGGCTGGGGTTGATCAATATGAAAAAACGCGCATCGCTGCTCGATGCCAACCTTTCCATAACCAGCAGTCCGAACGAAGGAACAAACGTGTGCATTGAAGTTCCGCTTGTTAAACCCTAAAATACCTAATGGAGAAAGAAGCCAGCAATATCAGGATCGCACTCGTCGAGGATCACAACCTGTTCAGAAGCGCCCTTGCCGCAATGATCAATAAATTTGACAGGTGTGAGGTCGTCATCGAAGCGTGCTCGGGACTGGAACTGATCGACAGCATAAATGCCGGCGTGATGCCGGACCTTGTCATTCTCGACCTCAACATGCCGATGATGGACGGCTTTGACACAGCAAAATGGATTCAATCCAACAACCCCGATATAAGTGTCATTATGTTGACGATGTATGACACTGAGCTCACCATGATACGCCTGCTGCAGGCCGGTGTGAAGGGCTTTCTCAAAAAGGATGTTACTCCCCTGGAGCTGCGGTCGGCAATCAGCGGCGTAATGCAATATGGCTACTATTACACCAGCAAAGCCACCGGTAAGCTGATCAATTTATTCAGAAAGAGTGAAGAGCAGTCGGCGCTGATGAAGTCCACGCTGAACGAGGTGGAGCTCCGCTTTCTGAAATACACGTGCAGTGAGCTCACTTACAAAGAGATCGCCAATGAAATGAACCTGAATCCAAGAGCGATAGACAATATCAGGGATAATTTGTTTGAAAAGCTGGAGGTGAAAAGCAGAATAGGCCTTGCCATGTATTCAATCAAGCATTGCATTTACCTGATCTAGTCGATGATCTTGTTTCTCATGCCGTACATGATGAGGCCGGCAATGGTTTTGGCGCCCACTTTTGTTTTCATGTTCTGGCGTATGGTTTCCACGGTGCGCGGGCTCAGGAACACTTCTTTCGAGATTTCCTCCGTCGTTTTGTCTTCCGCCAGCAGGCGAAGTATGCGGACTTCCTTTTCAGAAAATTTTACGGGGTTGGGATAAAACTGGCGCACCTGCCTTTTTGTTTGCAGCTTCGACAGTACGGCCTTGTTCACCAGATCGTTAAAATAAAAGTCTTCGTTCATGCAGCTCAGTATCGCCTGGTAAATCTCCTCCGGATCCGACGTTTTGGTGAGATAGGCGTTGGCGCCCATTTCCATCATCTTGGTGATCATCTCCTGGTCGTCGTACATGGTCAGCACCACGATCTTGACGTCGTCGTATTCTTTGCGGAGAAGGCCTATGGCGTTAACGCCGTCTACGTGCGGCATGCGGATGTCCATCAGGAGCACATCCGGCTTTTTCAACTGCATCTTATGCATCAGGTCCTTTCCATCTTCAGCTTCCCATAATATTCGCAGGTATTCTTTGTCTTTGAGCGCCATCCTGATACCGTCGCGGAAGATTTTATGGTCGTCAGCAATAGCAACTTTAATTACCAATTCGGAACTCATGAAGGTTAGTTTACGATAATGCGGTCATATAAGGGTTTACGCTTATCCACATTTTTGGCCCAGTGTGGATAACTAGCCCGGAACCCAAATATTTGCTTTATGAATTAGAGAATCTACGATGGTAAAAATACTATAATACACTAGGGATTCTGCGCTATTTTTCATCGTACAAGTTCTCGGAAAACTCCTGAAACTCTTAACTGCACTGAATTAGAGGCAAATTAAACGAATTAATACTCGAAATACCTATTGGTCAGGTTTTTTTTTTGAAGCTTTTTTAAGGGTCAAACTAACATTTCTCCACCTCTAAAAACTTACTATTATGATGGAAAATCAAACCCTGGTAAAACCAGTTTCAATGATTGGCGAGGAAATCGGCCTTGAACTCGGAAAACAAATGATCTCCGAATATCAGGCTGCGAACCCTACTGACGTTCATTTCTATGAAATCGGAAGGAACATCCTTGATCAGATCCTTGCACAGCCTGGATGCGCCGGAATCAGATTTTACAATGCTTTCAACGAAGCAGGTGAAAAAACACTTGTTTACGTAGGCCTGAACAAGGATGGCAAAGCAATCGCACAGTACTCTGTTGTTAATAACGACGGCGTTCTTGAATCAAACAAGGGCATCGTTGCAGACCGCATCAAAACTGGCGCTGGTGGTCCCATCAAGACTTCTGAGTCTGATGACTGGAACTGGACTATCGACTAATGTACTAACTTTTGCCGGGTAGACGTTCTTTAATATATTTGGGCAGAAACCCCTCTATATCGGCAGTCTACTTGTAAATATTAGCTACTTTTCACATTTTATACCTTTACTCGTGTTTTTCCTGTTTCTTAAACGGAACAGGATGACATGGGTAAAGGTTCTTTTTTTGTACGTCGTCATCTCCATTGTCAACGACTCCACCCTTCTCAGCCTGGACTCGCTGAAACACAAGGCCACTATTTACAATTTACTCAGCGCCTACACCATCATCGAATACTCCATATTCACGTATGTACTGCTGGCGAATATTTCCAATAAAGTGTTCAGGATCATCCTGCTGGTTGGCTCTGTTCTGTTTTACGTCTTTGCCGTCATTTATTACCTTTCTGTTGAAGACAATAGTTTCGACTCCCTGACCGCCTCCATCGAGGCCATCCTCATCGTCACCTACTCCATCTTCTACCTGTTCGACCAGATGAACAAGCCGCAGGTAATCTTTATCTACCAGGAACCTAATTTCTGGTTCGTCGTTGCCTTTATCATCTACTTTTCCGGAACGCTGTTCCTCTTCATCCAGGCTTCGAACCTCGACCGGGAAATCAGAGATAACTTTTGGAAAATCAATCTTTTTTTGAACATAACTAAAAATATACTGTTCGCAATAGCGTTTTCAACAAAGAAAAGCAATAAGCTTCCACTGTCCCCGGAAAGCCCATTTGAACATGATATTCTTGAAAACCCCTATAAAACTTAATATATTCATTTCTGAATAGCCCATGATTCTCCTCCAGGTCAATAATTCCGGTAGCGAAATATCGCTGCTGCTGTTTTTCGGCACCATCGGTATGCTGGTCCTGGCTATTGGAATGATTGTATTCATCATCTTCCACCAACGCAAGGTCATCCGCTACCAGATGAAGTTGCAACGGCTTGAGTATGAACAACAGAAAACACTGCTGAATGCGTCCATCCGTTTCCAGGAAGAGGAACGGCAACGCATAGCCGCCGACCTTCACGACGATGCCGGTCCCCTGCTCGCCACGGCACGGCTCTACCTCAATGAAAACCTGGTCAATCTCGACAAGACCTCGCAGTTGCAAAGCATTTACAACGCCAAGCAAATCATCGACGATACCATTCAGTTGATCCGCAACATCAGCCATAGCCTGATGCCGCCCACGCTTAAGAATTTCGGGCTCGAATCGGCCGTTAACGACCTGTTCCAGAAAATCAGCGGCTCCGGCAGCCTCAACGCCAGTTGCCGGTTTCATGATTACCGCGAGCGGCTGCATGCCGACCAGGAGCTGATCATTTTCCGTGTAATCCAGGAACTTATCAACAATATTCTAAAACACAGTAACTCCAGTTTCATACACCTTACCCAAAACCTGAGCGGCTCTAAATTGTACATCAGGATGCATCACGACGGAAAAGGGTTGACCCAGGCAGATTTTGAAAAACTCAACAAAAGCAGCGGTGGCCTGGGTTTGAAGAATATTCAGAGCCGTCTCAAATTGCTGCACGGCCGCATTTTCTTCGAAAAGGACCTGTCGCAAACCTATTACAAGGTGACCATTGAAGTACCGAAAAATGAACAGGCAGTGGTTAGGGATACGCCGGTAGTTACTTATTGATGCTTACTTTTTGCAACAGCACAGGAAAAGTGTGATCGATAAATCTTAATTTTAGAATGACCAATATCAATTTAGCTATGGGCCCGATTAAAGTTGCCATTGCAGACGATCATAAGATATTCAGGAAGGGAGTAATTCTATCGTTGCGGCCGTACACTAATATCAAATTTGTTCTGGAAGCCGAAAACGGACAGGAACTGCTTGATAACCTGCCCACCGTAGCAGAAAGTCCCGACGTGATACTGATGGACCTTCGTATGCCCCAAAAAGATGGCATTGAAACCACCAAGATCGTTGCGAAACAGTATCCGCAGATCCACATCATCGCCCTCACCATGTATGAAGATGAGCGCTTTGTGAGCCATATGATGGAGATAGGCGCAAACGGTTACCTGCTCAAAAGCGCCGACCCGGCCGAGATCAAGAAGGCCATCATGGAGGTGATGTCGAAGGGTTATTACCTGAATAATTTCGTGAACAGGATTCTTCTGAAGAAATCGCACGCGCGCCAAAAGGTGGCGCCCACCATCACCAGCGAAATCACCCTAAGCGACCGTGAACGCGATGTTGTCAAATACATCTGCATGGAATTTACCGCCCACGAAATCGCGCAGAAGCTGGAAGTGAGTCCGCGCACGGTAGAAGCCATAAAAGACAGGCTGATGGAGCGGTTTGGGGCCAAGAACACCGCCGGCCTCGTGTTTTTTGCAGTGAAGAATAATCTTATCGATTAGATCTGCATTTCAGGAACGTCGCCCTCGATCACTAATTTTCCCAGTGTTTTGCTTTTTATCTCTTCAACGGAGACGCCCGGTGCGCGTTCGCGCAGGCTGAACCCGCCTTCCGGCAATACGTCAAGTACGGCCAATTCCGTCACCACGCGTTTTACGCATTTCACGCCTGTGAGCGGCAGCGTGCAGTGTGGCAGTATTTTCGATTCGCCCTTAGGGTTCGTATGCATCATCGCAACGATGATGTTCCTGGCGCTCGACACCAGGTCCATGGCGCCGCCCATTCCCTTCACCATCTTGCCCGGGATTTTCCAATTGGCGATGTCGCCGTTTTCGGCAACTTCCATCGCTCCCAGCACGGTAAGGTCGACCTTGCCGGCCCTGATCATACCAAAACTTTCGGCGCTGTCAAAAAATGAACCGCCGGGTAAAAGTGTTACGGTTTCTTTGCCGGCGTTGATAAGGTCGGGGTCCATTTCCGATTCATCGGGATAAGGGCCCATGCCCAGCATGCCATTTTCCGATTGAAGCATGATGGACAATCCCGCCGGAATGTAGTTGGCAACCAGCGTTGGGATACCGATGCCAAGGTTTACATACATGCCGTCTTTAAGGTCCTTTGCTATTCTTTTTGCAATGCCGAATTTATCGAGTGCCATAATGGTAAGTGTTAAAAAAGAAAATGGATCAGGCGTGCTGGCGCACTGTTTTTCTCTCTATCCTTTTTTCATAGTTGCTGCCCTGGAAGATGCGGTGCACATATATTCCCGCTACGTGGACATGATCGGGGTCGAGTTCGCCGGGCTCAACCAAATGCTCAACTTCAGCGATGGTAATGTTACCTGCCTTCGCCATCGACGTTGAGAAATTCCTGGTCGTTTTGCGAAAAACGAGGTTGCCGGATGTATCGCCTTTCCAGGCTTTCACTAGTGCAAAGTCGGCGTGAAGCGCGTGCTCCATCAAATACATCTTTCCATTGAATTCCCGGATCTCTTTTCCCTGCTGCACCTCGGTGCCGTATCCCGCAGGAGTAAAGAAAGCAGGTATGCCCATACCGGCCATCTGTATGCGCGTAACGAGTGTTCCCTGTGGTATCAGGTCCACCTCGAGCTCGCCTTGCAGCAGTTGCCTTTCGAATTCCGAATTTTCGCCCACATAAGAGCTCATCATCTTTTTGATCTGTCTCGTCTTCAATAATAATCCGAGTCCAAAATCGTCAATACCCGCATTGTTGCTGATGCACGTCAATCCTTTCGCGCCCAGGCGCACCAGTGCCGCGATACTGTTTTCGGGGATGCCGCAAATGCCGAAGCCGCCGAGCATGATGGTTGAGTTATCGCGAATGTCTTTGATGGCGTCGTCCGCAGAGGTAAAAACTTTATTCATACAATCGTGATTGATCCTATTTGTTGAACATCCTTCTCCTCATTTCCGAATCAGACAGGTTTTCCGTGCTCTCCCTGAATTCCAGTTTCCTAACCGAGTCGGCCTTCCTGAGTGAATCCCTTCTCAGCAATGAATCCCTTTTCTGCAGCAGGGGACTTGTTTTTTTCGGCGCATGTGCCTCGGCCCTTCTTCTATCCGCACGCGAAGAAATGGAATCGAACATCACCTTCGTAATATCGGGCCTTGAAAGGTAAAACTTATAGCTCTTAATGAATTCGTCTCTTGTGATGCCATGAAGCTGAAACACCTTTTCGTACACAATGGCCGCATTCCTTTTCCTTTCCGGCAACGAATCCTTGCTGTGAAGCACATAGATGTTTACGTACCTGTCGGCCATCAGCATGTCCCACATGACCTTCTCCATCTCAGCCTTGCCGATAATACCCTTGGGGATCTTGTCGTTATTTGCGCAAGCTGCAAAAATAACCACAAGGATCACTGCTGCTGCGCCCTTCATTTTAATTCCTGTTTGTAAAGGTTAGCGTTGGAAATGTCGAGCCTTGTCATCATTTCCTGTACCCTTTGTTTTTCTTCCGGTGGAGCTTTTTTAAAGATCTTGACTATTTCATTCGATTTACCCTGAAAGAAGAATGGAACGATCATGGAGTTGCGCTGATCGTTATTGACGGTGTTGAACTGCATGATGGCGTTCATCACGGCCTGTCTGGCCTCCGGTTCATCCTCATACATATGATCGAGGCCAAGACGGTAATAGTTGTACATGGCATCGTGAATGAGCGCGTATTTGTTGTTGGTGAGATTTTCCATCAGCCAGTACCTGTTGCGTTGCCCGTCAAATGCTTTCCACCCCACAATATCCCTCCCGTCGGGGGCATTATTGATGATGTTCTCGGCTTTCTGGAAATACGGATCGCCGCCACGCAAACTAAAAGAATTATAATCGAGACCGATGATGACGTAGGCATAAAATGCCAACGCAGCGGTGAGGTTTGAAGCAAGTCCGTCATTTCCCGAAACCCTGTTCTCGTTGAATTCTATCGGCTGGTACTCCACGTATTTGAAAATAATCTGCTCATCACGGAAGTTGATCAGCGGCGTCACATAAGTTGAATTGTAAACGGGCCTCGCCGCCTGCACCGTTAATACGCCGTGATACACATTGTCGTCGGCCTGTGTAACCGTGAGCAGAAAATTACAATTGATCTTTTCATTCGGCTGGTACACGTCGTCGGTCCACTTCCGCGTATTCAGGAATTCGGTAAGCGACGACTGAAGGCTCTGAAACACTTTCTTATCCACATTCGACCCTACCTGGCTCGCATTGATGCTCACCCTGGCCAGCAGCTCCTGCGCGTTCGCATGGCTGAACAGGCCGGCGCTAACCAGGCAAACCATTATGATCCTTCTAAGCATGCAACATGTTTACTATTCTGTCAACGATATCTTTAGCTACTTGTTGTTTTGGTTTGCGGTCGTAAGAAATTTCGTTGCCGCCTTTTTCGAATATCGTGATCTTGTTGGTGTCGTGCCCAAATCCCGCTCCTTCGTCTTTTAACGAATTGAGCACAATCAGATCCGCATTCTTGGTTTTGAGCTTGCCGATGGCGTTCTCTCTCTCGTTTTCTGTTTCCAGCGCAAATCCCACCAGGAGCTGGCCGTTGTATTTTTTTTCGCCGAGCGCCTTCAGGATATCCTTCGTCTTCTTCAGTTCGACGCTCAATATATCGGCTTGCTTTTTAATCTTTTCGGGCGATTTATTGGACGGGGTGTAATCGGCGACCGCTGCCGACATGATCGCAATGTCTGCATCCTGGAACTCCTTCACACAAGCGTCATACATCTGCTCGGCCGTTTGCACTTTGTGCACCTTCACTCCCTGTCTGTTTATGACAGATGGCGACGGTCCCATCACCAGTTGCACGCTTGCGCCTCTTTTTGCCAGTTCTTCCGACAAGGCTATGCCCATTTTCCCTGACGAATGGTTTCCAATAAATCTAACGGGATCGAGGGGTTCGTAGGTCGGGCCCGCCGTTACCAGCACCTTTTTCCCTTCAAGGTCTCTTTGCAAAAAAAAATTAGTGGCGATAAAGTCGATGATGGCTTCCGGTTCGGCCATCCTTCCCTCGCCAATCAGTCCGCTGGCCAGCTCTCCGTTATCAACGGGTATCACGAGGTTCCCGCGTTCCTGCAATAGTTGCAGGTTGGCTTTTGTGGAGGGATGCTTCCACATGTCTTCATCCATCGCCGGTGCAACGGCCACGGGGCAGGTTGCCGACAGGTAGGTGGCGAGCACCATGTTGTCGCAAAAGCCGTGGCTCATTTTAGCCAGTGTGTTGCAGCTAAGCGGGGCCACGAGCATAACATCGGCCCACCGGCCCAGCATCACGTGGTTCGACCAGGTGGCCTCATTAAACAATTCGGAAATAACAGGATTTTTGGAAACCGTAGAAAGGGTGAGCGGTGTAACAAAATCTTTTGCGGCAGGGGTCATGATCACCTTCACTTCGGCTCCCTGTTTGATGAGCAGCCTTACAATTAACGGCGTCTTATACGCGGCAATGCTGCCCGTTACCGCCAGTAAAATTTTCTTTCCTTTGAACATTTTAGAAACCTAAAACTTAAAAGTTAAAAGTTAACACTGAAAACGATAACAGCAGCGGAAAAATCCACTCCCCACCATCCACAACCTATTAACTAAACAGATCATCTTCATTCTTGCGGTAATAGACCTTATCTTCCAGGAATTCCTGTGTGGCAAGCAGCGCGGGGTTCGGCATTCTTTCATAAGCCCTTGAAATTTCAATTTGCTCCTTGTTCTCGTGGATTTCTTCGAGGCTATCGGTGTGGCTTGCAAATTCTTCGAGCTTGTTATGCAGTTCTTCCTTCAGGGAAATATTGATCTGGTTGGCCCTTTTGGCAATGATGGCGATCGATTCGTACACGTTGCCGGTCTTACCCTTGATAACGTTAAGATCTTTCGTTTCAGCAACGTTAGCGGTGTTAGCGCTTATTTGTCGTCTTAGCCTGCTCATTTTGTATTTGTTTGATGTTGTTTTGAGATAAGTCGGCATAGTTCGCTGCTTCTTTCAGCAGGGTACTTTCCGGGAACCTGTCGTTGAAATCATTCACCTCCGTCACCACCTGTCCGTATCGTTCAACTTTTTTGCTCTCTATGCTGTTTTCGGCGTAAAGATAATACGATTTGATTGCCTGCAACTTATATTCATCACCCTTGTCGGTGTCGGGGAAGGTGTTAAGGAGGCTGGTAAACGCAATAGCCGCTGCACGGTAATGGCCCATGTCGTAATACAGCTCGGCGCTCAGGTAATCCTTGACCTCCAGCTTGTCGCGCAGCGTATCGATGATACCGGTAGCTTCCACCAGTCTTTGCGACCCCGGGTGCGTATTAATGAACGTTTGCATTAAACCGATGGCTTTCAGCGTATTGGTTTGGTCGAGTTCCGCCTTCGGCGATTGTTTGTAATACGTGAATGCCCTCATGTACTCCATTTCCTCGGCACGCGGGCTGGTGGGAAACACCTCCGTGAATTGCTTGAAAAGGCTTTCCGCCTGCAGCCAGTCTCTTAGGTTATAGGAACAGTAAGCGAACTTGTAAAACAGGTCTTCGAACTTGGTGCTTCCTTTTAAAATGGGAAACAGCTCCTGGTACAACTGCTGGGCGTAATTGTACTTCTTTGCTTCGTAATATTTGTCGGCCATCTTCAGCTTGTAGTCATAATCGGTGCTCTTCTGCACTTTGGCAAATTGCGAGCAGGATGATGCGAAGATGACGAGGGTTGCAAAGAGAAGTATGCGCATAGAGTCGGCGAAATTAATGTTTTTAATAAAAATCCCCGCATACGCGGGGACTTTTAAATCTATATAACAAGTTAATTATCTTCTTCTCCTTAAGTTGGGATGCGGGGCAGGTACCGTTGTCGGTCCTTCTTCGGCAGTGCCATCGCGAAGGTCCACGGTGTTGCAGTCGCCGCCTTCCTGTCCATAGAGGAAGATCAGCCTGTCATCACTAATACCTTCTTTCTCAACCAGGTAGTTGATCACGGCATTCACCCTGTCCCAACTCATCTGCTGCTGCGACTTGTTCGAGGCGCAATAGCCAACCACAGCAACTTTACATTCTGAGTTGTCGCGCATCTTGTTGGCAACGCCTGCCAGCAGTGCTTTGGCGTCGTTGTTCAGTGAAACGTTGTTTCCCCTGAAGGTGATGCTGGGCAGGTCGCCGATGTTGCAGCGGCCGCGGATGCCATACTGCATCAGCGAATCGAGCACCTTGCAGCAATCGGGTGGCGGGCATTTACCTACACCGTCAGCGTCAACGGGCTGGCACTGTGTGGGGGTAATGAGTTCTTTATCCCTTGCATCGGGCACACCGTCACCGTCTGTATCGCGGCTAACACCGTGGGAGTCAACCGGTGATCCTGCAGGTGTATTGGGTTCGTTATCGAACTGGTCGGTTACACCGTCGCCATCGCCGTCATCCAGAATGGGCTTCGGCAGCTTCATGTGGCTCGGCTTGTTGAGTTCGTTGTAAGCATAATCCAGGGGGTTGATCCACCAAAGCGGCTCAACAGCTTTTCCACCCAGGGCGATGTTGATACCGAGCGAGGTGAAGTTGTAAGCGTCGAAATCTCTTGTCATCGAAGGATTGGTAGGGCTGTTGCTCTGCCATTGCTGTCCGTCGAGCAGGTCTGCCTTAAGCGGCAGGGTGTATTTATTTTCGATAGACAGGCTCAGCCTGCGGTTCAATTTGAACTGCATACCAACGCCCATGACCATGGTTGGCTTGAACGGCTGGTCGAACAATTCCGGCTGGGTCTTGTCTGTTTCTGCTTTGGTTTCGTAAGTACCGTCGAGGATGTCCTTTATTTGTTTCCTGCGGTCCCTTCTTTCGGAGTAGGTACCATCGGGGATGCCCGAAAAATCGTAAACGGCGCCATTGTCATTCAGGGCGTCCACTTTAGTATCATAAATCATGGCACCGCCGCCGATAAATCCGTACAGGTTAAAGCCTGTTTTAGCGCGGTGAAATCTTATATTGTTCAGCGTTACAACTGCGGCTACGCTCAGATCGTAAATATTCGTTTTGTAATTGTAGAATACACCTTGTGAAGGCAGGCCCGTTGCCTGGTCGATGTAAGGCGTCCAGGCGGGGTTGGGTTTGTAAGAAAATGACTTAACGAAGTTAAGGCCCTTGGCAACGCCCAATCCCAGATCGCCACGTACTGACAGCACATAACCGAGCGCCTTGCGAACGTGAACGCCGGCGCCAAAGCCCGGGTAAATGGATCTTACATCACCGGCAACAGAAAAGGCGCCGAGGTGCAGTCCCACTTCCCATTGGTTACGCGGCATGGCCGGGAACGCATAGTTGTTGGCCATGAATTCGGTATGCTGTGGCAATCTTTTGGAGGGGATAACTGAAGAGTCGGTAGGATCATAGGATTTCTGGTCCTCCTGGGCCATAACGCCTGTTGAGAGCAGACATAGAAAGGCAACGAGTTTTAAGTACGATCTGCTTGCCATAAGTTAGTTTTAATATGAATATTAAGAATTTAGAAAAGGTGTAACCGACACAAAAGTATCAA
>CAMPGT010000022.1 GCA_946885665.1 uncultured Chitinophagaceae bacterium | reverse complement strand
AGGTAGTAGGTAGTAGGTAGTAGGTAGTAGGTAGTAGGTAGTGGGTTGATTATTTACTCCCTACTCCCTATTCCCCGCTCCCCACTCCCCACTCCCTCAAATGCTGTGAAATCACGCCTGCCTCAACCATAAACCCATCATGACCGTAGGCCGAATCGATTGCTATCAGGTGTGAATCCGGAATGTGATTCGCGATGAACGCCTGTTCCGAAACAGGACATAGAATGTCGCTGTGGATGCCAAACACCAGTGTTCTTTGATTTATGTTCCCAAGGATATCTCCTGCCGAAGCATTGCGTCCACGGGCCAACTGATGTGTGTCCATCGCTTTGGTTAGCGTCCAGTAGCTGTGCGCATTAAAACGGCTGGCCAGCTTCTCGCCCTGGTATTCCATGTACGACGATGCTTTGAAAAAGTCGGTTTTTTGAATGTCGGCATCCGTTTGTTTTTTTACCAGTATGCCATGATTGCGGTAGCTGATGAGACCAATAGCCCGGGCGGCTTTGAGCCCGTTTCGTCCGGCCATAGGCGATTTATCCTTCCACGTGCAATCGGCCTCGATGGCCATCCGCTGTGCGGTATGCACCGCTATTCCCCAGGCGCTTTCTGCTGCAGAAGTCGACAGCAACACAAGGTTGTTGATTTTATCAGGTTCCATCACCGCCCATTCGAGGGCCTGGTAACCGCCCATGCTGCCGCCCACCAGCATGCCGATGTTTTGAATGCCGAGGTGTTTGCGGAGAACGACGTGCGTATTGACCATGTCCCTGATGGTGATATTGGGAAAGGTTGAGTAGTAGGGTTTGCCGGTGGAGGGATCGAGGGAATGGGGGCCGGTAGTTCCATAACAGGAACCGAGTATGTTTGCGCAGACGATGAAATATTTTGAGGGATCGAACAGGGCGCCTGGTCCCACCATGCCATTCCACCAAAGCAGTGCGTCTGAATTGGCGGTAAGGTGATGGCAAATCCAGACCACGTTGGTCTGCAGTTCATTCATTTCGCCGTAAGTGTGGTAAGCGATATTCAGTTCATTCAGGACCTTTCCGTTTTCAAGAGTGAACGGACGCTCGTACCGGTATTGCTTCATCTTTTGTTCATCAAATTGCCTGCAAAGTAAAGTGTTGAATATATTACATTTATAAAAAATTTCAGAATCATGGTAAAGGTTGAATTAGAGCGGGTTAATGGTGCTTTTGGATTTGAGGCGAAAGATGCGAACGGACATATCGTGAAAATAGATACCAGCCCCGAAACCGGTGGGAAGGACTTTGGCGTAAGGCCGATGCAGTTGTTGCTGATGGGCCTTGGCGGATGCAGTGGCATTGATATCCTGTCCATCCTGAAAAAGCAGCGGCAGGAAGTGACTGGTTTCCGGATGAGCCTCGAAGGCGAACGCGAGCCCGGTGTCGACCCTTCGTTGTGGAAGGACATCACGATTGTTTTTCATCTTGAAGGTAATATTGATGTCGAGAAAGCAGAGAAGGCCTGTGCGCTGTCGATGAACAAATATTGTTCAGTAGCCGAAACCCTTCGCCGCGGAAACACGGCGATTTCCTGGAGGGTAGAGGTAACCGGTACGAATAATGGACAGTCGTGAAAGGGTGCATGGCTTATTCGCCGTTGTGGGTCCACCCCCGGCGCTTCGCGCCACCCCCGCCAGCGGGGGAAACCCATTGCCGATTGCCCATTGCCGAACTAAAATTTATACATAAATCATCTCCCAAATCATCTCCCAAATGCATCCCATAACAAAAGCCATCCGTACCCGGTCCGATAAGACGAATGAGATGGAACATTCATCTCCCCTGTATCTCACCAGCAGCTTCACGTTCGACAACGCCGAAGAAATGCGTGCGGCATTTGCCGATGAAACGGATGATAATATCTATTCGCGCTTCAGCAATCCCGGCGTAAAAGAATTCATCGACCGCGTTTGCGCGCTCGAAGGCGCCGAAGACGGATTTGCGACCGCATCCGGCATGAGCGCCATATTCGGCTCGTTCATGGCCACACTCAAACAGGGCGACCACCTCCTTTCCTTCAATGCAATTTTCGGCAGCACACACACGGTGATCACCAAGTTCCTGCCGCGGTATGGCATTGAATACAGCTACATCAACGCTCATGATCCTGAATCGTGGGAAGCGGCCATACGGCCAAATACCAGGATGATATTCGTGGAAACGCCCACCAACCCCGGACTCGAGATCATCGACCTCGAAAAGATCGCCGCTATCGCGAAAAAACATGACATCATTCTCTGTGTTGATAACTGTTTCGCAACACCTATCGGACAACGGCCCATTGATTTCGGCGCCGACCTGGTGGTTCATTCTGCAACCAAATGGATGGATGGACAGGGCAGGGTGCTCGGTGGCATTGTGGTGGGTAAGTCAGAGATCATCTATAATATTTACCTGTTTTGCCGTAGCACTGGCCCGGCAATATCTCCCTTCAATGCCTGGGTGCTGAGTAAGAGCATTGAAACGCTCGAGGTAAGGATGGACAGGCACGCTGCCAATGCGCTGCACATCGCCCGCTCGCTCGAGAACCATCCTAAGATTGCATCGCTCAGGTATCCATGGCTGGAGAGCCATCCTCAGCATGCGATTGCCAAAAAGCAAATGAAAAACGGCGGCGGCATCGTGTGTTTCGACCTTAAAGGCGGACTGGAAAGTGGCAGAAACTTTTTAAACAACCTTAAAATGCTGTCGTTGACGGCCAACCTGGGCGATACAAAAAGCATCGCCTCCCACCCTGCAAGCACCACGCACGCCAAGCTATCCGAAAAAGAGCGCTCAGCTGTGAACATTACGCCGGGACTCATAAGGATTTCTGTTGGCCTGGAGCACCGGGATGATATCCTTAACGATATATTGCAGAGTCTTGATAAATGCTGACGGATGGAAATCGGTCCGCGGAAGAATGCGCACCTGCGGCATCTTCTCATTGTGAGGGTAATAATATATCTCCGCCACTTCCATGCGGATGAGGATCATATCGGTTGTTAGTTTCTGACGGATGGCGGGGCAAAGCTGCACGGCGAAATTGATCTCTTCCGGCTCGATCACGATGCAGGATCTGCCGGCAACGTGCAGGTGGAAGTTTTTTCCTTTCTTATAGCATTCGAGCCTCGATTGAAACTGCCTTTCAAACTCGTAAAGTTTTTGCGTGGGTCTTTTCAACATGAACCACACCTGGCCAATGTCGTCCACGTGAAGAGCATTAATAAGCGAAGTGGGTAGTTTAAGTACGGAGCGGCTGTAATTAAAAAACAGTGCTTGTTCAAGTTCCATGATCTTCTTCTGCAGGAACGCTTGCTGGGTCCGGGATAACATAGAGGTAGTTTTTGCCTTATAGTTTCAAAACCGATACCACCGTGGCGGTTAAAAACAATTCCGCACATTTACCGGCTTTTCCCGTTGCGCGAGGAAATTGCTCTACAACGCCTGCCCGGGCAGCGTGAATAGGGCTGGCATATAAATTTTACATAAGCAGAAAATCATTTAAACAATCCATTTAAACTTTATATCCATGCCACAAACAGCAAAAAAGAAAGCCAGTCCGAAAGCTACCAATTCACGCAGTAAATCTGCATCATCAAAAACAGCATCATCAGCCGCATCCGGCGAACTGCTTGAAAAGTTCATGTACGACTCACTGAAAGACATGTATTGGGCAGAAAAGCATCTTCTGAAGGCGTTGCCTAAGTTAAGTAAGGCGGCCACCAGCGAAGAGCTAAAGGCGGCACTGGATGAACATGTTGATGTAACCCAGGAACATGTGAGCAGACTGGAAGAAGTTTTTGAACTGATGGGCAAGAAGGCGCAGGCGAAGAAATGCGAAGCGATGGAAGGCCTCACAAAAGAAGCCGAATCTATTGTAGAAGAAACGGAAGCAGGTACGTCCACACGTGATGTGGGCATCATCCTGGCAGCGCAAAAAGTGGAACACTATGAAATTGCCACCTATGGTGGCCTTGCCCAGTTGGCAAAAACAATGGGACTGTCGGAAGTTCACGATCTTCTTGGACAAACACTGCAGGAAGAAAAGGAGACCGATGAGAATCTGACTGCCATTGCCGAAAACGATATCAATCATCAGGCTGAAGAAGAAGCCGAAGATTAAAAGAGCTGCTGTAAAAGGCAGTAGGGTTTAGGGGTTAAAAGTCAGGCCATAGCGCCTGGCTTTTTTTAGTTAATGCAATTACATGCCAGCAACTGTAAACCAGGAAGAACAGGAAATTATAGAATTGTCGCACCGCGAACTGATCAGTATCGGTCGCGACGCGCAGAAAACGGCCGAAGCCGCCGACCTGTTGTATGTTAATGTTAGCTCAGAAGGAATTACCCGCGTAAAGAAAGGGAAAGGCTTTTCCTATACCTACCAGGGCAATGTGGTAAAAGATAAAAAGCTGCTCGACAGGATCAGGAGGCTGGTGCTGCCGCCGGCGTGGAAAGACGTTTGGATCTGTTACCATGCCAACGGTCATATCCAGGCTACCGGCATCGATGTGCGGGGGCGCAAGCAATACCGGTATCATCCAATGTGGAACGCATTGCGCGATGAAACAAAGTTTTACCGGCTGTATGAATTTGGAAAGGCGTTGCCAAAAATCAGGGCAAGGGTGCAGGATGACCTCAAACGAAAAGATCTGTGCCTCGAAAAGGTGCTGGCATTGGTGGTGAGCCTGATGGAACGTACTGCCATGCGCATCGGCAGCAGCGAATATGAAAAATTATACGGCTCGTATGGATTGACGACGCTGAAGGATAAGCACGTGGCGGTGAATGGCACCAGGATGGATTTTTGTTTCAAAGGCAAGAAGGGCGTTGAACATAAAGTAACACTCCGCAACAAGCGGCTCGCCAATGTTGTGCGTGCGTGCAGGGATATTCCGGGAAAGGAATTGTTTCAATATTACGACGATGACAACAACCGGAAAAGCATCGATTCGGGTACGGTGAATACGTACATACGCGAGGCATCGGGCGGAATGGATTTTACAGCCAAGGATTTCAGAACGTGGGCAGGTTCGCTCAACGCACTCTGGGCGTTCAAATCCATAGGCGACGCATCAAATGCTACCGACTGCAAGAAGAAAATTGTGGAAGCGCTTGATGAGGTGAGCCGGAAACTGGGTAATACGCGAACCGTTTGCAAAAAATATTATGTTCACCCGGAGATCATCAGGATGTATGAAGGAAATGACTTGCAACAATATTTAGACAGGCTCGATGAAATTGAAGAACCGAAAGAGGAGGCGATGCTCACCTGTTCGGAGCAGGTGCTGATGAAAATATTAAGGCATAAGAATCAAAAGCAATAAAAAAACCAGCATGACTGCTGGTTTTGTGCGTTATTACGTAAGAAATATATTATTTCTTCCTGGTGGGCCTGCCCGCTTTTTTAGCTCCTTTCTTAGCAGCTTTCTTCTTGGCTGCTTTTTTGGGCGCCGCTTTCTTGGCTGGTCTGCCTGCTTTCTTTGCTCCTTTTTTAGCTGGCCTTCCTGCGGATTTTTTTGCAGCTGATTTTTTAGCTGGTCTTCCTGCTTTTTTAGCGGCTGATTTTTTTGCTACTTTTTTTGCCATGTTAATTTTTTTGGGTTAGAACAATATAATTCAGGCTCTAAGATAATACATAATTATTAATTATTTAATTATCGGGCATAAAAGTGCGGCACAACTTTTATGAGTATACTCATATCCATTAACTATTTAAATTTTCGTTATGGCAACAAATGACAACATAATTGAAGTATTGAATGATCTGATCAGAATTAATAATGATCGCGTAGTTGGATATGAGAAGGCGGCTGACGAGGCGCGCGACATAGATGTTGACCTGCGCGCAGTATTCAAAAGAATGTCTGAAGAAAGCAGGCAATATGCAGCGGAATTGACGCAGGAGGTAGTGAAGAATGGCGGCGAACCCGCAACAGGCACCACTAATTCGGGTAAAATATACCGGGTGTGGATGGATGTAAAAGCAACTTTCAGCGGTGCCTCAAGGCAGGCAATACTTGAAAATTGCGAATTCGGGGAAGATGCTGCCCAGAAAGCTTATGAATCTGCGTTGAAGTCGGACGACCTCACGTCAGATGTGAGACAACTCGTTGCCAACCAGAAATCATCCCTGAAAACATCGCACGATGTAATTAAAAAATACAGGGATATTCATGCTGCAGTTAATAAATAGAAAACGGGTGCACCTTTGAAATCTTCAGGAGTCCGGGCACTTAATTGGCCCGGCTTCTTTTATTTTTTATTTTTTTTTTTTATTTTAAACGCTATTGTATGATCACAAATGAAAATAAGGAAATGCCGGACCTGAAGAGTCTTCAGGCTTGCCTGGCCAAATTGATCACTGACGGATATACAGAAGATTTCAAGGCGGAAGACGACGGGTTAAGAGCACTCAGGGCGGATAAATTGTACCAGCCCAATGAAGTGAACATTGTGAATTATTTCAGGTTCGAAGGTCCCTCGAGCGCCGGCGACATGTCCATCCTTTACGTTATCGAAACACACGACGACATCAAAGGAACGCTTGTAGATGCTTACGGAACATATGCTTCGCCTGAAGTGAACCAGTTCATCCTGGAAGTGGAACGCATCAATAAGAAAGTGACAAGCAGCGAGAAAAAGTAGTCGTGGGTAAAATATTCCCCAGATCAGCCTCGTTGGATGGCATAGAATTTCCTGCATTATCCTAAAGAGCCTTTTAGTATGAAGAACATAAGAAAACCCTCGATAATTTTAGGATTGATCATTATGGCGATATTCTTTATTGGTTTCTTTATGCTTGCATCGGAGAGCCGGTACGGTGAATACTTTCTGTATGCGGGGTTGGTTTTGGGGGCTATTTACTGGGTATGGTCTGTCATTGCGGTGAGCGCCACCGACGATCTGAAAAAATATCAAAAAACATTCTGGCTGATAATTTTAGTAGCTGTTCCCTTCCTGGGAGCGTTGATCTATGGCATTCTTCACCAGAGCAGGAACAAGATGGTGGCGTAACGCCGGTTCCCTTAATCCCTTAGACATGGAAAATATCAACGACAAAGAAGAAGCTATAAAGAAATTTCGTGAGTTGGTACATGATGTAAACATCTGCATGTTTACCACCCTCGACGACCATGATAACCTGTTCAGCCGGCCGATGAGTACCGCGAAGATTGATGAAGAGGGGAATGCATGGTTCTTTACCAACGAATTTTCCGAAAAAATACAGGAAGTTTCGCGCGACAACCAGGTTTATCTCATTTATTCTCACCCCGGGAAGAATATTTACGTCAATGTAAAAGGAACATGCACCGTAGTGCTGGACAGGGAGAAAATAAATGAATTGTGGAATCCGTTATTAAAGGCGTGGTTCCCTGGTGGAAAGGAAGATCCGAAGCTTTGTCTTGTAAAAGTAACCACAGAAGAGGCAAGTTACTGGAACAGCAATTCCGGTAAGATGGGCGTATATTTTAAAATGCTCAGGGCAATCGCCAAACGCGAGAAATACGATGAGGGCGATGTGGGCACGTTGAAATTAGGGGGCTAACTGGTAAATTTTAATTAAACATACGTTATGAAAACTGTCTCTTTTTTATCTGGCACCCTTATGGCCATTATTTTATTCACCTCGTGTAAAAAGGGAGATGATATTAGTTCTGAGAACAAGCAAAAGGCCGATGAATTCAAGGCATCCGTAGCTGCGAAGAAATACCAGGTGAAGGAATATTATGCCGACAAGCCGATCGACTATGATGAACAGGATGAAGAGGTTAAAGCTGAAACTGACCTTTTTAATTACGTGAGTCCCTGGATCAAGGATGACTGGAACGTGTTTGATGTTGCTTCCGGACAGGTGTCCATCACGCAAAATGAACACAAGTTCGCCGGTAACGATGATGAGGTGATTATGAAGAATTTTGCGATTGATGCGGATAAGGATGGGGTGTACTTTGATTTTCTGAATTACCAGTATCAGCCGTTGAAGTATCGCCTGGTGGAATTTACGAATGAATATTTTGTTGTTTATGCCGACTGGCATTCAGGGACGAAAGTGTTCACGAAATTTATAGTGATACCTTAGGAAAGCTTGCAGTGATTCTTCGGAAGCCGTGGTAATTCTTTTGAAAAGGTAAATACTTAAAATTCAAATTTTTTAACCCACCCCGTACCCCACCCTCAGGGAGGGGTATTTTTTATTTATTGTTTGGATGATAATCGAAGGTGGTACCCCCCGCTGGCGGGGGTGGCGAAGCACCGGGGGTGGACCTTTGCCTCACGACGCTTTCTTCCTCTTCGTTTCCAAACTCGCTTTCAATTGCTCCATAAGATCCTTTGAAGAAGAATGCACCACCTTCATCGCAGGAGCCTGCACCTTCTTTCCCTTCGCCTTCGCCTCGATCATCTTCATCAACTCCTCTGCATAAGTATCCTTGTATTTCGAAATATCAAACTTACCCGTAAGCTGGTCAATCAGCGTCATCGCCATTTTCAATTCCGCCGGCTTCGGCGTGGAATCAGGTATTTTGAGGTCATCGGTGGCCCTAATCTCCTGCTCATACCTGATCTTCTGAAGAATGAGCACATTGCCCGAGGGCTTCAACAATCCAAGCGTTTCCTTTGTTCGCAAAACAAAAGTGGCGAGGCCCGTCTTTCCGCTTTTCTTCAAAGCATCCCTCAATAATACATAAGCTTTCTCTCCTGATTTTTGCGGCTCGAGGTAATAGGGCGTCTCATAAAACATTGAATCCACTTCGGTTTCTTCCACAAATTCAGCTATCTCTATCATCTTGGTTTTTTCGGGGCTGGCTTTTTTGAAGTCTTCATCAGTAAGCACTACATAGCGGCCATCGTAATTATATCCTTTTACAATATCCCCCCAGGCCACTTCTTTGCCGGTCTTTTCGCTCACCCGCTTGAACTTGATGTTGGAGTGATCCTTTTTATCGAGCATATCGAGGTCGAGTTCGCTTTGCTGCGTGGCGCTGTACAACTTAACCGGTATGTTTACCAGTCCGAAGCCTATCGCGCCGGTCCATAGAGATCTCATGATAGTGACGTTTATGTCTTTATGCAGTGAAACTATTATGCCATATCCCGTACGGCCTCGTCAGGCGGCGGGGAAGGTGATACTGAATTCGGAGCCTTTGTTGAGTTCGGAGTTCACTTCAATGCGGCCCTTGTGCGACTGGAGGATGTTAAGGGTGGCGGCGAGCCCGAGCCCCAGACCGTTCCTTTTCGAGGTAAAATACGGCTCAAACAGTTTGGACAGGTTTTCCTCGGCAATGCCAATGCCATTATCCCGGATCCTGACAACATGGTTGCCCGACTCAGACAGGATGGAGATGGAAAGGACTCCCTTTTCTTCCTCCATGGCCTCAACGGCGTTGATAATGATGTTCAGAAAGGCAAGCTTCAGCTTTTCGGCGTCCGCCTTTACAAAGGCAGGTTTGGGCGTGTAATTGATGTCGAGCTTTACTTTTTGCAGTGTGATCCTGTCGAGCGACGCCGAGATGCTTTCATCCATGATCACCTGCAACGGTTTATTTTGCAGCGACATTTCTGCCGGCCGCGAAGAATTGAGTAATTCCGTGATGATGTCGCTGATGCGCTTGCTGTTGCGCTGGATGATCTCCATGTACACTTCCACGTCCCCCTCGCTGTGATCTACTTCGTGATGAAGTTGTTCGAGCGAAAGGTTGATGTTATTCAGAGGATTGCGCACCTCGTGAGCCAGCGTTTGCACCAGTCTGCCGGTTGCGGCCAGCTTTTCGGCCTGGAGTGTGGCCTTTTCAGCCTTCTTCAGCTCGGTGATGTCGTGCAGCAGCCCGTGAATGTATCGTTGGCCGTTGGTGTCCATTTCGGTGGAGAGAGAGAGGATGCAGTACTTTTTGTCGCCCTCGTTCGTAAGCAATTCTATCTCGCGGTCGTGAACGGCGCCTGTAGCGGCAAGCTTTTCACGGATGAAGTCGTTCTCCTTTTCATCGAGCAGGTCATACAGGCTGATTTTCAGCAGTTGGTCCTTCGAGTAATTCAGCAGGTGCGAGGTGGCGTCGTTAATGTCTCTGAAATCGAGTTCCTCGCTGGCGAGGAAAACGGCATCTTTCGATCTTTCAAAAATGCTCCTGTATTTTCTTTCATTCGCACGCAGTGCTTTCAGTGAGGCGGCACGTTCAAGCGAATAGCGGATGCACCGTTCAACCTTTTCTACATTCAGCTCCGACTTCACCAGGTAGTCCATTGCGCCGGCCTGCATCGCCTCGCGGTCGATGATCTGGTTGCCCTTGCCGGTGAGCAGTACAAGCGGCTCTTCACATCCTATCGCCGCTGCTTCCTTGATGAGGTCGAGGCCCGTGCGGGCGCCGAGATAATAATCAATGAAATAGAGATTATATTTCGTGCTGCCGATAAGATCGATGGCATCGGTATACTTATAGCACCAGTCGATGGCGAACTTCCTGTCGCTGATCTTTTTGATGTATTCGCTAGTGATGAAAAAATCATCTTCATCGTCGTCAATAATGAGGATGCGGGTCAGATTATTTGTATCCGGCATATATAGCTACGTTTGAGATTCGGGGAGGATGATGAAAAAAGCCGCGCCCATCCCCTGATCGCCTCTTGCGAATAACTGGCCCATGTGATTGTCGACGATTTTTTTGCAGATAGCCAACCCGATACCTGACCCGGGGTATTCTGCCTTCCCGTGAAGACGCTGGAATATCTGGAAAATTTTATGTTCAAACTCCTGGTTGAAGCCGATGCCGCTGTCCTTTACGATCAATTGGTAGTAGGTGGCGTTTTCGCGGAGATGATATTCTTCTTTTTCTTCGACGGTGAGTGACTTGCAGGTGATGGATATAAACGGCGGTTCGTCCGCTTTTTTGAATTTAATGGCATTCGACAGCAGGTTGGTGAACAGTTGGCGCATCTGGAGGGGGATCGCATCAATGGTGGGAAGCGTGTCCGATTCGATGCGCGCGTTCGATTCTTCGATCTTCAGTTCAAGGTCCGCCCTGGCGTCGGTAAGCACCTCGTTAAGATTCACTTGTACGAACGGCTCACTGCTCCTGCTGGTTCTGGAAAATTCAAGCAGGTTGTCGATAAGCATTCTCATATTATCCGTTGCTGCCAGCATTCTGTTGAGGTACAACTGCACGTCGGGTTCCAGGTTGGGCGGCAGCTTTTCTTTCAGCCTTTCGCTGAATGAAGTGATTTTTCGCAGCGGCTCCTGCAAATCGTGTGAGGCGATGTAAGCGAACTCTTCGAGTTCCTTATTTGAACGGTCCAGTTCTTTTACCTTATTCTCTAATATCTTTTGAAACTTTTCCTTTTCTAATACCATTTGCTTGTAGTCGGAAAGATCAGGTTCGCTCCTCTTCTCTGTTTGTGAAGATGTATTTTCCACAGTCTTTTCCATCCGCATTATTAATGATTGTTGAATTCCTGGTATTGCTTCATTTTATTATAGAGTGTCTTTCGGTCAATGTTAAGGAGTTTGGCTGCTTTACTTTTATTGAAATTGGCCTGTTTCAACGCTTCGATGATCATTTCATATTCTGCGTCGATGCTGGCCGCCTTCAGCGTTGTTTCGTCGAGCACAGTGCGCCCCGGCGATGGCGCCGCATGACTGTTGGATGTAACGGGTGCAATGTTCATCTGAACCGTAGCTGCCGGCTCTGCCGGCGTATCGAACGAAAGCTTGTTGAAGTTGACGATTTCGAAGGGCAACGACCTGTCTTCAATGTAGTCGCCGTCCGTGAGCAGCGTTGCGCGTTTCACCACATTCTTCAGCTCGCGCAGGTTGCCGTACCAAATGTATTTTTGAAATATCTCCTCCACTTCGGGTGAAAATCCTTTTACCTTTTTATTGAGCTCCTGGTTGGTCAGGTTCAGGAAGTGGCGCGCAAAGATCATGATGTCGCCCTTGCGGTCGCGCAGCGGCGGGATCGTCATGCTGAATTCGTTGAAGCGGTGGAAGAGGTCCTCGCGGAATTTTCCTTTTTTCGAAGCTTCCCACAGGGGTTCGTTACTCGCGATGATGATACGAACGTCGAGGTCGATATCTTTTGTGCCGCCTACTCTGCGCATTCTTCTTTCCTGCACCACGCGCAAAAGTGACACCTGTATGTCGTAAGAAAGATTGGCAATTTCATCGAGGAAGATGGTGCCGCCGTTGGCCAGCTCGAAGCTGCCTGTTTTTTGATTGAGGGCACCGGTGAAGGCGCCTTTTTCGTGGCCGAACAATTCGCTTCCGGCCAATTCTTTCGACAATGCTCCGCAGTCGATAGCGACGAAAGGCTTGTGGCTGCGTTTGCTTCTTTTATGTATTTCCTGGGCAATGGCCTCTTTACCGCTGCCGCTTTCTCCGTAAATGATGACGCTGTAATTGGTCGGTCCCACGAGCTCGATCTGCTGCAGGATCTGCCTGAACGCCATGCTGTCGCCAAATATATACTGGCCGCTGATCGTAATGTTTCCTTCTTTCTTCTCTTTCTTTTCCTCGCCGGGGGCCGCGGCCGGTCCGGTGGCAACGGGTACCACTTTGGTGTCCACGTTCTCCAGCGCCTTGCGGATCGTGAGGATGATTTCATCAGGGAACAGCGGCTTCGTTACATAATCATATGCACCGAGCTTCATCACTTCAACAGCGATCTTGATATCGCTGTAGCCGGTCATAATGATGACAGGCATGTGCGGATACTTTTCCTTGATCTTTACCAGCATGGTTTTTCCGTCGATAGCATCCAGCCGGAAGTCGCACATCACCAGGTCGTACTCGGTGTTTTCCAGCAACTCGATAGCTTTTTTGGAAGTGTTTGCATCTTCAACTTCAAAACCATGTTTCGACAGGAAACGTTTCAACAATAAACACATATCCCTGTCGTCATCAATAACTAGAATTTTTTGCATGAAGGATTCGTCTTTTTTCTCAATTGGTTAGAATAGCTAAATAATTATGCCCAAAGCGCCCGCATCTGGGCCACTGGTATCTGCAATAGTTCGCGGTACTTGGCAACTGTCCTGCGGGCAATACTAAAACCTTTTTCGGATAATATGGCCACCAACTGCTGGTCGGTGTAAGGTTTTTGCTTGTCTTCGCTTTCGATCACTTCTTCGATGGCCGTTTGAATAACGCGGTTGCTGATGGTTTGACCCTGTTGGTTGATGATGCCTTCGGTGAAAAGATCCTTCAGCAGCAATGTTCCAAATGGGGTGGATACATATTTATTGCAGGTAATGCGCGAAACGGTAGAAATATCAACACCTACCATTTCTGCTATGTTCTTGAGTATCATTGGTTTCATGAGCTTCACGTCGCCTTCCCGGAAGTATTCGTACTGCAGGTTTACAATGGCTCTCACCACTTTCAGCATGGTGCTTTCGCGTTGCTTGATGGCCGATACAAACCACTGGGCGGCGTTCAGTTTGTTGCGCAGGTACTGCCTGGTGGCTTTGTCGGTATGCGTATTTTCTTCAGAGGTTTTAACATTCTCGATCCACGACTGGTTAATGTGGAGGTTGGCGGAACGCTGGCGGTACAACGCCACTTCAAGGTCGTCGCCATCCATCGTAATAATGAAATCGGGCATGATCTGATGGTTGGCCTGGAAAGATTCCGTTCCTTCCGTTACGGGTTTCATTTTGAGGGAAGCCAGCAATTGCAGCACAATTTTCAGCTCGTCGTCTTCAATGTTCAGATGTGCCATGATCCTGTCCATGTTGCGGCTGCCGAGGTCCGCGAAATGTTCTTCGAGCAGCCGGATGGCCATCTTCACGTCCGGTCGTTTATTGTTCATTCTCCTCAATTGCAGCAGCAGGCATTCACGGATGCTCCGCGCGCCAATACCGGCAGGTTCGAGTTCCTGCAGTTTCATAAGTGTGTTTTCAAGTTCGTTCACTTCGATCCAACTTTTATATCTGAAAGAAAGGTCGTCAGCGATGGCAGGAAGTTCCTGCTCCAGCATTCCGCATTCGTTTAATGAATCGATCAGGTAAGTGGCCAGCATGGTCTCCCTTTCATCGTTGTGCATCAGCTTAAACTGCTGTTTCAGCATTTGTCTGAAATCACTCGACTCAGGCAGTGGCCTGTCGGGAATCTTTTCGTTATTGAAGTAGTTTTCGTATTCCGTTTTGTAGTCGGGTACGTCGTCGTAGCCGTGTTCGTCCCAATCACTGTAGTCCTGTTCGGAGTCTTTGTTATATTTGTCGGTGTCGGTAGTTTCTTCCGAGGCACTTTCTTCCAGCAGTGGATTTTCCTCCAGCTCTTGCTGTATGCGGTGCTCTAACTCAATGGTATTCAGATGAAAAAGGTTTAAAAGCTGTATTTGCTGAGGAAGAATCTTTAGCTGCTGCTTTTGCGTAAGGTTTTGTTGAAGCATAGAGGGTTGCTTTAGACCATGTAAGTTGCAAGGAAGACACCAAAAATTGCCGGCGGCACATTTTATTGATCGAACACAGGCACAGCGTGCTTTTCCTATAGGTTTCCGGAAAATACGTTGGGGAATCGCAAAGAACACAACAACTTAAAAAGAGGGCAGCGGGGATTCATTTCCCCAATTTGGGTAAATATGAAAATTAAGTTTGCATACCTGTACATATCCTTTATCGTATCCGTGGTGATCGTGGTGGTTCTTTCCTTCCTTTTCCATCAAAAACTCAATACTCACGTACGCTATACCGACCAGTTCAATGACAGTTATTCGGTGATCCTTGCGCTGAAAGGGCTGCGGGAGCACACGAGTGAGCTCGAAAGCCAGAGCCGCGCTTACCTGCTGTTGCGTGATAGTTCCTTCCTTCCGGCATTTTATGTTACGCGCGACAGTGTTTATTCGCTGGTGGACACCCTCAAGCAACGCATCAGGGACCAAACCGACCAGATGAGGAGGTTCCTGCTCATGAAGGCCATCCTGATGCACCAGGTAAATATTTACAGCCGCAGCATGAGGCTCGATACATCGGAAATGGACATGCTGCCGGTGTTGATACGCAGGTCGAACGACCTTATGAAAGCATTCCTCAACGAGGCCGATCTCATTGAAAAGACGGAATTGCGGCAGCGCGACGACCTGTACAGGGCCAAACAGTTCTACGAAGAGTTTTATCCCAGCTATTTCAATACGATTTCCGTGTGGGCAGGTATCATATCGCTTGTATCGTTTTTCTTTATCAACCGCGAGGTGAGGATGCGGAAAAAATACCAACTGGAACTCGAAAAAAGGCTGCAGGAGCTGAACCGGTCGAACTCGGAGCTGCAGCAGTTCGCCTACATCGCCTCGCACGACCTGCAGGAGCCGCTGCGCAAGATCAGGACGTTTAGCGACAAGCTCGTGTACAAGCACCAGCACCTGATAGACGGTGAAGTAAAATCGGTAATCGGTAAGATAGAAGCTTCGGCGAAACGCATGCAGGAACTGCTGCACGACATGCTCAACTTCACGTCGCTAATCGCCAAAGAAGAGCAAATGGGGCCGGTTGACCTGAATGATGTGATCACCGGTGTGTTGGCCGATTTCGTGGAGCAGAGCAAGGACAGGCACGCGATCATTACGTGGGACAAGCTGCCGGAGCTGAATGGCAGCGTTATGCAGTTATCGTTGCTGTTCAGGTCGTTGATCGATAACTCGTTCAAGTTTTCGAAAAGTGGCGAATCACCGGTGATAAGGATAAAGTATAAGCTCGTGGAGGGTGATACCGAGGAAGATGAAGTGTTAAAAGGCAGACTGTATCACAAGATAACCATGGAGGATGAGGGGATAGGGTTCAATAATGAGTTTGCGGAGAAGATATTCATGATTTTTCAGCGGCTGCACACGCAGCAGTCGGGCTATAGGGGGAAGGGGATAGGGTTAGCCATCGCCCAGAGAATTATGTCGAACCACAGTGGGTTTATTCTTGCCCGCGGGATGATCAACGACGGCGCGACGTTTATTATGTATTTCCCTGCGGGGCGTGAGGCGTGAGATCTTTTAAAATGAAAATTCTTTTTAAAATAAAAAACCTTCGTTTTCAAACGAAGGTTCATTTCATCTATAAAAAAGGTTCTAAAAACAATTAAACATCTCCCGTTTCACGGCTCCTCTCACGCCTCCCTTTTCCCTTCTCCCGTCTTTTCCTTCCCTTCTCCCGCCTCCTGCGTATTCCCGCTCTTCTCAATATCATGCACCGCGTCCTGCGAAATACTGTCTTCCTGCACCGGACTATCGCCAGGATTCACGGCGCGGTTTTGTTCTTCGGTGTTTACCACTTTTTTATCCCGGTCGCTCATGATTAATGATTTTAATGAACATTACTGAACACCATTGACCTCCTCATGCCTTCTGCGTTTGAGGAGGCTGCCGATCTTCACTAACAGCTTCTTTCCTTTATCCGCGAACATATGGCTGCTGTAATTTCTCACGACAAAAGGCACTGCCATCCTGGTGATCCATCCGCCTTTACCCAGTACAAATTTGGTGATAAATAGATCGGTGGCCATTTTCAGACCCATATTCATGAAGGGATGACTCTTATCGGGATGAGTGAGTTTGCCGATGAATCCGAACACGCTTTTTACTGGACCGAATTCATTCTTCATCGTTTCCCAATTATCCTTTATCCGCTGTTTCTGAACGGCGTGCACTCCTTTCAATCTGTCTCTTTCCGCACAAAGGTCATCGTACGTTTTGATCGTCTTGTTCATACAGCTTATTGATTATTTTATTCCTCAGCATCGGGAAAACAATTCTTTTTCTCATGGCCACTACCACCAGGATGATCAGCAGGAACAGTACCGCAACTAGCAGGTACCCCAGCGCATCACTATTCAGGAGATCGCCGAGCCATACACCGAGCGCGATGCCGCCAAACAAAATGACAAACAATCCGAGGAACAGCACCACGAAAGAGGCCATTACCGAGGCAACAACAGCCGTTGCCTTGTCGGTGACGTTAAGCACTGCGAGCTTGTAAGATGTTTCGAGATAATCCGTTATGCTTTCTGTCAGGTCGCTTACCTTGGATTTTACGTCTTCCATTTTTACGCGAATTTAAAAGAATAAAAAAAAGCAGGTTTTCACCTGCTTCTTATTCAACTCAGGTTCTCTGCTACGTTGTTGTATCGGTCTTGCGCCTGTCCGGCCATGTCTTTCGCTTTCTTTGCCGCTTTGTTGGTAAGATTGCTCAATTCCGATTTGCCTTCCGCAAACAGGTCGGCAAGCTGGCATGCCCAGTCGTTAGCCGCATCCTTCACGCGTTGGCGGATATCGCTGCCTTTTTCGGGGGCCAGCATCATGCCTATAACGGCGCCGGCTGCAGCTGCACCAACTATTCCCAGAATTACTTTAGTTGTTGAGGTCATAATATGAAGTTTATTGATGAATGAAAATGATGAAAGATGTAATATCCTTTACGGTTTAAATATTATGCCGCAATTTACGTTTAAAATAAATGTAGGGAATTTGTTGATGGTAATCAGTTTCTTGTGTATTATATTCTACAGGGAACGCCATTATATAGGTGGTAAGAAATTTTCTATATTTAAAGCCAATTATGTCTCAAAAGAAAAAAGTGCTGATTATTGACGACGAGGTCGACCTGTGCCTTCTCCTCAAAACCTATTTGAACCGCCGCAACTATGAAGTGTACTACTCGCACACACTGAAAGAAGGCATGAGCCAGTTCAAGCAGGTGATTCCGGACATTCTTTTTCTGGACAATAACCTGCCGGATGGCACCGGCTGGGAAAAGGCCGCGGGCCTCATGGAACAGTACCCCGATTTGCAGGTGCACCTCATCAGCGCCTATCAGCCCAACACCCCCGACAAGATCAAGTCGTCGTTCAAGGTTTGGGAAAAGCCATTGACACTCAAGGACCTTGATAACTACATGGCTCATTCGTAAATTAACAATCACTCTACAAACCAGATAGGGATTTTCCGGCTAAAAGCTTTTATATTTGCTGCTCAAATGAATAGGATGACCGGAGAATTGCCCGCATTTTGTTGTTGTTGCTGTGTATAACGGCGAAGGGGTATGTAGGTGGGCAACCTCATTGAATAAAAACGCTTTGTAACTGATTAACTCCACTAAATGTGGGGTTTTTTATTTTATTAAGATGATTACAACCGGTACGAAACAGGAAGAAGAACGACTGGCAAAGAGGATCAGGGAAGTTGAGAAACAGATTGGCAATACACCTGTTCGGCAGGTGAGCCCGGAATTGTATGATGTTCCCGGCGTTTCCATTTACGCAAAAATGGAGTGGATGCAGCTTGGCGGCAGCATCAAGGCCCGCGCCGCCTACTCCATCATCAGGAACGCGATTGACAAGCACCAGTTAAACGAAAAAACGATCCTCCTTGACGCCACCAGCGGCAATACAGGCATCGCCTACGCTGCGATTGCCCGCGAAATAGGGCTGAAAGTGAGCCTGTGCCTACCGGAAAACGCATCCCTCGAACGCAAGGAAATACTCACGTCTCTTGGTGTTGACATCATTTATACCTCACCGCTCGAAGGTACCGATGGCTCCCAGCAGGTGGCGCAGGACCTGGTGAATAAGGAACCAGGCAAATATTTTTACGCCGATCAGTATAAAAACGAAAATAACTGGAAGGCGCATTACAATACCACCGCCTTTGAAATCCTGGATCAGGTTCCCAATATTACCCACTTCGTGGCCGGACTCGGCACTACGGGCACCTTCGTGGGCACCGGCCGCAGACTCAGGGAGCTAAGGCCCGACGTTCAATTGATCGCACTGCAGCCCGACAGCGCGCTGCACGGACTGGAGGGATGGAAACACCTGCCCACCGCCGTTGTGCCCAAAATATACGACGACACAGTGGCGGATGAGGTGCTCGAAGTGACTACCGAACAAGCCTACGCAATGCTGAAAAAGGTGCATGATGTTGAAGGCTTATTGCTGAGCCCCTCTTCGGCGGCCAACGTAGTGGGATCGATAATGATAGCAGAAAGAATAAAGAAGGGTACGATTGTAACGGTGCTGCCTGACAATGCGGATAAGTATTCGGAAGTAATCAAAAAACTGATAAAAAAATGATCATAGTAGCCAATGAAGCAGGCATTGTTATGAATGAAGATGCGGTAAAGGCATTTCCCGACGAATGTTGCGGGTTTATGTTCGGCCATGAAGATGAAGAAGGCAACCGCGTAGTAACAAAAGCGCTGCCCATCGACAATTCGGCGCAGGAAAACAGGAAGAGAAGATTTGTGATTGCACCGAAAGACTACATGAAAGGCGAACAGTTTGCTGCCGACAACGATTTGCAACTGCTGGGTATTTATCATTCACACCCCGATCATCCGGCCATTCCTTCCGAACATGACCGCGTGGCAGCACAACCCTGGTTTTCTTATGTTATAATTTCAGTTTCTAAAGATGGCGTGAAAAATGCGCGGTCATGGGTATTGAATGAAGCATTCCAGTTTGACGAAGAGGCCTATACAAACCAGTTAACGAATACAAAATAATAGCATTTTATTATGGCAACCATCATCATTCCGACACCATTAAGAAAGTTTACAAATAATACGGCGAAGCTGCCCATCGGCAGCGGCACAGTTGCCGACAGCATCCGTGAACTGACGACTAATTTTCCGGCCCTGAAAAAGCATTTGCTGGATGAGAATGGGAAGATCAGAAGCTTCGTGAACATTTTTGTGGGCGACCAGGATATCAGGGATTTGCAGGAAGAGAAAACAGAAGTGAAGGAAGATACGGTGCTGAGCATTATTCCCGCGATCGCGGGCGGAGCGTGAAGCGGCATCGGCAATCGGCAGTGCTTTAGTTTTAACTTTTAAGTTTTAAGTTTTGCCCGAAGGGCAACTATATCCCGCGCCGGCGGGGGTGGACCACAAACACAAAAAAACACTACATGAACAAAGAAAACATATTCACACCAGAAGAATTGGCGCGCTATAACCGCCACATCATCATACCGGGATTTGGTATGGAGGCGCAGAAAAAACTCAAGCGGGCCCGCGTGCTTATCGTGGGCTCCGGTGGACTGGGAAGTCCGGCGTTGCTGTACCTCGCCGCCGCAGGCGTAGGCACACTTGGCATCGTGGACTTCGATGTGGTGGACGACAGCAACCTGCAGCGCCAGGTAATATTCGGCGTGGACGCCATCGGTAAACCGAAGGTGGAAGCAGCAAAGGAAAGATTGCTGGCTTTGAATCCGCATTTGAATGTCGTACTGCACAACACGCACATCAATTCCTCCAACGCGCTCGACATCATCAAAGATTATGATGTGGTGGCCGATGGAACAGATAACTTTCCAACAAGGTACCTGGTGAACGATGCCTGCGTGCTGCTCGACAAACCGAATGTGTACGCATCCATCTTCCAGTTCGACGGACAGGTATCGGTATTCAATTACGTCAACAGTGCGGGAGAACGCGGACCCAACTACCGCGATCTTTATCCCACCCCTCCGCCTCCCGGACTCGTTCCGAGCTGTGCCGAAGGCGGCGTTCTGGGGGTACTGCCGGGAATAATCGGCTGCCTGCAGGCTTCTGAAGTGATCAAAGTGATTACCGGTGTTGGTGAACCGTTGTCGGGAAGATTCTTTACTTTCGATGCGCTGCAATTTGAAACGCGCACCTTCAAAATAAAGAAGCGGGCGGATAATCCCATAAGCGGCGATCATCCCACCATCACCGAACTCATCGACTACGAACAGTTTTGCGGCATGAGGGCAATAGAAGAAAAGCCATTGAAGGAAATCACTGCAAAAGAATTATACGACCTCCAGGTAAAGGGTGATCCCATCCAGGTCATAGACGTGCGTGAGCCGCATGAATATGACATCGTGAACATCGGCGGCGAATTAATTCCACTGGGCCAAATTGCCGAAAACGCCGACCAGGTGTCGAGAGATAAAAAAGTGATCGTTCATTGTAAAGTGGGCGGACGCAGTGCTAGTGCCATCAGGGAACTGGAGGAAAAATTTGGTTACACAAATCTCTACAACCTGAAGGGCGGAATACTAGCTTACATCGAGGAAGTGGATCCGCAGTTGACGAAATATTAAAATATAAAATATCGGCCACGGCTAAGTGCTGAGGCTAATATTCTATTTTCAATACATTTCCCCAGGTAAAATGTGCAGGGAGACTGATGTTCACCACATCATCAGCCGCTCTCCATTTTACCTTTTTCCCATTCTGCAGCAGTGTTATTTTCTTGATTTTTTTCGGATCGTTCACATGCAGCGTAAGCGAACGCGAAGAAATGCTGTCGTCGAGCACGTAGGCGTATATCGTATTGCCGGCTGCAGATTGCGTGTAATAGATATTACCTTCGGAATATGGCGGCACCGCCTTCGAATAATAAATTCCTTCGCTGTTCACCTTCATCCATTTTCCTATTTCTTCCAACCGCTGGTAAGCCACCGGATCCCAGTCTCCATCGGGGCCAGGGCCGATATTCAATAACAAATTGCCGCCTCTCGATACTATTTTTACCAGCAGCGTGATTATGTCCTTAGCAGATTTATAATGATCGCCCGGAACATAGCTCCATGAATTACCCATCGTAATGCAGCTTTCCCAGGGGTGATCCAGCGGTTTATCGGGTACTTGCTGCTCGGGCGTGGTATAGTTTTCAAACTCGCCGGCAACGGTGCGGTCAACGATGATCAAACCGGGTTGTTTGCTGCGCGCCATTTTGGCGATGCCGGCCATGTTGATGTCCTGGTTGTAATACCTGCTTTCGTGGGTGGTGTTCGGTTCTGTGCGGTATACCGGCCGCACCCATCCTCCATCGAGCCAAAGAATATCCATCTTGCCGTAGTCGCCCATCAGCTCACCGATCTGGTTAAAAGTAAACTCTTTGAATTGCTGCCATTTTTCGGGATATTTTTCCGGGTCATAATTAACGTGCCTGTCTTTCGGAGGGAAGTACGACGACCAGTAGTAAGGTGAGTGCCAATCGGGTTTTGAAAAATAGGCGCCGATCATGAAATCCTGCTGTCTGAAAGCGGAGAAAATTTCTTTGGCGACGTTGGCGCGCGGATTTTTTGAAAACGGAGTTTTGTCGCTGGTAATTTTATAATCCGTCTGGTGCGTGTCGAACATACAAAATCCGTCATGGTGTTTGGTGGTGAACACCACGTATTTCATACCGGCGTTTTTTGCTGCGTCCACCCATTTTTCAGGATTGAATTTCGTGGGATTAAAGGTGGTTTGCAGGTTTTCGTATGCCTTCTTGTATGTGAAATAATCTTTGCTGTAGGGTCCTTTTCTCTGCGTCCAGGGTTCGTCTTCGGGACACAGGCTCCAACTTTCCACGATGCCCCACTGGCTGTACGTGCCCCAGTGCATAAAGAGGCCGAACTTCCTGTCCTGCCATTTTTTTAAATTCTTCACCACTGCGGTGTCGGTGGGATAAACATAATCTTCCGAAGCTTCATGCTGCTGGGCTATTGCGGGTATTGTCCATAAAACGAAGGCGAAGAAAAGGGGGAAATATTTTTGCATCGGTAGTTTGGGATTTGATCGTTGAAGACGACAATTTACAAATCTCCTGGTTTCGGTGTGGCAATTCGTTGAACAATCATTCTTTCAGATCCAGAATCACTTTTGCATTTTTTTGCTGCGTGGAAGAAATAAACACCTCATGCCTGTTGCCGCCCGCGGTAACAATCATCAGTGAAGTGTTGGGCGGAATGGAACCGAGGTTGTTGGCCACCATCACAAACTCGTGGTGCGGGTTTCCGGCGTTCACTGTAACGTTTAATGTAATGGGTTTTGCCGAAAGTTTTGCGCGGGAAACCACCAGTCTGTTGTTGTGATAAATGCTGACGGTGTCGCCGTCTATTTCAGCATTGTCGTACAGGTCGAGTTTTATTTGGCCCGCATCGGTCATGATTCGTTTTGCCAACACATTGGCTCTTGTACGCAGTGCCGGTGGGGGAGGAGGAAGGATGGGAGGTGTTCGTTTTGCAACGGAGGGCGCCTTGATAGCTTCTTTCGATGGTCCCGAAGCGGCGACGGGCGGGGATTGTTTTATCGGTGGCTTTACTGGTGGGGAGGAGCGCTTTACTGCAACCGGCGTTTTAGGTTTTGTTGTGGTAGTTTTAGGCTTTGGTTTTACGGTGGTTGATTTTGGTTTTGCTTTGACCGTTGCGGTTTTAGGTGGTGCCTTTGTTGTTGTGGGCTTCTTTTTTACAACGGGTTTTGCAGCTTTTTTCACTGCGGCAATGGGCGGCACGCATTCGCGGAAGGTGATGTCGTCCATAGCAAAGTCGTTACCGCACCCGCCGGGATTGTTATTCATCATGTTTAGCGTGAGGGCCGTTGCCGAAGCGGGCATTTTAAAAACCATTTTGTATTGTGTCCATTCTGTTTTGTGCCGCCGCTGTACTTCTCCCACGTTAAGTTGCGCAACGATGTTGCCGTTAGCGGTTTGCAGCCGGATGGTGATATCGGGCAGCAGTGGGAACGGGCATTTTTCGGTGATCTTGCACACGTTCATCATCCACACCCCAAATTCATAGGTGGCGCCGCTTTTCAATCCGTTAACGGCGGTGATGAAGAAAGTGCCGGTAACGGGCGAGGCATTTACCAGCATCATGTTTCCATTGACATCGCCGGGAGTGTGGTCCTCTGTGAGTGTGTGCCAATCGTTGCGGAAGCACTCGCTGGTGTAGGGTGTGTAGGTGTAATGGCCGTCGGTAGGGCAGTAGCCGCTAACGGGGCGGTAATTGAAGAGAGATTTTGAATTGATGTTGCCGGCGTCGCCGGTGCCAAATTGAATGGCAACGAGCGGGTCCTTGAAGGTGCAGTTTTCTAGCTGTGCTTTCGGTTGAAAGAGTGTGGGAAATGCAGACAGTAATAGCAGCAGCTTTTTCACGTCCCCGATTCTTAGTCATCAAAGCTACATTAATTTGGGTATTTTGCCTGGAGTTCTAAACTACATTCAATGCCTTCAGCCAGGAACATACTCGCCCTTTTATTAAGCTTACTGCATCTCTGTCCGAAAGCGCAGGATGGCGCTGCGGTGTACAAAGCGGGGGATAATGATTACCAATGTTTTCGGATTCCCGCGATCATTAAAACAAACAAAGGAACATTGCTGGCTTTTGCCGAGGCGCGTAAAAATAATTGCGGCGACGCCGGTGATATTGACATCGTTGTACGTCGTTCGGCCGACAACGGTAAAACCTGGGGTAATCTGATAACGGTGTGGGACGATGGTGCGAATACCTGTGGTAATCCCGCACCGGTGATGGATGAACGCACCGGCAAAATTATTTTGTTGAGCACCTGGAATCTTGGCTCCGATCGCGAACACGAAATTATTGACCGGACCAGTAAGGACACACGCAGAGTGTTTGTGTTGAATTCCGCAGATGATGGGCAAACATGGAGCGAAGCAAAAGACATTACGCAGGATGTGAAACTCGCCAGTTGGACCTGGTACGCCACTGGTCCGTGCAATGGTATCCAGGTAAAGAATAGAAAATTTAAGAACAGGCTGGTCATTCCGTGCGATCACATTGAAGCCGGTACAAAAAGATATTTTTCACACGTTATTTACAGTGATGATGGTGGGGAAAACTGGAAATTAGGAGGTTCAACGCCTACCGACCAGGTAAATGAAAGCACCGTGGCGGAATTACCGGGAGGCGTGTTGATGTTGAACATGCGTAACTATGGCAAGCTGCGGGTAAGGCAGGTAAGCACCAGTGCCGATGGCGGTGTTAGCTGGTCTTCGGTGCGCAGTGATACGGCGCTGACAGAGCCCGTGTGCCAGGGTAGTTTAATTTCGTATGGAGGCAGTAGGAAACCTGTACTTGCATTTTCAAATCCCGCGAGCCAAAAGGCGCGCGAAAATATGACCGTGCGTTTGTCGTACGATAATGGAAAAACGTGGAGCAGGCGGTTTGTGGTGCATGAAGGGCCGTCGGCTTACAGCAACCTCGTTGAGCTTTCAGACGGCAATCTTGGGTGTTTATACGAGGCCGGCAAGAAGTCTGCGTACGAGAGTATCGTGTTCAAGGAGTTAATGGTTGAGGGTTTTGGAAGGTAGATGTGGCGCCCGCCGGCGGGGGCCGTCAATAGGCAATAGACAGTGGGCAAACGTATCCCCCGCTGGCGGGGGCCGTCAATAGGCAATAGACAATGGGCAAACGTATCCCCCGCTGGCGGGGGTGGCGCGAAGCGCCGGGGGTGGACAGGCAAACGGCAATAGGCAATGGGCAATCGTGAGACGTGAGAGGGTTTTCAGTTTTAACTTTTAACTTTTAAGTTTTAAGTTTTGCGTTGCCCGGATGTTGGAATGCACCACTTTTCATTTAACTCGCAAAGCCTTGCCAGCATTTTCTCGTACGCTTTTCTAATAGCGGCCCTTTCCTGTTCGCCAAGGTGTTGGATCGTATATCCATGCGGCCCCTGGTGGATGATGAAAGGATATTTACTGTTGAAAGATGGCTTCGCGCTGCCTATATCCTTATCTGTAAGATTGGGCGCATAGTGCATAACATGGGGTATGCTTGCCGTTAGTATACTGTCATTTTTACCTGGGTTAATATAGGTTCTGAGTATCGGCGACAACATATATGACACGCCGGGACGCTGGGGCGGTGGATAATAGTTTGTGCGGTAGCGCTTCTGGATCAATTTCTTTAACCTCTGCGGAGGTGTGCCTTCAGCCTGCATTTTTGCGATGTCAAAAAATACACGCATGTTGGCGCTGGCTCCTGCCGCATCAAAAGATACAGGGTAGATAACATCTTTCGGATATTCCCGTAACGGCCAACTGCCCTGCATCGCATCATCGCCTGTGCGCGCCACAAATGCGTGAAATCCATTCGTACCCTTTCTCGCCACTTCAAAACCTTTTTGTGGATTTAACACGTACACCATTGCACTATCCCGCAGATGCGGCGGAAGCGCACTTAGCGCCAATTCTATTTCCAGATCTTTAGGCAACGGATCAATTTTATTGTCCCCCTGATTAATTTGTGCAGTTGCCGTAAATGATAATATTAAAAACGTCATTACCGCCACTGCTTTTCGCGTACGCCCTCCTCCATTCGTCGTTCCCTGTGCAAAAGCTGACCTTTTCATAAAAGTTTGTTTTTACGTTGATAAAGTAAAACACAAAGCTATTTTCCAAAACCTGCGGCCCAGGCGGTGAAATGGACATTGTTGCGGGTCGATTCGGACGCCCTGCGTAAAAAGTCCCGGCCGGCTTCACTTCCTTTTTCCTGTCTCAGGGTTCATCGCAGAAGAACGACGATAATCGGTTTGGCTCGTGCTGCGTCTCCCGTGACCGGTTTAAACCTATTTTAAACCTTTCAAAACACTGCTGTGAAACAAGTTCTTACACTCACATTTATTTGTATGTTCCTTGTTATTAGCACCGTTACCGGTAGTAATAACTTTGAAGGAAGAAAGGTGCCGCCCGGTGCACCTTACGCC
>CAMPGT010000021.1 GCA_946885665.1 uncultured Chitinophagaceae bacterium | reverse complement strand
ATTTCTTAGCTTTGCCCCATGAGCAAAACCATCTTTATTGCGGGCGTGGCACGCACACCAATAGGCAGCCTCAACGGCACGCTCGCATCACTTACCGCACCACAACTTGGCGCCATCGCCATTAAAGCCGCCCTCGAACGGGCCGGCATATCACCTGAAAAAGTTAACGAAGTATTCATGGGCAACGTTGTCAGCGCCGGCATCGGCCAGGCGCCCGCACAACAGGCCAGCATATACGCCGGACTCCCCACAAACATCCCCTGCACAACGGTCAACAAGGTATGCGCCAGCGGCATGAAAGCCATTATGCTGGGCGCACAGTCCATCATGAACGGCGACAACGAAATTGTTGTGGCCGGCGGAATGGAAAGCATGAGCAACATACCTTATTACGTCGAAAAAGCCAGAACAGGCCTACGCCTCGGTCATGGGCAGGTAACCGACGGCATCATCAAAGACGGGCTTTGGGATCCTTATAATAATTACCACATGGGCGAAGCAGGCGAACTGTGCAGCCGCGAATACAAGGTGACCAGGGAAGACCAGGATAAATTTGCAAAAGAAAGCTATACGCGTACGATAAAAGCCTACGAAAAAGGATACTTCAACAGGGAGCTTGTGCCGGTGGTCATTGAAGGAAAGATGCCGAAAACCATTACGGAAGACGAAGAATACCGCAAAGTCAACTTCGACAAAATGCCGACACTGAAGCCTGCCTTCCGGAAAGAGGGAACAATAACCGCGGCCAACGCGTCAAAGATCAACGACGGCGCCGCAGCAGTGGTCCTGGTGAGCGAAGAAAAACTGCGCGAGCTAGGCATCCGGCCCGTTGCCAGGATCATTTCCTTTGCAGATGCCAGCCAGAGCCCTGAGTGGTTCACCACAACGCCCATCAGGGCCATGAACAATGCACTCGCGAAGGCAGGAATGCAGATGGCAGATATGGATTATGCTGAAATCAATGAAGCCTTTAGTTGCGTGCCTATCGTGAATGCGAAGGAAATGAAAATACCGATGGACAAACTGAACATTTGGGGAGGCGCGGTATCAATGGGTCATCCCATCGGCTGCAGCGGGGCACGCATTACGATCACCTTGTCGTCAATCCTTCATGAAATGAAGGGACGTTTCGGGATTGCCGGCATCTGTAATGGCGGCGGCGGCGCTTCCGCTATTATTATTTCAAGAACTTAGACGGGGCTACCACCCTGATCGGCTGAAGTTGTTTGGGGGACATCGGCCACAGCAGGAAGGCGATGATGCTGAAATAACTCGCTGAACCTGGTTTTTTCACATTCGTTTTCATAATCTTATAAAACGTGGGCCGGGTTAAAAAAGTTTCACCGGGAGGGTTATTTTTTGATAATTTTGCGGCCACTAAATGTAAATACTAATGGCCAGAACCATAGCATTCAGGGAAGCACTTAGAGAAGCGATGAACGAGGAGATGAGAAAGGACGACAGGGTGTTTTTAATGGGTGAGGAAGTAGCAGAATACAACGGAGCATATAAAGTGAGCCAGGGAATGCTCGATGAATTTGGCCCTAAAAGAGTGATCGACACGCCGATATCCGAACTGGGATTCACAGCGGTGGCCGTAGGCGCGGCACAAAACGGCCTTCGCCCCATCGTTGAGTACATGACCTGGAACTTTGCTGTGCTGGCGCTCGACCAGATACTCAACACCGCGTCGAAGATGCTCGCCATGAGTGGCGGCCAGTTGGGTTGTCCCATCGTTTTTCGCGGCCCTAACGGCTCTGCAGGGCAGTTGGGCGCACAGCACTCCACGGCCTTCGAAAGCTATCTCGCCAATATACCCGGCGTAAAGGTCATCTCACCATCAAACCCCTATGATGCGAAGGGATTGTTAAAAGCGTCCATCCGCGACGACGACCCGGTGATGTTCATGGAAAGTGAAGTGATGTATGGTGAGAAGGGCGAGGTTCCCCAGGAAGAATATATCATCCCGATAGGAAAGGCAGATATTAAAAGGCAGGGCAGCGATGTAACCATCGTTTCTTATAATAAAATGATGAAGGTGGCGCTGGGAGCGGCCGCAGAACTTGAAAAGGAAGGTGTTAGCGCGGAAGTGGTGGACCTGAGAACGATTCGCCCGCTGGATTGGATGACGGTGATGGAAAGTGTGAAGAAAACCAACAGGCTGGTGATTGTTGAAGAGCAGTGGCCGATGTGCAGTGTTTCGTCGGAGCTCGCATACAGGATACAAAAAGAAGCATTCGACTACCTGGATGCACCGGTGAGAAGAATTACGTCGGCAGATGCACCGCTGCATTATGCATCCAACCTGGTTGCGTTGGCGCTTCCTGATGTGGCGAGAACAGTAAAACTGGTGAAAGAAGTGATGTACCTGAAAAAGTAACCGGAAAAAGAAACCGGAAGCAGATGCTTCCGGTTTTTCCATTTTTACCCTAAAACTTTAAAAGCGCTGGCGAAAACCATCAGAACCCCGTAGATACAGCTTAACAGGGCCCCACTTACAAAAGCCAGTTTTATAACGGTATTGCCTACCGAAAAATCGTTCTCAATTTGGATGTTGTGTTTCATAAGTTTTCAATTGATAATGGACGTGATTTCTGGGAACAAAATACAGACCTCATTCTTTCCAGGCAAAGTGTTTTATCTCGGAAATAGACTTCCCGAAACAGTATTTTCCTCATATTTTAGTCGTTATAACCATAAATAAGAGAGAAAATTTATATCGTTACTTTTGAAGACTAACGAGTTAGGTAAAATTGTTGAAATTTAAAGTTTATAAAGCGCATGTCAAATATTTTGATCATTGATGATGAAAAGGCCATCCGTAAGACACTTACGGAGATATTGTCTTATGAAGGGTATAAAATTGAGGAGGCAGGTGATGGCGAAGAAGGCCTCAGGAGGTTCCGCGAAAAGACGTTTGACGTGGTGCTTTGCGACATCAAGATGCCTAAAATCGATGGTATCGAATTTCTCGACAAGGTGCGTGAGCTTAATCCGGATGTGCCGGTGATCATGATATCGGGCCACGGCACCATCGAAACAGCCGTTGAAGCAGTGAAAAAGGGCGCCTACGATTACATCGCCAAGCCGCCCGACCTGAACAGGCTGCTGATCACCATTCGGAACGCGATGGACAAAAACAACCTCGTTGCCGAAACCAAGGTGCTGAAAAGAAAGGTGAGCAAGGTCGAAGACATGATCGGCGAATCGCATCCCATCCAGAAGATCAGGGAAACGATCGAAAAAGTGGCCCCCACAGAAGCCAGGCTGCTCATCACCGGAGAAAACGGGGTGGGTAAGGAGCTGGTAGCCAAATGGGTGCATGAAAAAAGCAACCGCGCAAGCGGTCCGCTGGTCGAAGTAAACTGTGCGGCAATTCCCAGCGAATTGATAGAAAGCGAACTGTTTGGCCATGAAAAAGGATCGTTTACGTCGGCAGTAAAGCAAAGGATAGGCAAATTTGAACAGGCACACACCGGAACGCTCTTTCTCGACGAAATTGGCGACATGAGCCTGAACGCACAGGCGAAAGTGTTGCGCGCCCTGCAGGAGGGCCGCATTACGAGGGTAGGGGGCGATAAGGACATCAACGTGGATGTGCGGGTGATAGCCGCTACCAACAAAGATCTGCTGAAGGAAGTGGAGGAGAAGAATTTCAGGCTCGACCTTTATCACCGGCTCAGCGTCATCATCATCCACGTGCCTTCGCTTAATGATCGGCGTGAGGACATTCCTTTGCTGGTGGACAAATTCCTTATCGACGTTTGTTCCGAATACGGCATCGCCAAAAAATCGATTGATGACGATGCGATCGATTACCTCAAGCAACATAACTGGACGGGTAATATACGGGAGCTCCGCAACGTTGTGGAAAGGTTGGTGATACTATCCGGCAAGTCGATCACCGCAGATGACATTCACACTTATGTGCTGCCGAAATGAATATTAAATATGGATGAGCGGCAAGCCGCCCGTCATACATTTTAAGCCATTAGTGGGTGATTATATTAATTTTACCGGAATTATAAAAAACCGAGAATGAGTTCACATGACATATTGGTCCTGATCCTGATATCCCTGTTACTGGTTTTACTCCCCGCGCCCGGACTATACAAAATGTTTCAAAAAGCAGGCATCCCTGCCTGGAAGGCCTGGGTTCCTTTCCTGAATATATGGGAGATCGTAAAAGCGGCAAAACTGAGAAAGCACTGGTTTTTCTGGCAGTTCATTCCTATTGCAGGATGGTTCATTACCATCTGGCTGTTGATAGAGTTTGTGAAGCTTTTTGGGAAATTCAGGCTCTACCAGCATGCGATGGTCGTGTTTGTGCCGTTTCTTTATTTTCCTTATCTCGGTTACGACAAAAAAGCAAAATACATTGGTCCCGAAATTGTCAGGAAACACAGGAAGAGCGCCACACGCGAATGGATAGACGCTGCGGTTTTTGCGATAGTGGCGGCCACATTGATCCGTACGTTTATTTTCGAAGCTTACGTTATCCCCACCGGGTCGATGGAAAAGACGTTGCTGGTCAACGATTACCTGTTTGTAAGCAAGCTTACCTACGGCCCAAGGATCCCCAATACGCCTCTTGCCGTGCCGTTTGTACATCACACCATCCCCGGACTTAATGTCAAATCGTACACCGAGGTGCTCCATCTGCCGTACACACGTTGGTTTGCCAAGCCCGTAAAACGAAACGATGTGGTGGTATTCAACTTTCCTGCCGGCGATACGCTGACGAAGGAACGCGATTCGCAGGATCCGTATTACGACATCCTCAGGAGGGAGGAGGCGCAGATGTATAACGTTTACCGCAACCAGATACAGGATGAGGCGCAATTGAAGGCAACCAGTTACCAGCAGGCACGGAACAATGTGTGGGACCAGTTTACCATCGCCACAAGACCGGTTGATAAAAGAGAAAATTACATCAAAAGATGCGTGGCCATAGCCGGCGACACGATCAGCATAAAGAACGGCATCCTGCATGTAAACAATGAGGAAGCATTTGTTTCCCCGACGTCTGCAACGGATTACTACGTTACCACCAGCAAAGTGATCAGCGAGGATCAGCTCCGCGAAGCGGGCATCAACCTCAACTCGAGCGAGGAGTCGCCCGATTTCGACATTGCGGGCAATAATGCTTACCGCATCAACCTCACCGCATCGGAAGTGGAAATATTGAAGAAGCTACCCGGCGTTGATTCGGTGTCGCGCGTCATTGCCGACAACTACGGCGCTGTTTTTCCCTATGATAAACGATTTAACTGGTCGATAGATAACTTTGGTCCGTTATGGATACCCAAAAAGGGCGCTACCATCCGGTTGACTCCGGAGAATATTGTGTTGTACAAACGCGTGATCCGCGTTTATGAGAATAATAAGTGGGAGGAGAGGGATGGAAAGATATTCCTGAACGGTAAGGAAGCCAACAGCTACACGTTTAGGATGAATTATTTCTGGATGATGGGTGACAACAGGCACCGTTCGCAGGATAGCCGGTATTGGGGATTTGTTCCCGAAGATCATGTGGTGGGCTCGGCTTGGCTGATATGGATGAGTTATGACCAGGGCATCCGGTGGAACAGGTTGTTTAAGACAATAAAGTGAGAGGGGCAAAGAGCAATGGGCAATAGGCAATGGGCAGTAGGCAATAGGCAATGGGCAAAGATTAATTGATCTTTGATAACTTGACAGGACAAACGGAAAGAAAAAACCTACTATAAAGTATTCTTTTAACCGCTAAATATCTAAGAATAATTGCCCATTGCCTATTGCCTACTGCCCATTGCTGTTTTCCGTTTCCGAATTGTAAATTTTCTAAAATGCCCACCAACTCTTTCCAATTCGAATATGAAAAATATGATTCGGCATCGAAGATGAACGAAGCCGACCAATTGTTGTTGAAGAAGGCCTTCGAAGCCGCTTCAACCGCATACGCACCCTACTCGAATTTTAAGGTGGGCGCAGCAGCAGAAATGGATAATGGGAAGATTATCACCGGCAGCAACCAGGAGAATATTTCCTTTCCCGCCGGGCTCTGTGCCGAAGGGGTAGTGATGGCTGCGGCTTCTGCATCGTTCCCGGGCATGCCTATACGAAGATTAGCCATCAGCTATCAATCGGCCGATAACAGCAACGACCAGCCTATAGCGCCATGCGGCATCTGCAGGCAAAAGTTGCAGGAATTCCAGGAAAGAACCGGTTCTCCTGTTAAACTGATCATGGGTGGCATTAACGGCGCCGTGATCATTGTGCCCGACGCTTCGTCACTGCTGCCTTTTACTTTTCGATTTTAACAACGATCCTGCCCATCACGGTGCCGTTCAATATTGCATCAATGCAGGTTGCATTGAGTTCCTCCAGCGAAACTTCTTTCATTATTGCACTCAGCTTGTCTTTTATGTTCCATTCCACCACCATCTTCTCCCAGAGCTGTGTCCGCAACAGATAAGGCGTATCGGCGCTGCCAACACCCAGCAGGTTGACGCCATTTAAGATGAATGGAAACACTGTTGTGTCCAGCTTGGGCGAATCGACCAGCCCGGTGCTCACCACACAGCCTTCCTGCCTGCAGGCTTTCAGCAGGGTATTGAGCGTGTTGCCGCCAACGGTGTCGATGGCGCCCGCCCATTTTGGTTTCAGTAAAGCTTTACCTGAGGTGTCCGACACAAATTCGCGCGCTTCTATTTTCGCCGCGCCGAGGTGGCCGAGATATTCCTTCCCGTTTTGCTTTCCCGTAATGGCAATCACTTCATAGCCCGCTTTTGCGAGCATGGCCACGGCCATGCTGCCCACGCCGCCGGTTGAACCTGTTACAACGATCGGCCCCATTTCAGGCGTTTGGCCCAGCAGCCGCATTTTGTGGATCGCAGCAGCGGCGGTCAATCCGGCTGTGCCGATCGCCATGGATTCGGCAAAGGATAATTCGTTCGGTTTCCTCACTGCCCATGCTGCCGGCACCCTGATGTATTCCGCAAAGCCACCGCTGGTATTCATTCCCAGGTCGTGGCCGGTAACGATCACTTCATCGTTCGAAGCGAAGTTCTCGTTGCGGCTCAGTTCCACTATCCCCGCTGCATCCACGCCCGGGGTATGGGGGTAGTTTTTTGTAATGCCCTTGTTGCCGGTGGCCGAAAGCGCATCCTTGTAGTTGAGCGCCGAGTAAAGTACTTTTACGAGCAATTCTCCCGGTGGAAGGTCGTCGAAATCTATTTCCCTGATGTTTCTTTCAAAAGAGCCTGTAGGGGATTCAGTGACTCTTAATGCTTTGAAGGGCATCTGTTGTGTTCTTTTTCTTTAATTACTTCAAATTGCATACCGCAAGGTCGCCGCTAAAAGTATTCGAATTAATTCATTTTATCGTAAACCGTAATTCGTAATTTTAGAGCCTTTATTTGTTCACCCAAAAATTAAATATACAATGAAAAGAACAGCGACAGCGGTCTGGAATGGTTCCGGAAAAGACGGAACAGGAAATGTGAGCACCCAGAGCAACACACTTAACAAGAACCAGTATTCTTACAAATCCAGGTTCGAGGAGGGTGTGGGAACCAACCCGGAGGAGCTGATTGCTGCTGCACATGCGGGTTGCTTTTCGATGAAGCTCAGCTTCGTACTTGGCGCCGCCGGCTTCACACCCGACTCCATCGAAACCACTTCGGCGGTTGATTTCGACAACGGCGTCATCAAGTCGTCTCATCTTACCGTAAAAGCAAAGGTACCCGGTGTATCCGCCGAAAAGTTCCAGGAAGCGGCAAAGGACGCAAAAGAGAATTGTCCGGTAAGTAAGGCGCTGAGCATTGAAATCACAATGGAAGCAAGCCTTTTGCAGTAACTTAAGCACTTAAAACTTAAAAGTTGAACTTAAATGGCTCTTAAGTTTTTCATCCTGATAATTTAATTCATTTCAATCGACATGAGAAAAACACGAAGAGGTTTCATCAAAGACACCGCCATTGCCGGTGCCGGATTTTTTATTGTACCCAGGCACGTATTGGGCCGGGGTTATGTTGCACCCAGCGACAAACTGAACATCGGCGCCATCGGCGCGGGCGGTAAAGGAGCGAGCGACATCCGCGAGTTTGCCAAAAGTCCAAACGTAAACATCGTGGCGCTCGTGGATGTGGACGACCGTGCTTCGGCGGAAACCAGGAAGAAATTCCCCAAAGCAAAATATTACAAAGACTACCGCGAAATGCTGAGCAAGGAACATAAGAACATAGATGCATGTTCCATTTCCACGCCCGACCATGTTCATGCAGTGGCCACCATTGCCGCCATGCAGCTTGGTAAACACGTGTACACGCAAAAACCGCTTACTCACGACATTTACGAGGCGCGTGCACTTACCGAAGCGGCCAAAAAATACAAAGTGGTCACCCAAATGGGCAACCAGGGCGCATCCGGCGATGGCGTACGGCAAATGATGGAATGGTACAATGCGGGCCTCATCGGCGATGCGACGGAAATCCATTGCTGGACAAACCGCCCGGTATGGCCACAGGGTTTTGGTAAGCCCACCGGTAAGGACCAAATACCCACCGAACTCGATTGGAAACTGTGGCTCGGCCCCAACAAATTTGAAGAATATCACAAAGAATTCGTTCCCTTCAACTGGAGAGGATACTGGACATTCGGCACAGGCGCGCTGGGCGACATGGCCTGCCACATCATCGACCCCGCATTCAAAACAGTTGGGCTGGCCTATCCCACATCTGTTGAATGCAGCGTTGTTAATCTTTACGAACAGATGTGGACGCCATCCTATCACCCCGACAGTTGCCCCGCGGCTTCTTCGATGAAGCTCGAGTTCCCTTCGCTGAAAGGCAAACCGCCCGTTAAACTTTTCTGGATGGATGGTGGCATCCTTCCTGAACGACCTGACGAACTCGGCCCCGACGAAATGATGGGCGACGATGGCGGCGGAGCGATCATTACCGGCACCAAAGGCAAAATGATGTGCAGCACTTATGGCGGCAATCCGCAGTTGCTTCCCACATCAAAAACAGCAACGACAAAGGTTCCTCAAACACTGGCACGCGTACCCGAAGGGCACTACGTACAGTGGGTGAACGCCTGCATTGCCGGATATGGCAAGAAAGAAGTAAGCTCGCCGTTTGAATACGCCGGCCCGCTTACCGAAACCATCCTCATGGGTAATCTTGCATTGCGTGTGTTCCAGCAGAAAGATGCATCGGGTAAATTCAGTGGAAGAAAGAAGCTGCTGTGGGATGCCGAGAATATGAAGATCACGAATTACGATGCGGCAAATGAGTATGTGAAGAGAGATTACATCGACGGCTATTCGCTGAATGCATGATCACCGTCATTCATCTAATAAATTGGCCAATGCAAGGAGTTCAACTCTCTTGTATTGGTCTTTTTCTTCTGTAAAACATTTACTGAACTCTTCAAGCAGCAATTGGATGATACGCTTGTTGCTGATCGGCTTGAAATAAGAAGTTACGGGCGGCACGTTGATCCTTTTGAAATACGTTTCCACATCTTTATGGGTAAACACCTGTCCGCTGATAGGGTCGATAAAAAATTCAGATTTGTACATGAAATTTTCCGTGTGCCGCGAAAAATCATAATCGGACCGGAAATAACTCAACACGAATTGCCGGGGGATGTTGATGGCGCGTATCGGAATATCCAGCAGCTCGCTTAAGATGAGATAAAGTATGCCATTGGCGATGGCGTTGCCTCTCTTGGTTTCCAACTGCTTGTTGATGAGAAACTCTTCCGGCTGCTGGTAGGCAACTTCAGTACCCTTAATATTGAAGTAATTGTAAAGAATGCTGGTAAGTACATTTACCTGTTCGAGAGGGGTAAGGTAGGTGTTCAGTTCGAGCCAGATGTTACGGCGTAGTTTTTCAATGTCCTGGTACACCTGGGTCGTTACCATTTCAGGATATTGGAACCGCGCCACCAGCAACGCGCCGGTCAGCAGGTCGTGATGTACGTTTTTGCTCCACTGCTCCATTTCTTCTGAAAGGTCGCGGTAATGAAGGCGGTGTATCAGCAATTCTATTCTTTCCTGCACATCTTCGCTCACCGTGTTTTCCCAGAGGTTCTCAAGGTTTGGAATGATACCCTTACCAAAGTCAATGATCCTGCTCGACACGGCACCAAACACCTCTTCATCAGGGTCGTCTATGAGATGCAGAAGGGCGTTGATTTCCCGGTTCTCTTCCATAGCTTAAGTTGTTGCTCAAGGATGAATTTCGTTGAACTTTGCAGAACATCTTTCATATTGTTTTCCACAAATGTGCCCGCGATGTTCATTTCTATTTACAGATAAAATTGTGCCCCGTTCCGGCAACATTTATTCGGGGGCACAAACCATCGTTCGTCAGGCGTGCAGCGGGAGAAAAGAATTCAGCAATCTGCCTGTTTCCTCTTCATCGGCCGCGTCCTGCATCACGCGTTTAGGGATAACGATGGCATGATAGGAATTCGTATACAGGTAGTGGGCGTCGCGTGTTGCTGCGTAGTGCACAATGGCATCCCATTCGTACCTGCTTTCAGACAGCGTATCCCTGTCGGTTATGCCGGTTTCTGCCAGTATGATCTCCGATTCATCGAGGATGTGCTGGTTCTCTTTTTTTGAAAGGATCTGGTCAACCTTTCTTTTCACTGACCATCTCACGAAATAGGGTATTAGCAAGAGATAGATGAGGCCGGTCGAAACGAACACGGTAATATCGACCCAGATCAATGCCGAATTGGTAGCCAGTATGTATAAAAAGGCAACGATGCCGTACAGCAGCATCACCCGTAAAAAATAAAATATCCTGTACCTCTTTCGGCGGGAATCCGCCCAGGCGGTAAAATAATTAAAGCGGAAGTATTCTTCTTCAGTAAGCCTGAATTTGAATGAAACCATTATCGCCGGTTATAATGCATCAGGATCCTTTTTTCTTCCTGTACGATTTTTTCGGTGGGTTCGCCTTGCCGTCTTCTATCATTTTCTTTACCTCATCGATGGTGAGCGCCGCAACGTTCTCCTGCTGTTCCTTGGGTATCTTGTAATTCCGCAGCCCCTGCTTGATATACGGCCCGTAGGGTCCTTTGAGCAATTGAATTTTCTCTTTCTCGAATACCTTGATGGTCCTTTCTTCCTTGGCCGCCCGTTTTTCAACAACGATGGGAGTTGCTTCTTCGAGCGTGATGGTGTAAGGATCGAATTCTTTACCTAAAGAATAAAATTTCTTGTCGTGTGCAATGTAAGGACCGAACCGGCCGATGTTGACCGTTACATCAGTGTCTTCGAACTGGCCTAGATTCCGCGGCAATTTAAAAAGTTCCATCGCTTCATCGTAGCTGATGGTTTCGATGCTCTGCGTGTTTTTCAACTTCGCAAATTTTGGCTTCTCCTCATCATTCACTTCTCCTATCTGCACCATGGGGCCGTATCTGCCCATTCTTGCCACAACACGCTTGCCCGAAACGGGATCGGTGCCCAGTTCCCTTTCACCTTTCACTCTTTCCGCGTTCTCAATGGTATCTTCCACATCCTTTTTGAAGGGATTGTAAAAATCATCGATCATTTTGTTCCACTTCAACTTGCCGGTGGCCACCTCATCAAATTCCTCTTCGATGCGCGCGGTGAAGTTGTAATCCATGATGTCGTCAAAATACTGCTTCAAAAAGTCTGTTACCACCAGGCCAAGATCCGTGGGGAACAACTTCGACTTTTCGGCGCCGGTATTTTCCTGCTCAACAACGCTGGTGATCTTATTCTCTTTCAGTTTAAGTATCCTGAAGTCTCTTTTCACGCCTTCCTTGTCTCTTTTTTCAACATATCCTCTTTTGAGGATGGTGGAAATGGTGGGAGCGTAGGTTGACGGCCGGCCGATACCCAGCTCTTCGAGTTTCTTTACAAGCGATGCTTCCGTGTATCTTGGGAGCGGCCTCGAGAATCTTTCAGTAGCCTTCATCTCCTTCAGGGGCAGTTTTTGATTGACCGAAAGCGGCGGCAGCATGCCCTGCTGGTGTTCCTCTTCGGTAACGTCATCATCATCCCTGTCTTCCATGTACACTTTCAGGAAGCCATCAAATTTCAGCACTTCTCCCTGTGCGGTCAGGTCTTCTTTATTTGTCGATATCCGGATCTTCGCTGTTGTTTTTTCGAGTTCGGCATCCGACATCTGGCTGGCCATCGTTCTTTTCCAAATCAGGTCGTACAGCCTCCTGGTTTCACTGTCTTCGATGGTGGTGTTTTCCATGTAGGTGGGCCGGATGGCTTCGTGTGCCTCCTGCGCCGATTCGTTCTTGTTCTTGAATTTGCGCGTTTGCAAATATTTTTTGCCGTATTGCTGGTTGATCTGGCCGCTGATGTCGGTCATAGCCGTTTCGCTCAGGTTCACGCTGTCCGTTCTCATGTAGGTGATGCGGCCGTTTTCATAAAGCTTCTGCGCAAGGATCATGGTACGGGCCACTGAGTAACCGAGTTTACGGCTGGCTTCCTGCTGCAGGGTGGAGGTGGTGAACGGCGCCGGCGGCGTTTTCCTGCCGGGCTTCACCTGTATGTCGCTTACCGCGTAATCGGCGTTCAGGCATGATTCGAGGAATGCCTGTGCGGTTTCCTGGTTTTGGTATTTTTTTCCTTCGGCGGCAAAAGTTACCGGTTTGCCGGAATTGTCGTTCGCTGTGAATAGCCCCTCGATCCTAAAGGTGCTCACGGGTGTGAAAGCGTTGATCTCTCGTTCTCTTTCCGCAATGATCCTGACGGCCACGCTTTGCACCCGGCCCGCGCTTAGATTGTTCTTTACGCTCATCTTCCTCCATAGTACGGGCGACAGCTCGAAACCCACGATGCGGTCGAGTATGCGGCGCGCCTGCTGCGCATTCACGAGGTTCATGTCCACCGTGCGGGGATTGCCTACGGCCGACTGGATAGCGGGTTTCGTGATCTCGTGGAACACGATCCTCTTGGTTTTCAACGGGTCGAGGCCGAGCACCTCGCAAAGGTGCCAACTGATAGCTTCCCCTTCGCGGTCCTCATCCGTTGCAAGCCATACTTCGCCCGACTTCTTCGCCAGTTGCCTGAGTTCTTTGACTACTTTCTCTTTGTCTTCCGGTACGATATAAGAGGGTTGATAGTTATTGTTAACATCAATACCCATCTCTTCTTTCCTGAGATCCCTGATATGTCCGTAACAACTCTTTACCTCGAAGTCTTCACCAAGTATCTTTTCAATGGTTTTGGCTTTCGCAGGCGACTCCACAATCAATAAGTTCTTAGCCATACTTGTCTTAAAACGGGTTAAAAAGGCCCGTTGGCGTGCAAGTTTACTGTATAACCAGCAGATTAAAAAATCAGTGGCAACTGCCCCTACTGAATACCGCCCTGCGGCATCTCGTCCGATTCCGTCCTGTTATTTCGTCTTTTGAAGAGGCTCATGTCCATTTTACCGAAGCGGTAGCTGAAGTTGAGCCGTGCGATTCGCGGGTCCCTGCGCCGCCAGTCGTCCTGCACAAAAATGGGCGAAGACGAGTGCGACGAGTATTTGCGGGTTCTCAGGATGTCGTTGATATTAAAGGACAAAGAAGCCTGGTTGTTCCTGATCTTAAAGTCTTTCCTGATGCCCAGGTCAACGCCATAGTTGGCATCGATGTATCCCTGCGAGCTGGCCGGCGGTCCGCCCATCCAGCCGCCGCGTCTTCCACCGCCGCTATTGCTGGTGGAAACGGGAAGTGCGCTTTTCGACTGGTAGTCGCCACTGAGTTGAACGCTCAGCGTTTTACTGATTCTAAACGTATTGTTAAGCTTGCTGAACGAGCTGGTCCTGTCGTTTTCCAGGCCGGGTACAACATCACTGCCCGAAATTTTTGAATAATACACGTTAGTATTCAGGTTGATTTCCCACCATGCGGTGATCTTGTTCCTGAAAATCAACTCAACCCCTGCGGCGTATGCCGAATTGGCATTGATCCAGGAGGAAACAAGTGCGGTGGTGTCGCCAATGCCGGCCTGCGTTTGATAGCGGGCGATGAGATTGTTGGTCTGCTTGCCGAAAAGGGTGGCCAGAAACGTGTTGTTGCGTTCACCATACACTTTTTGATAGGACAATTCCAGCGAGTTGGTAAACTCAGGTTTAAGCGCGGGATTGCCTGTTTGCAGGTTGAGGGTGTCGGAAAAATCGGTGTTCGGCATCAACTGAAAAAAGTTCGGTCTGTTTACTTTGCGGCTGTAGTTCAACTGCAGGTCCTGATTGTCGCCGATCGTCTTTGTAACGAAGATGCTTGGGAAGAGGCTCACCGGGAAGTTATTTTTGTACGACTGCTTGCCGGGCTGTTCACCATTATATCTTGAGCTTTCTGCCCTTAGCCCCACCTGGTAGCTGAACAGGTCCTTTACTTTCTGTGAAAAGATTCCGTAGGCGGCGTACACATAGTCTGTGTAGGTGAACTCGTTGTCGAGCTGCAGTTGCGGCACCCCATTCAGGAAGTTGAACTGGTGGCTGTCGTAGGTACGCGACTGCGAACGGAGCCCTGCTTCCCATTTTTTGCCATTGCCCAGGGGATGAACATAGTCCGTTTGCACTACCAGGAACCTGTTTTTACCACCCGTGTTGATCTGCTGCAACTGTTCGGGCGATTTGGGATCCTCCTGGTTCATATCGTTGAATGACCGTATGTAGATATTGGAGTTGCCGGCGCTGGGCGAATAGCTGTAGTTGACGTCGGCTGTCCATTCGCGGCCGGCCTGGGGGAAGATGTGTTTGAAGCCGGCGGTGGTGGTGTAATTATTAAAGGTGTTCTTTCCGGTTGTGTTGCGGTACTGCGACTCGACAAGGCTGTTATCGGAAGAATAGAGAAGATCATTCCTGTTGTTCGGTTTAAATACGCCGCCGAATACGTTTTGCGAAATGCTGAGCGTGTTCCTGTTGTCGATAAAGTAGTCCATGCCAAACCGCGCAAAAGCGAAGCGGCCGTTGAACACACTTTCGTTGTGCTGGAACGTTTCTGAAACGGGCGTTTCGGCCTTGTTCAGCCGGTTGGTTTCTCCTTCGCTTTTCGACTTGCGCTGGTTGTAAAACAGGTTGGCAAACACGTTCACTTTTCCCTGGCGCACGTTGATGTCGCCGCCGCCGTTGAATTTGCCGCGCGAATCAACGCCCACCCTTACGCCGCCGTTGTACCCGATCTTACGCGCCTTTTTCAGTACAATATTTAATATACCCGACTGTCCGCCGCTGGCATCGAATTTCGCGGAGGGGTTGGTGATCATTTCGACGCTCTCGATGGCATCCGAGGGGATTTGGTCGAGTGAGAGGGTAGTGGGCCTGCCGTCGACAAATATCTGGGGCGCCGAATTGCGCATGGTAACGTTGCCGTCGATGTCGACGTTGAGGCCGGGGATGTTTCGCATGATATCCACCGCCGTTCCGCCGGTGGAGTTGATGTTTTTTTCGACGTTGAATATCTTTCGGTCTATGCCCATTTGTATCATGGGCTTCTCGGCAGATACAGTTACGGATGCCAGCATTTGTGTGTCTACTTCGAGCTGGACGTTGCCCAGGTCCTTGTCGAGCGCCGAAAGCAGTTGCGACATATCCTGGCCTTTGCCGGGTTTGAAGGCAAATGCCACCGGCTGATCATAGTTTTTAAATCCTATTGCCGAAACGGATAGCCGGTATTTGCCGAATGCCGGGATATTTTCGAGGCTGAAGTCGCCGGCCTTACGTGTGAGCATACCGGCGATAATGGTATCCCTGCGCGTGCGGGTTATGGAATCGAACCGGGAGGCTATCAGTTGAACGGAAGCGGCGTCGATTCCTTTTTCTGAGTTGGCTTCGACTATCCTTCCGTAGAACCTGCCGTTGTTCATACTTTGCCCGCCTCTTCTTGCGGGTGCCTGGCTAAACGATGTGACTGTAATGAATAGGGTCGCGAACACGATGATCAATGATCTCATAAAATGTAAATTTGCTGGAAGGCCCGCAATGGTTGGACAATAAGATGCTTATCCGGTCTAAAAACCTGCGCGAGAATAAAAAAATAAGTATGTTTTGAAGGAGAGGCAGTTTTCTCTTAATTTTGCCTCCCCAAACGGTGATTGTAGCTCAGTTGGTTAGAGCATCAGATTGTGGTTCTGAGGGTCGTGGGTTCGAGCCCCATCAGTCACCCTGAAAAGGCAGCTAAGGCTGTCTTTTGCGTTTGTAGACAAAACTTAAAACTTAAAACTGAAAACCCTCTCCCGTCTTCCGTCTCCCGTCTCCTCATCTCACGATTGCCCATTGCCGTCTCCCGCCCCCCCTACACCTTGTTAATTCCTTCCTTCGCCCGCAACAAGCCAACCTTTAAATCGTTAATTTTGAGTCAATGTCAAAAGCTTTAGATTATATGTTTAGCAGAAAATCTTTACCCGTTATTCTCTTACTCTTGTTCGCCGGCCTGGTGGTAGGATTCAGATCACTTGGATGGGGTGGCGGAAATCCCCCGACGAAATATGAAAGGATATTGCACAACATCGGTGAGATGCTCACCCAGATCCATTACAGCCCAAAAGATATTGACGACGAATTCTCGAAGGATATTTTCATCAAATATCTTGGCGAAAAAGTTGACCCTCAAAAAAACGTTTTTCTTCAGTCCGACATCGACGAGCTGAAGAAGAAATTCGAAACTTCTCTCGACGATGAGATTCTCGGCGGCAAAGTGGAATTCGTGCCGGCCGTTTCCGTTATTTACAAGAAACGGATACTCGAATGTGAACAATATTACAAGGATGCGCTGGTGAAGCCATTCGACTTTACAAAAGACGAAACCGCAAATTTTGATCCTGATGATACAAAGTTTCCCGCGAACAGTGAAGAGAAGAAAGATGCCTGGAAGAAGAGAATGAAATACCTTACTCTCGAACGGTATGCCGACCTGCTCGCTGATAAACAGAAGAATAAGGGCAAGGCCGGCCAAACGGTTAAATCCGACACCGAACTGGAGAAAGAAGCTCGCGACAGGGTGTCGAAGATCATGGACCGGTCGTTCGAAAGAATGAAATCCAAGTTCGACGATGAGGATTCATTCAACGCGTATGTGAACACCATCACCGAAACGATGGATCCCCATACCACCTTCTTTCCCCCGCTGGAAAAAAGATATTTTGATGAACAAATGAGCGGCCGCTTTTTTGGTATCGGCGCCTCTCTTCGCGAGGAAGACGGCAACATCAAGATCGCAACACTTTTAACCGGCAGCCCTGCGTGGAAGTCGGGCGAAATCACCGCCGGCGACCTCATCATGAAAGTTGGGCAGGGCAACGAGGAACCTGTTGACATCACCGGTTTTTTAGTGGAAGATGCCGTAAAGATCATTCGCGGTAAAAAAGGCACGGAAGTAAGACTGCAGTTGAAGAAAGCAGACGGCAGCCTCAAAACAGTGTCGCTCATTCGCGATGAGATCGTACAGGACGAAACCTTTGCGCGCAGCGCCATTATCAATACGCCAAAAGGAAAAATCGGATTTATATACCTGCCGGAATTCTATGCCGACTTCGACAATCCCAAGGGCGCCCGCTGTTCCGATGATGTGCGAAAGGAAGTGATCAGGCTGAAGGAACAGAAAGTGGACGGTATCATTATGGATCTTCGCAATAATGGAGGTGGTTCACTCTATGATGTGGTGCAGATGGTAGGATTTTTCATTGAAGACGGCCCGATAGTGCAGGTAAAAGACAGGGATGGCAAGCCACAGGTTTACCGCGACCGCGACAAGACAGTTCTGTATGATGGGCCGCTCGCCGTGATGGTGAACGAATTCAGCGCATCGGCATCGGAAATTTTTGCCGCAGCCATCCAGGACTACAACCGTGGCATCATCATCGGCAGTACAACCACTTACGGCAAGGGCACAGTGCAAAGAAATATCGGCCTCGATAAAACGATGGGTATGCTCGAACCCAACAGCGAATTGGGAACCATTAAGCTTACGCTCCAAAAATTCTACCGCATCAACGGTGGCTCAACACAACTGAAAGGAGTAAGCTCCGACATCACATTGCCCGACGTGCTCGAGTATTCACCGCTGCGCGAAAAAAATAATCCTGATGCATTGCCGTGGGATGAAATTCAAAAGGCTGATTACCGCAGTTGGCGCTACAGCCTTGATCTGAAGCCGATCAAGGAAGCCAGCAACGCCAGGATAAACACAAATACTGCTTTCAATGTCATCAAAGAAAACGCTGAGTGGCTCGCGAAAGAGAACGATAAGATGTACTCGCTGAACCTGAAAAAGTACCAGGCGGACCAGAAGGAGATCAGGCAGCGCGTAAAAGAAATTGACAGCCTTAATAAAACAAAGACAGAACTGAAAGTAGAGGCCCTGCCCGAAGATCTGAAAAGGCTGGCATACGATGAAGGTAAGTCTGAGCGCTTTAAGCAATGGATCAAAAACCTGCGTACCGACATCTATCTCGATGAGTCTGTGAAAGTGATAGACGACATGATCGTTCAGGACAACCTCGTTTACGTTAACAGGAAGTAAGTTTCCTCATGAATTTAATTGATCAGTTTAAACAGATCACCACGTTCGTGCTGGATGTGGATGGTGTGCTTACGGACGGGACCGTTTATGTGTTCGATGATGGCGAGCAGGTGAGAAGAATGAGTATCAAAGATGGTTTTGCCCTCCAGCTCGCCGTAAAGAAAGGCTACCGGATATTGGTGATCTCCGGCGGCAATTCGCAAGCCGTAACAACAAGGCTGAAAAAATTGGGCATCACAGATATTTTTATGAATGTGCATGACAAGCGCAAAACTTTGCTTCAATATGTGAGCGATCATCACCTTGCCAGGCACGAGGTGCTGTTCATGGGCGATGATATTCCTGACTATCTTGCCATGCGCGAAGCCGGAATGCCCTGCGCGCCCAGTGACGCTGTTCCGGAGATTAAAAAAACGGCGTCTTATATTGCGACTGCAAAAGGCGGCAAAGGGTGCGTAAGAGAAGTCGTCGAGAAAGTGATGAAGCTGAACGGACACTGGGAAATTGAAACAGATGTTCCCAGCCGCTGATTGTTAACCGTATCCGTTCACCGGCATATCATTTTGGGAGATGAAAATAATTGCTGCTTTTTTAAGGTTGGTCCGGGGTTTGAATCTCCTCTTCATCGTATTGACTCAGGTGCTGTTCCAGTATTTTATTGTGACTCCTATGTTCAGGGCGCAATCAGCCTCTCCGGCGTTGTCGCCCACATATTTTGTTTTGCTGTGCCTCTCTTCTGTGCTGATTGCAGCCGCGGGTTATATCATCAATGACTATTTCGATTTGAATATCGATAAGATCAACAAGCCGGGCAGGATTGTGGTGGACAGGATCATCAAAAGGCGGTGGGCGATTATTTGGCACTGGATATTGTCTTTTGCCGGCGTGCTCATCGGGTTGTATGTTGGCTGGAGGGCCGGCGTATTTTGGCTCGGGTTTGCGAACATGGGTTGCGTGGTTGCACTATGGTTGTACTCAACTACTTTCAAAAAGAAATTGCTCACCGGAAATATTCTCATCTCATTGCTCACTGCATGGGTGGTGCTCGTTATCGGCTTTGCAACACATTACCGCATGATCAGGCATCCCGAAGTATATGGATTTATGTATGCATCAAAATTGTTGCGCTTCACTTTTCTCTATGCGGGCTTCGCCTTCATTATTTGCCTGGTGAGGGAAGTGATAAAAGATATTGAAGACATGGCCGGGGACCGAAAGTATGGATGCCGCACCATGCCGATCGTGTGGGGTGTGCATGTTTCGAAATTATTCGCCGGAACATGGATGGCCGTGCTCACAGCCGCGTTGCTGATTGTATTTGCCTATGTGCTGCAATTCCGGTGGTGGTATGTTGCCGGCTATTGCCTGCTGTTTGTTCTTGCACCCCTGCTGGTAGCCCTTAAAAAACTATATGGCGCCGAAACAACCCCGCAATTTCATAACCTTAGCAACTGGATAAAGCTGGTGATGTTCGCCGGTATTTTGTCAATGGTATTTTTTTATTTATGAAGGAGATAATATTAGCGTCGCAGTCGCCAAGAAGAAAGCTGTTGCTGGAGTGGGCTGAGATACCGTTTAAAGTAATGGTGAAGGAAACAGATGAAAGTTACGACGCGTCGCTTTCGGCAGAAGACATCGCCATCCATATTGCCAGGAACAAGGCGCTTGCTGTGGAGGGTACCAACAGACAGGTGGTGCTTGCCGCGGATACGGTGGTAGTGCTGGGTGGAGAAATAATCGGCAAGCCGAAAAACAGGAATGAAGCCATCGAAACATTGAAGAAGCTGTCCGGTCAAACGCATACGGTCATTACGGGGGTGGTTATACGAAATAGAGAAAAGGAGATTGCTTTTGCAGACGCTACGGCGGTGGATTTTCATGAGCTCACCAACGAGCAGATCGAATTTTATATAGATAAATACAAGCCTTACGACAAGGCCGGCGCTTACGCCATACAGGAGTGGATAGGCGTGACGGGTATTAAAAGCATTCGCGGCGACTTCTACAACGTGATGGGTTTACCCGTCAGCAGGGTGGTGAAAGCACTGCACGATTTCCGTTAAAACATCATTGCACTGGCTCGCCGTTCCTCTATTTTCGTGTGGCAATGAGGGATATGAACGAGCGGCTATTGCAGTATATCTGGCAATTTCAGTATTTCAACAAAACCGGGTTGCATACTGTATGTGGTGAAGAATTGCACGTGATTCACCAGGGTACGTTCAATGTGCATCAGGGCCCTGATTTTTTGGACGCAAGAATAAGGATCGGCACCAACTTATGGGTGGGCAACGTAGAACTGCATGTTCATGCTTCTGATTGGCAAAGGCACGCGCATGATGACGATCCGAATTATGACAACGTCATTTTACACGTGGTATGGAAAATCAGTGGCGGTGACAAGGGAAGAAAGGGATTGCCCGTTTTGTCGCTGGAGCACCGGATACCGATGCTGCTGATCAACCAATATCAAAACTGGATGAACAGCAGGTGTTTCGTTCCCTGTGAGGGTCAGTTGTCCGTAGCGGGCGATGTGGTATGGAAGGGCTGGCTGGACAGGCTGTTATTTGAAAGATTGCATAGGCGGTCAAAGACGTTGGTGCAATGGCTCGGGCGGAACAATTTTCATTGGGAGGAAACCTTGTGGTGGTTGCTGGCCAGAAATTTTGGACAGGTAGTCAATGCAGATGCGTTTGAAGAAATGGCCCGCACGATTCCCTATTCGCTGCTGCTAAAATGTGGCAGTCGCAGGCAAGTGATGGAGGCGTTATTATTTGGGCAGTGCGGCCTGCTCGAACAGGAGTCGGCAGAAGAATATTTTCAGGTGCTGAAGCGGGAGCATGATTTTTTAAAGAAGAAACATGCACTTCGCGGCATTCATGTGCCCGTGCATTTTTTGAGGATGCGGCCCGCATGTTTTCCAACCGTGCGGCTGGCGCAACTGTCGGCATTGGTGGAAAACATTTCGGTCCTTTTTTCAGCAGTGCTGACGGAGGACGGCCCGGTGCCCGTTAAACGACTGTTGAACGTGGGGACGAGTGAATTTTGGGATCACCATTTTACGTTTGACGAGGCATCGGCGTACCACGTCAAGAAGCCAGGTGGTGCGATGCTCGACAGTATCATCATCAACAGCATTGTGCCGCTCCTGTTTACCTATGGTGAATACAGGAAGGAGGAAAAATATTGCATCAAAGCGCTCGAATGGATGAGGATGCTTCGTGCAGAAAAGAACGGCATCACCAAACGATTTGCTGCGCAGGGAATTGCAGTTGCAAACGCATCCGATACGCAGTCGTTGCTTGAACTGAAATCCGAATATTGCGACAGGCGAAGGTGTCTTGACTGTGCCGTGGGGAACGCTATTTTGCGACTTCCTCTTTCCAGCCGAAGTTCACGTTCAATTCAATGTCCGGATTGATGCTGTAGATGACCGGGCACGATTCAGCAGCTCTTTGTAATATGGTACGCTGGCGTTCATTTACCGTCAGCGATTCAGGAAAATGAAATGTTAAATTTATGCCCCTGATGCGGCGGGGTTCCTGTTTCATGATCTTCTCCACTTCTATCCTTGTACCTGCAAGGTCCACGTCCATTTCAACGGCACGCATGCCCATGATGGTCAGCATACAACTGCCCAGGGCCGTAGCCACGAGATCGGACGGCGAAAAGCGCTCGCCCTTGCCGTTATTGTCCACGGGCGCGTCGGTCTGTATGGTCGATCCGGAACGGAGATGCACACAAGCGGTACGGAGATTTCCTTCATAGGTGACTGTTGATGTCATTCGGTATTTTTGGCCTAAATTTACGTTGATTACATTAAATCATTCCCGGTGAAGAAAATCGTTCTAACGTTACTGGCAGGAATTGTCGCGGGTACATTGTGTGCCCAGGAAGCTCCTGGTTCCGGCGACGGCCAAAATGCCCCTCTGTCCAGAAAAGAAATGCGCGAGAAAAAGAGAGATGAGAAGCGCGAGCGGCTCAATGAACTCGCCAGGCAGGAAGAAGAAGGTGAAATTGTTTATAACAAGCACAGCATATTCAGCGTAAAGCTGGCCACAGACGGGTATGGCATAGGATACGAGTTTGGCAAGTTCAAAGCGAACCGCAAGTCGATACTTTTCAATTTCGAACTGTCTGAAAAGAAACATCCGAAAGAAAAAAGAGAGGGCTTTTTCGATCCCGGACATCTGCGTGTGAATTACCTGGCATTCGGAAAGACGAACACGTTCTACCAGGCCAGGTTTGGTGCGGCTATGCAGCAGGTGATTGGCGGAAAGGGCAACAAAAACGGCGTCTCAGTGTCGGCGATTTATGGCGGCGGGTTGGCGCTGGGTCTTGTGAAGCCCTACATTATCGATGCCGAGAACAGGCAGGGCGACATTATTCCGTCGCGTTATCCCGAGATCATCGACAGCGGTTATCTCGAAGTAAAGGCCAAAGGCATTTCGGGCGGGTGGAGCGAGTTGAAGGTGCGGCCGGGTGTGTACGCCAAAACTGCTATGCGTTTTGATTACGGACGTCTGAATGAAACGGTTACTGCCATTGAAGTGGGATTAAGCGCTGAATATTACGCCAACAAGATCCCGCAAATGTTATTCAATAAAGACAAACAGTTTTTCTTCAACGCTTATGTGGCGATTCTGCTTGGAAAAAGAAAATAGATTTTTTATCCTGAACTTTGCGGCATGGACGAACTACAGGTTAACGGCAATATACCATCGGAAGCAAGGCCCAAGAAGCCCGATTGGCTAAGAGTCAAATTACCCATCGGCGAAAGCTACAAACATGTACGATCGCTGGTTGACAAACATAAACTTCACACCATTTGCGAGAGCGGCAACTGCCCGAACATGGGTGAATGCTGGGGAGAAGGCACCGCCACATTCATGATACTCGGAAACGTGTGCACAAGAAGCTGTGGCTTCTGTGCGGTGGCCACCGGCCGTCCGTCGGAAGTGGAGTGGGACGAGCCGCAGCGTGTGGCCGAGGCCATTCACCTGATGAAGGTGAAACATGCGGTGATCACTTCCGTGGATCGCGACGAACTGAAAGACGGTGGAAGCATCATCTGGTTCAACACCATCAGGGCGGTAAAAGCATTGAATCCGGAAACTACTCTCGAAACGCTCATTCCCGACTTTAAGGGTCAGAAAGAAAATATCGACCGCATAATCGGGGCGGCACCCGAGGTGGTTTCTCACAACATCGAAACCGTTGAAAGGCTGACCCGCCAGGTGCGCATCCAGGCTAAATACCGCAGGAGCCTCGAAGTGCTGAAAACACTCAAGGAAGGCGGCATGCGAACAAAAAGCGGCATCATGCTGGGGCTCGGAGAAACAAAAGAAGAGGTGATCCAGGCCATGACCGACCTCCGCGACCATGGCGTGGACGTTGTAACGCTGGGACAATATCTCCAACCCACCAAAAAGCATCTGCCGGTGGTGAGGTTCGTACATCCCGACGAATTCAGGGAATACAGGGAAATAGGTTACGAACTTGGTCTCGATTACGTGGAAAGCGGCCCCCTCGTCCGTTCGTCCTATCACAGTGAAAAACATGTGATCAGCGGCTACGGAAGAAATCAATGGATCGCCGAAAAAGAGTTACTTTTGCCGGCTTAAAACAGCACGAGCCTGGCAATGAAGAATATCCGGAATTTTTGTATCATCGCGCACATCGATCACGGCAAATCAACCCTGGCCGACCGTTTACTTCAAACTACCAATACCATCAGCGAACGAGAAATGATGGACCAGGTGCTTGATGATATGGACCTGGAAAGGGAAAAGGGCATTACCATCAAGAGCCACGCCATCCAGATCAACTACAAGCACAGCGACAACCAGGAATACATTCTGAACCTCATCGATACGCCGGGGCACGTCGATTTCAGCTACGAAGTGAGCCGCGCCCTGGCCGCCTGCGAAGGCGCACTATTATTGGTAGATGCGACGCAGGGAATACAGGCACAAACAATCTCCAACCTGTACCTGGCCATCGACAACGACCTCGAAATCATTCCTGTCATCAACAAGATCGATATGGACGGCGCCATGGTCGAAGAGGTCAAGGACCAGATCATCGAACTGATCGGCTGCAAGCCGGAAGATATTCTCCTGGCGAGTGCCAGAACGGGGCTGGGCGTGCAGGAAATTCTCGACGCCATCGTGAAAAGGATCCCGCCGCCCGGGGGCGATGTGAATGCGCCGCTGCAGGCTCTGGTATTCGACAGCGTGTTCAACAGTTTCAGGGGAATTATCGTGTACTTCAGGATATTGAACGGTACGCTCAGGAAAGGCGACCACATTAAGTTCATGTCCACCGACCAGGAATACTTTGCCGACGAGGTGGGCATTTTGAAAATAAAAATGTCGGAGAAAAAAGAAGTGCGTGCCGGCGATGTGGGATATATCATTACAGGAATAAAAAATGCCAAAGAAGTAAAGGTAGGTGACACCATTACACTGGTTGACGATCCCGCGCCGGAACAGATCAGGGGATTTGAGGAAGTGAAACCCATGGTATTTGCAGGCATTTACCCTGTCAATACCGATGAATTTGAAGAGTTGCGTGGTTGCATGGACAAACTCCAGTTGAACGATGCTTCGCTCACCTTTGAACTCGAGACCTCGCAGGCGCTGGGCTTTGGATTCAGGTGCGGGTTTCTCGGAATGTTGCACATGGAGATCATCCAGGAGCGGCTCGAAAGGGAGTTTAACCAAACCGTCATCACCACCGTACCCAACGTTAGCTTTATCGCCTACACAACGAAGGGCGAAACCATAATCGTAAACAACCCCACCGAATTTCCGGACCCGGTAAAAACGGAAAAAATTGAGGAGCCCTTCATTAAGGCGCAGATCATCACAAAGCCCGAATATATAGGCAACATCATCACTTTGTGCCTTGGAAAGCGCGGTATACTCGTTAACCAAAGTTACCTCACCACCACCCGCGTCGAACTGATTTTCGAAATGCCGCTCACGGAGATAGTCTTCGACTTCTACGACAAGCTGAAGTCGCAGACGCGTGGGTATGCTTCATTCGATTATCATCCCATCGGCTATCGCGACAGCGACATTGCACGCATGGATATTCTACTCAACGGTGACAAGGTGGATGCGCTAAGCGCGCTCATACATCGCAGCCGTGCGCAGGAATTCGGAAGAAAACTATGCGAGAAATTGAAAGAGCTGCTTCCGCGCCAGCAGTTCCAGATCGCCATACAGGCGGCTATTGGAGCGAAGGTGATTGCGCGCGAAAACATTTCTGCGATGAGAAAAGATGTTACCGCTAAATGTTATGGAGGTGACATCAGCCGCAAGCGCAAGCTTCTTGAAAAACAAAAGGAGGGTAAGAAACGCATGCGGCAGATCGGAAACGTGGAAGTGCCGCAGGAAGCGTTCCTGGCAGTGCTTAAACTGGATGATTAAGTAGTCAACGACTTACTTTTTTTGTTCGGCCTTTTCTATGTTTTCCTCGGATTGTTCCTGCAGTATCCTTTCATTGATGTTCCCTTCTTCATCTCGAATTTTTTCGTCTGTCGGAAACTGGCCGTCCTGCAACTGGAAATCGAAAATTTTATCTACATGCAGCCATTGGCCGTTCTGCCATTTAAATCCTTCGTAGGTGCCATCGGGAATGTAAGTGTTCTTCTTCTCCGGTTCGTCGGTTTCAGATATCAGGTGGTCGAAAACGATCATGTCGAGGTCGGGGTCATAATTCATTACGGTGCTCGCTTCTTTTTTGTATTCCATCCAAAACCTGGCCTGTACGGGGCGCCGCACCGTGTCTTCCTTAAATGAAAAGAACGGTCCGCCGAATACCGGCTCATTGCGTTCGTTGAAAGTCAGCACCTCTATCCATTTTTTGTTGCTCGACACGCTGAAGTCGTCGAACCCCAGCAGGGTATAGTATTTCCTGCCGCGGTGTTCTTTCATAACGATGCGGTAATATATTGCGCCGATCCAATTGTTGGGCGACCGTACAGAATCGCCGGGCTTGTTGGTGTACATGGAGTAATCGAAAAGAGGGAAGAGTTTCAGGTGGCCGTCGGCCGTGTTCATCTGTATGGCGCCTTTTTGCAGGTAAACGTATGCATCTTTTTTCAGTTGCCAGGTAAAGATCCTGAAGGCGCTGTCCGGTGCATACTGACGCGACACTGTGCGAACCGAATCGAAAGGGTAATAAAAAGAATTTTTGATTTGCAGTGCCCTAACAAGTCCGCGAACGAAGTTGCTGTCGGCACGAAATCGGGTGGCGGGGGAG
>CAMPGT010000020.1 GCA_946885665.1 uncultured Chitinophagaceae bacterium | reverse complement strand
CCGAAAAACGGGGGTCTGAACACCTTGATCATGGCAATATCCGCCATCGTCAGGGTCTGAACCATCCCCACATCCGAAGGCATCTCGTTGATGAAAAGGGTCGGCGTACCGCCACGCCAGCTCATGGTGGCCTGTTGACCCATCCCCGTTATTTGCAATCCCGCCACTTTTCCCTGCAAATAATTGAGTACCGATAACGCGCCTTTGGCGCTGATGTCGTCATCCTGCAAAAAAGTATATGCGTCACCACCAGAAAACAATCCACTGGTATATTTTTCGTCCATCTCTTCCTTCTTCGATTTCTGCCGGGCGGTAACCGTTACGGCCTCCAGCGTCTGCACCTTCCTGCGCGCGTCCATTACGGCCATATTTTTTTCCGAAAGATCCAGGTTCTTCGCCCACACATCCTTTGGCGGCAACACAGACTGGTAAACCGCATTCGAGTCAAAATTCATGATCACATTCGATTTCAGCAGGTTGCTTTTGATGTCGAATGAAGCGCGCGACGTGAGCACTTTTTCTTTGTCATTATTGAACTGGTAATACAGCCTGGCCGTGTCGAAAAATAGAAGTCCGCCCACCTGGAAACTACCATCCGGATCAACGGGTATCGTCATGAATTCCTGCTTTTTGTTGAACTCAAGGATACCGCTCAGCTCTTTTTGCAACAGCTCCGTTGTTCTGAGGCCGTTAATTTTTCCGTTGATGGTGAGGTATTCGGAAGGCATGTGCTTAATCACAGGAAAATTGCCTGCCAGTGCGTCTTCCCATTTGAATCGTCTCCACCCGTTCGTCATCATTACGAGGTCGAGGTGTTTGACAACGCTGTCGGCCTCACTGGAAAAGTAATATGCCGGGTGATGAACGTATCCTTTGACGTCGCTGGTGATAAGCACGCTCGAGAAGATGTCATCTTCGCCGGGCAGTTTTGGATCGATATCCGCATCGGTTATCGAAATCGACAGGTTGGTGCGAATGGTGTCGGGAACATCTACCTGGATCACGTTCCTGCTTCTTTTTTCAAAGCTCTTGAGCGGGTGGTTAAGATCGGTGATGAAATAGTAATCAAGCTTGTTCACGAAATCGATTCGCTCCGCAAGTGGTTGCCTGTTCTCCGAGAACAACGTTAGCTGCAGTATGCCGGCGGGAATATTTTCGGTGGGGATCACGCCTTTCACCGTTTTACTGCCTGATACGTTGGCTGTGGCCATGTATACCAACTGTTGCTGCATCTGCCCAACAATGGTGACGTGTCTCGCATCGGCTCCGCCGGCCGGCCGCGATATGCCGAAGGATATACCGGCGGCGTCCTGGTCGATACGCAGTACGAATCCATCCTTGTTGGCCGCGGGTATGGGCGTTTGCTGCGCTTTGCCCGTGCTGTCTTTCCAGAGTGCCTTGTATTTTTCTCCTGCCTCGGGCGTTAACATAAAAAATCCCATCCCATCATGCACGGAGTGGAACGCAGCAACAGCTTTTCCTTTGCTGTCCACAACCTCTCCGCTCACTTTGTAGGGCAGGCCGTGAATGTCGGTTGCTTTGAAAGCCACCCTCGATTCAACACCCTGCACCAGGTCGCCACCTTCAGGAAAAAACTGGAGAAAATTTTTCGGGACCACTTTCTTCTTTGCCGTTTCCTGTTGCGGTTGCAAAACAGGGATGGCCTTTGTATAGATGAAAGATGAATCGAAGTTCAGCATCCAGTCGGTATATGCCCGCACATACACCAATGATGAAGTGATGTTTGGCGGCAAATCGAAAGACGCGGCACAGCTCGACCTTACAACTGGTGATATGTTCCTGGATAACAGTTTCCCGTTCTCGTCGATGAGATCGGTGTAAACCGTTTTGCTGATGCCGGAAGGAACGTTGGCCGCGAAAAGATAGGCCTTGAACCAGATGGTTTCACCGGGGTTGTAGTACGATCTGTCGAAGTGGAGATACAGTTTTTCCTGCGGGTACCTGGTGTCGAGCACCTTCAATACAGAATCGTAAACCTGTGCGTTCAGCGATGTCGTGGATATCAAAATTACCAGGGAGAGAAGAAACCTTCCTTTCTTGATAAAATTGTTCATGCGGCAACAATCAGATTTAAATATTTACATTATCGAGTTCTTTTACCCGCTCCTTTTTGAAGATCATGTGCCTTTCTTTGTCCATGGTCTTTCGTTCGGCCCTGTTGAGACGAATGATGCGCAGCCGGTTGAAGAGTAAAATAACGAAGTAGATTGGGTCGACCTCATTTTTCTTCACACCGAAATTAATACTTGAGGGAAATTTATGGTGATTATTATGGTAGGCCTCTCCCAACATTAACACATCGATATAAAAGAGATTTTTGGAGGTGTTGTTCATGGCGAAGTTCGTGGAACCGTACTTGTGTGCGAACCAGTTGATTACGCCACCCTGGATGGGTCCGATAAATAAGGTGACCGGCAAAAAGATGTATTGCCACGGAGCGGTGGCAAACGCAACATAAAAAGCCACGTAAGCCGCCACCCAAAGCAGGCGCGTGACCCATGGATGTGCGAACCGGTCGAAAGCGGCCCAGTCGGGCAGGTTCTTGGTGAACTTTTCATCTACTTCGATCCTCCTGTTATAGATATCAGCATATTTCTTTCTCGTTTGGTTCATCAGGTCGACCGCATTCTTTGAGAATGAAGGCGAGTGCGGATCGTCTTCCGTGTCGGTAAATGCATGATGAAGCCTGTGGAGGAGGGCATATGTCCTGGCGCTCATGTACGAGGAGCCCTGCGTGATGAACGTGAGGATATAAAAAAATTTCTCCCAGCCTTTACTCATTTTAAACGCGCCGTGAGCCGCGTACCGGTGCAGGAAAAAAGTTTGACAAAAAAGGGAAAGATACCAGTGTACAACTACAAAGATCAAAACTACCATTACAACGCCTTTAATTTAGATTGCCGTGAAACGTGCAATTTAGCGATTTTCAGGATACGGCCTCGCTCCGAACAGCAGGCTTCCTATCCTCACCATGTTGCTGCCTTCCTCAATGGCAATGGAATAGTCGCTGCTCATACCCATTGATAAATTTTTAAAATGAAAATTATGCGTGCTGACGTCTGCATATTTATCGTAAATCGTGGAAAGATACTTGAACTCGGCCCGCACTTTTTCAACATTATCGGAAAAAGACGCCATGCCCATCAATCCCGTAACGCGAATATGGTTGAGCTGGTGCTGCTCATTTGCCCGCATCAGGCCCGTTACCAGTTCGTCCAGCTCCTGTTCGTGCAAACCGAATTTCGTTTCTTCGTTAGCAATATGCACCTGCAGAAGGCAATCTATTCTCCTGTTGATCTTCGCTCCCTGCCGGTCGATTTCGAGCAGCAGCTTGAAACTGTCCACGCTCTGCACCAGGTGGATGAAGGGAGCGATGTATTTAATTTTGTTCGACTGCAGGTGCCCGATGAAGTGCCAGCGTATGTCGCCGGGCAGCAGCAATTGTTTTTCGATGAGTTCCTGCACATAGTTCTCCCCAAAGTCGCGGTGCCCCAGCTTGTACATATCCATGATGGCCTCAACGGGCTGCAGTTTGGATACCGCAACGAGGGTGGTGTGCTTTCCCAGCGATTCTCTTAGTTGTTGATATTTTTCCTTTCGCATCCCTGCAAATATACTAAGGGATGATTTTCAGGTTATCCAATCACCGCCCTGCTGATCACCATTCGCTGTACTTCGCTGGTGCCTTCGTATATCTGCGTTATCTTGGCGTCACGCATCAGCCGCTCCACATGATATTCTTTAACATACCCATATCCGCCGTGTACCTGCACGGCTTCAACCGTTGTCCACATCGCCGTTTCGGCGCTGAACAGCTTTGCCTGTGACGAGCTCACCGCATAATCGTCGTTATTATCCTTTTCCCACGCCGCCTTCATGCAAAGCAGCCGGGCCGCTTCAACGCGTGTGGCCATTTCGGAGAGTTTGAACTGTATGGCCTGGTGCTGGCATATCGGTACGCCAAAGGCCTTCCTTTCTTTTGCATATTGCAACGACAGCTCATATGCGCCGGAGGCGATGCCGAGCGCCTGGGAAGCAATGCCAATGCGGCCGCCCTCGAGCGTGCGCATGGCGAAAACGAAACCGAACCCATCTTCTCCTATCCTGTTTTCCTTCGGCACCTGCACATCCTGGAACATGATGCTGTGGGTGTCGCTGGCCCTGATGCCCATCTTATTTTCTTTTGGACCCACCGTAACGCCCGGCCAGTTTTTTTCGACAATAAAAGCATTGATGCCCTTGCTTCCCTTCGAAGCATCGGTTTGCGCCATCACCAGGTAAACCGCAGCAGAGCCGCCATTGGTGATCCAGTTCTTTGTTCCGTTGAGCAAATAATGATCGCCCCTGTCTTCGGCAGTCGTCTTTTGAGACCGCGCATCGCTGCCCGCCTCCGGTTCGCTCAACAAAAAAGCGCCGATGTACAGTTCATTATCCTTTGAGCCCCCCGCCAGCGGTACCAGGTATCTTTGTTTCTGCTCTTCGGTACCGTATCGCTCAAGTCCCCAGCACACCAGCGAATTGTTTACGCTCATGCACACCGAAACGCTTGCATCTATTTTGCTGATCTCTTCCATGGCCAGTACATAACTGACCGTGTCGAGGCCTGCGCCGCCATATTTTTCACTTACCATCATGCCCATGAAGCCAAGATTGGCGAGGTGCCTGATCTGCTCTTTCGGAAAATGCTGGTGTTCATCTCTCTCAATCACTCCCGGCAGGCACTCGCTTCGTGCAAAGTCGCGTGCTGCCTTTCTTATCATCTCATGTTCTTCAGTTAAGGTTACTTGCATGACAGGATATTTGAGGTAGGGTCAAAAATAGAAGTTTTTCATTGAAATACTAACAATTGTTAGTACACGATAGTGCGTTCAAGTTTAAGTGGATAAAGAAACAAAGATGAAAATCCGCTATTTTCGCAGCGCGTTAACTGAAAAACACGGCATTATGAACCTTCACGAATACCAGGCAAAGGAATTACTAAAGAGATACAATGTTTCAGTGCAGGAAGGCTATCCTGTAGAAACGCCGCAGGCGGCGGAAGAAGCTTACAGGAACCTCAAAGTGCAGTACGGAAATAATTTTGCGGTGGTGAAGGCGCAGATCCATGCGGGTGGCAGGGGAAAAGGAAAAATCAAGGGGCTTGAACAACGCGGTGTTGCCGTTGGAAAAAATGCGGATGATATCAGGGAGATATCGGCAAACATTCTGGGCGGAACGCTTGTAACCGTTCAAACCGGCGAAGCGGGAAAAGTGGTGAACAAAGTGCTGGTGGCGCAGGACGTGTACTATCCGGGCCCCAACCCGGTAAAAGAATTTTACCTGTCCATTTTGCTCGACAGAACGAAAGCCTGCAATGTGGTGATGTATAGCACCGAAGGAGGGATGGACATTGAAGAAGTGGCGCATAAAACTCCTGAAAAAATATTCAAGGAGTGGGTTTACCCCGGCGGCGGCCTGCAGCCCTTCCAGGCGAGGAAGATAGCCTTCAACCTGGGCCTTTCGGGAGAAGCGTTCAAAAGTTGCGTGAAGTTCGTGACCAACCTCTACAACGCTTACGTCGGTCTCGATTGCAGCATGCTCGAAATAAACCCAATGTTCAAAACGTCGGACGAAAAGATCATTGCGGTCGACTGCAAAATGAATCTCGACGACAACGGCCTGATGCGTCATCCGGATCTTGAAACATTGAGAGATGTTACGGAAGAAGATCCCACCGAAGTGCAGGCAGCAAAATTCAACCTCAACTTCGTAAAGCTCGATGGTAACGTGGGATGTATGGTGAACGGGGCAGGATTGGCGATGGCCACCATGGATATGATCAAGCTTAATGGCGGCGAGCCCGCCAACTTCCTGGATGTAGGCGGAACAGCCAACGCACAAACAGTGGAAGCAGGCTTCAGGATCATCCTAAAAGATCCCAAAGTAAAGGCCATACTCATCAATATATTTGGCGGCATCGTGCGCTGCGACCGTGTGGCGCAGGGCGTAATTGATGCCTACAAAAAAATAGGAAACATAGAGGTTCCCATCATCGTCAGACTGCAGGGAACAAATGCGGAAGAAGCAAAAAAACTCATAGAAGAAAGTGGGCTCAAAGTGCAGTCAGCCATTCTGCTGAGCGAGGCCGCTGCACTCGTAAATAAGGCGGTATCGAACAATTGACCGCCACAAAAAATTTCATAAGGTTGGATTATAAAACGGGCCGGATTAATAACGACGAATGTTATAATTTATTGGCCTATTCATCATGGAATTTGAAAGGATCGCAGATAAAAAAAGAGTTGCCTTCATTACCGCTTCCATCAGCAGTTATCTATCTCCCGGCGCCGCTGTTCTTGATGTAGGATGCGGCAACGGATTCATCAGCAGGGCAGTGGCCGAAAAAGGATTTCGTGTAACGGCCGTAGACGCCAGCGAAAAAACCATCGATACTGCGCGTCGTCTTAATCCTCATCAAAATATTCACTACCGCGTTGCCGGCGCGGGCGAACTGAAAACACTCCCTCATCATTACGACGCCATCATATGCAGCGAAGTGCTCGAACATCTGCACGATCCGGGTGCCCTGTTATCGGCCCTTCATCAATCGCTAACAAACAAGGGTATGCTGATCGTTACCGTGCCAAACGGGAATGGTCCACGTGAACTGTTGGTTACAAGGCCCGTTCAGTATATCCAAAAAAAGGACACCGTTGTTGCCCGGGTGCTGCGGCGCATTAAAAATGCTTTAGGCTACCGGGGCCAAACCCAGCAATCGGATGCGGACGATCTTACCCATCTTCAGTTTTTTACCGTTCATTCGCTGAGAAACCTTGCCGCCAGCCAGGGGTTTAGTATCGACGTGATCAAAAAAACGAATTTCGTGGAGCAGGTTTTCCCCATCTCCCTTCTTACAAAAAAAATAAAGCTGCTGCAAAGGCTTGATTGCCAAATCGCGGAGATGCTGCCCCTGCCGTTTACGAGTGGCTTTATGAGCGTCTGGCGAAAAAAATGAGCCTTTCCCAAAATGGCATCATTTTTTATGGGATTCATAAAAATATTCGATTATTTTAGTCGTTAACACCTGGTTCTAAAATCCGACTTATGAAAAATGCACATTCAGGCTTTCTGGTTTTTACTTTTGTTTCCTACGTTTTGTTGTATGGATTGATGGCGCTGCTCAGCTAACTGTTGCGGCTATTTTAACCTCGTAAACCGGGCTGAAAAGGTACAGCCTGCCAGTGGACAGTTCTACGCACTGGTACCGTTTACGCAATTTTTTTCCTTTTCGGAACATTTTTCCCTTGCCAGCGTCGAACACGGCGCCATCCTCTACCTGCTCCACCATCACCAGTCCATTAGCGGAACCATCATACTTTTTAAGCATCCGCATCAGTTTTTCATCCGAACAACTGCTTGCCGGCAGGTTGTGCAGCGAACGGTTCAATGCGGCCAGCAAATCGGGCGGGAAAATTTCCGGCGTCAAAAAATCTTTCATCAGGCTGCCGTACAATCTTTTCCATTCTTTGCCATGCGGTTCTACGCGGTGTCCGTGTTCCAGGAAAGTAACGAGGTGTGCCAATTCATGAACCAGGGTGATAAGAAAACTGTATTTGTTGAGGTTGCCGTTAACGCTGATGCGGTGTGCCTTGAAGCCGGTGGCATGACGATAATCACCGAGCACGGATTTCCGTTCGCGGGTAATCGTAAGGTGCACCTTGTAAATATTCAGGTAGTGAAGGATGAAGGGAGCGGCTTCTTCGGGTATATATCTTTTTATCGCCTCGAGCGGCGCCTCATTCTTTGACATACTTCTGCTTCCTGCTCAGTTTCATGATGATCGATATTTCTACAAACGTGTACACAAAATACAGGAACATGCAGCCGAAGATCGCACCTTTGCTCACATCTTTCCGGGCCACCATGATGTAGGCAACCGCAGCGATGAGGCAAATCATCATCTTGGCGAACATACCCCCATAGATCATGCGGATGAACGCATGCGCCTTGCTGTTGGCCAGCGACTTCCGGTACAGCCGAAAAGAGATGAAAGTGGCGACAAAAAGAATGAGGTTACCCACGAGCATCACGTTCCGGTCCATGCCCCATAAAAAGTCGAGTGAAGGCGTCACCATCAATAGTGCGTTCACTGCCAGGAATATCAGTAAGATGGGAAGAAACGCGCCGCTGCTCTTGTTCGTAATCATTGACCGCAAAGATCAATAATTATTTCAAAGAAAAGCTTTTGTCGGCGACGACGGTTTTATCGCTCTTGTTTTCAACAACGCTGCTGGCCACCTGCTGCATGGTTACGGGCTCGTTGGTGGTCATGTGGCACTGGCCGTTGAAATTGGCGCTCGTTTCGATCTGGAGCTTGGCGGCGTAAATGTTTCCGGTTACGTTGCTTCCGCCTTTCAATTGCAGCAGCTCTTTCACTTTAATGGTGCCATTGATCCTGCCCATGATGTCGGCCTGCTGGCCAGAGATGTCGCCTTCCACCACTCCGTTGGAACCGATCACCACTTTGGCGGTCGAATGTACGTTGCCTTTGAGCGTACCGTCGATGCGGATGTCGCCATTGCTGCTGATGTCGCCCTTAAGGGTTGTGCCTGCCGCGATGATGCTGGCGCCGGTGGCCTGCACCGGCGTTTCGGAAGAAATGTCGGATTTGCTTTTTGGGTTGAACATAGTGATTAGTTTTAGTCTTCTTCATTTTCAGATTGAACCTCTATCCCGGAAGTGTCACGCTTCATCGGAATATTACCCTGCAGCACATTTTTGATATTGTCGAGATACTGTTCCTTGTACCTTACCGCCTGTTCGAGCGAATCCGTTTTCACCTTCAGCTCGCGCAGCTCCTTGGTGGCATTTACGTCGCCATACCCAGGGATATACAGCCGCAGGGGCGTGAACACGATCAGGGCCACGGTGAGGCCGGTAACCAGCACAAAAACGGTGCAAAGCGCTATGTAAACACTCATCCTCGATAACTTAAACGTAACAACCTCTTCGTAAGTATCATCATTCATCACTACGAGGCGGTACCGGTTCTGTAATCTCTTAAGCGTTGAGTTGGCATCGAATTTGGCCATAGTTAGGACTGATCAGGATTTAAAGGTAGACGAATACGCTTTCACGAATGGAAATGGACGGAAAAATAAGGATAATTTAAAATAAATTTCTTTAATATCAGTTATTAAGAACTTAGTTTGCGCCGGTAATGCTAAAGGTTTCATGTCCAACATCTGGTCTTCTTCTCCTTTTACTCCTATGGTTCCCCGATGTGTTCGGCCAGCCCACGTTGCCGACTGACCTGAAGAAACCAAAAAGATACGAGAACAAGCTGCTGGGCGCCGAAAAATCGGCTGAAAAAAAATTCAAGGGTCCCCGAAAATTCATCCAGAATACCGTTACCCACTACAACTGGTACTTTAACGCCAATAATAAGCTGGACCAGGTGCTCGAACGGGCGAAACTCGCCCACAAAGACGACTTTTCACAGTTGCTCCCTTTCTACAACTACAGCCTCGAGCGCACATCCGGCGACAGGACCGAACTGGATTCCGTTATCTACAAGGCCAATACCGGCATCCTTACCCACGATCTGCGCAACCAATGGATCGACAACCTGTACATGCTGATCGGCAAAGCGTATTATTTTCGAAATGATCTCGACTCTGCCTATCTCACCTTCCAGTACATCAACTATGCGTTTTCGCCGAAGGAGCCCGACGGCTACGACATGCCCATCGGCAGCAATGCGAACGAAGGTACCAACGCCCTGTCTGTTTCCACGAAAGAGAACAATTCTTTGGTGAGCCGCGCATGGACGACACCCCCCAGCCGCAACGAATCGTTCATCTGGCAAATTCGCACGTACATTGCCCGCGACCGGATGGCGGAAGCAGCGAGCCTGATACAGACCCTGAAAAATGATCCACGCTTTCCGGAAAGATTGCAAACCGATCTCAACGAAATGCAGGCGCTCTGGTTCTACCACCAGAAAATGGATGACAGCGCAGCCCATTATCTCGAAAAATCACTCGACAATGCGACCGGCCGCGAAGAAAGGTCCAGGTGGGAATACCTGATTGCGCAGTTGTACGAACTGTCCGACAGGCACGACCTGGCCGAGGAATATTATAACCGCGCGAAAAACCGCACGCTCGACCCGGTACTCGAAGTCTACGCCATCCTCAATGCCATCCGGCAAAACAACAGTGACTCCGTAGCGATCAGGAAAAATATTGAAGAGCTTAGAAAAATGGGCCGCCGCGACCGGTACGAGAAATATCGCGACATCGTTTATTACACAGCGGCCCGGATAGAGCTGGAAAGAAATAATGTTCCGGGAGCAAAGGAAATGCTGCTGAAATCGGCCGCGGCCGCAACAGAAAACCTCAATGCCTCCCAGCGTACGCGCTCCTTCCTGTTGCTTGGCGATATTTCATATGAAGAAAAAAATTACCCCGACGCAAAAAGGTTCTACGATTCTGTCAACAATAACGACCCGGGAATAGTTGACCCGGTTGCGCTGGGTAAACGAAAGGAAGTTCTTGCCAGCATTGTGAGCGAGCAGGAAGTGATACAGCGGCAGGACAGTCTTCAACTCCTGGCAGCCATGCCCGAAGCAGAAAGAGCGACGCTGTTGAAAAAGATGGTGCGCCAGCTAAGAAAAAAACAGGGACTGAAAGAAGACGAGGTGACCGCCGGCAATGCCGCAATAGGCCTGAACGACAGGAACAATGCCCCTGCCGATCTTTTTGCCAGTAACAGCAGCAAAGGCGACTGGTACTTCAACAATCCTTCACTGAAGTCTAAAGGATACAGCGGTTTCAGGCAAACATGGGGCAACCGTCCTAATGTCGATAACTGGCGGCGGCAGGCAGCCATCGCACAGTCGGGCACCGGTCCGCGCGACCCGAGAACAGGGGCGCCAACGGGCGACGAAGGCGACACCAGTGCTGCGGTTACAGGCCCGGTAACTTACGCGGCCCTGCTCGAAAACATTCCGCTTACTGCGGAAAAACTGGAGCTTTCCGATGATTCGATCGGGAACGCCCTGGTAAATCTCGGTGTGATCTACATTGACCAGCTCGAAGAATATGGCGAAGCCATCGCTGCACTCGAAAGATTCGTGAACAAGTTCACCTATCACACGAGAAGGGCCGATGCGCTGTATTACCTGTACTTCGCCTATAAAAAAGTGGGCAGAGACGGAGATGCGGCCAAAGCTAAGGCGGAACTCGACATGAAGTACCAGGGAACCAGGCTGCAGCAAATGCTGGACAACGCTTTATCAGGAAATGAAAAGAAACAGAAAGAGGAGAGGACGCGCGCTTACGAAAACGTGTACAATCTTTTCATCGAAGGTAATTTCGCGGAAGCCGAGAGACAGAAGAAGATCAACGACAGTATTTACGGGAACAGTTACTGGACGCCGCAACTGCTTTACATAGAATCGGTATACTACATTCACAGCAGGCAGGATGAGGAAGCCAAAGCTTCGTTGAACAACATTATCGAACTATACGCCGACCAGCCGATTGCTGAAAAGGCAAAAACGATCCTGGACGTACTGGGCCGACGGAAGGAAATAGAGGAATACCTCACAAACCTTGAGATAACAAGAGTGGAGGACACCGTGGTGGTCATGAACCAGCCGCGCCAGCCGCAGGAGCAGATAGGCACCCCGCTCGAGCAGGATACAACTACCTTGCGGCCCGTGAACCTCAACAACATTGACTCGAACACTACCGGGCGCAAACCGGAAATTACTGTTGCCCCGCCCCCTGAGAAAAAAGGTGCAGTGGCCGAAATACCCACCGCCTTTACCTTCAACGTAGAGGCAGCGCATTCGGTGGTGCTGGTGCTGACAAAGGTGGATCCCGTTTATGTAACTGAATCGAGAAATGCGTTTAACAGGTATAACCAGGTAAATTTTTCCGGCCAGCCCATCGAAATCAATAACCAGGCAATGAACGACTCGGTGCGGCTCGTGGTCATGTCGGGCTTCGCGAATGCTGCCGATGCGATGGAGTACATCCGGAAAACCGAGCCTGTGGCGTCTACCGAGGTGGTTCCGTGGCTGCCCGCTGGCAAATTGTCGTTCCTCCTCATCAGCGACCGCAACCTCGAAGTGCTGAAAAATAACCAGGACATGGAGGGATACCTTGAATTTTCGAAGCGATACGGCAGGTAGTCAAAAACGAAAAGTTAAAAGTTAAAAGTTGAGTGGGCCTGCAACTTTTAACCGGCTAAAACCCACTAAAAGTTATCTAAGTATGATTTTTGCTCATACATGCTTTGCAGTTTTAAGTTTTAACAGCTAACTTTTAAGTTTAATTTTTATACATGTCGCGTTCAGTCCGAATATTCTGGAAAATCTTCCTTGGATGCTTTCTCGCCCTGGTTCTCTTTATTGTACTGATCAACTTCGGCGTGTTCGGAAAAATGCCGTCGCTGGCACAGCTTGAAAATCCTTCCATAACCCTGGCAACAGAAGTTTACGGAGACGACGGCACCAGCATGGGCAAATACTTTCGGGTAAAGGGTAACCGCAGCAATGTGCAATACCGCGACATTTCCAAGCACGTTGTGAATGCCCTGGTGGCCACCGAAGACGAACGTTTCTACGACCATTCCGGAATTGATGGTAAGGCCGCGCTCAGGGCCCTGGTGCTGCTCGGAAAACAGGGCGGCGGCTCAACAATTACGCAGCAGTTGGCGCTGAACATGTTCGCAGAAAGATCGCAGAATATCTTCAGGAGGATCCTTCAAAAACTTAAAGAGTGGATCATTGCCGTTAAACTGGAAAGAAATTTCACCAAGCAGGAAATACTCGCGCTTTATCTCAACACCGTATCGTTCAGCGACAACGTGTACGGTATCCGTAATGCCTCGCGCACTTTTTTTTCTAAGGAACCCGACAGGCTGAATGTCGAAGAATCGGCCGTGCTGATCGGCATGCTCAAGGCCACCGGAACCTACAACCCCCGTACGAATTACAAGGCCGCCTTCGACCGCCGCAACACGGTTATCGACCAAATGGAGCGCAATGGCTACCTGCCCGCGGCGCAGGCCGAAGAGATCAAAAAGCACCCCATCCGGCTGAACTATAAAAAAGTAAACGAAAACAACGGCATTGCGCCCTACTTCCTGGAAGTGATCCGCGACGAGCTGCGAAAATGGACAAACGAACATGAGAAAGCCGATGGCAGCAATTACAATATTTATGAAGATGGGCTGAGGGTGTTCACAACCATCAACCCCCGTATGCAGCTTTATGCAGAAGAAGCCGTGGCGCGTAACATGCCCAGCCTTCAAAAGGCGTTGAGCCGGCAAAAGAGCCTGAGGACCGACGCCGTTTGGAAGGGCCATGAGAATATCCTCGAAGCCGCTATGAAAAACAGTGAAAGGTGGAAGAGCCTGAAAGAAGAGGGCATGAGTGACGCGGAAATAAGGAAAACGTTCAACAAAAAAACACCCATGAGGGTGTTTGCCTGGAATTCGGAAAGGGAAAAAGACACTGTGATGACCCCGATGGATTCCATCCGCTATCACCGCGAAATGCTGCAAACGGCGTTCATGGTGATGGATCCGCTGACCGGCCAGGTAAAGGCGTGGGTGGGCGGCATCGACTTTAAAACTTATAAGTTCGACCACGTCAATATCAAGACCAAACGGCAGGTGGGATCGGCCATTAAGCCCTTCCTGTATGCCCTGGCCGTTGAAGAATTCGGGTTCACGCCCGAAACACAGTGCGAGGCCACTGCCCAGTACTTCCCCGGTTCGGGATGGGTGCCGGCAAATGACAGGGGTCTGACCGGTACGCGTAGCCTTGCCAGCGGACTTACCTGGTCGATCAATGAAGTGGCCGCGTACCTCATCAAGCAAACCACACCGGAAAGATTTGCCGAGTTCATCAAGCAGATCAACATTCCGACAAAGGTTAAACCCTACCCTTCCATCAGCCTTGGCGCCGTGGATCTCTCGCTGTATGAAATGATGTGGGGCTACACGATGTTCCCCGGGGGAGGTTTCAGCACCAAACCGGTGTACATTACGAGGATCGAGGACAAAAACGGCAACGTGCTGGCCCGCTTCGATACGCAACGCAAAGAGGTCATCAGCCAAAGCACTGCGTACACCATGGCCAGGATGATGCAGGGTCCTGTTGATATCGGCACCGCTGCGGGACTCCGTTCAAGGCTCGGTGTGGCTGAAATGGGCGGTAAAACAGGAACCACCAACGACAATTCTGATGCATGGTTCATGGGCTACACCCCACAGTTGCTGGCGGGCGTATGGATAGGTTGCGACAACCGCTTCATACATCTTGAAAGCGGTTTGGGTTACGGCGGACAGGCCGCGAGGCCCATCTGGGAATATTTCTTCAAAAAGGCGTTCCAGGACAAAACGCTGGGGCTTGACAAGCAGGCGAAATTCGTACAGCCCGAAAATATGCGCAGCGAAATGCTCTACGATTACATGAACATCCAGGACCAGGCGCCGCCCCCCGGCGCAGAAGGTCAGGATGCCGGGATCGGCGAGGCCGATGAATATCTCGGTACCCCGGAAGAAAACTATGATGTGCCTGTCGAATCCAAATTATCGCTGGAAGAGCAGAAGGTTTTAAAAGAAGCGAATGGAAAAAAAGATGTGAAGAAAATAGAGCAGGCAGCGCCAGAAAAAGAGGAGAAAAAGAAGAAGGGTTTTTTTAGAAGGCTCTTCGGCAAGAAAGACGACGACAATTAAAACCGTCATTCACCCAGGTTGCCCACGAGCCCGATGCTATGCACAAAATGATAGCCGGCCATTTCGGTCACACCCACCCTGTATTGTGAATTGAACTGCAAAAAAGCTTCATCAAAAAAATTGACCTGTATTCCGATGCCAATCGGAATAAATGTTGCCCAATACCCCTGGTATTTGGAAATACCCGCACCCATCTGGAAATAAGGCACTACAAAATATTTATCGGAAAGCAGTTTTGCCCGCACGCTGGCATCTGCTTCCACCAAGAGATAGTCACTTCCCGGCGGCCGCCTGTTTTCGAATGGATAAGATAGAAAAGACCCGGCTACAGTCGAGTAAAAATCGACCGTTTCAGACAGGCCCTTGCCAAAACTGATGGCGAGGCCCTGCGCCATGTTCTTCAACTTGCCAAAGCGGTGTTCCTTTAATACCGATGACAGCGAAGAACTGCGAATTGCCGCTGCCGTTTCGAAATCATTAAAAATAAAATGGACCCCTAATGTTGGAGGTTGCTTGTACGAACGTCGCTGGCCATTGGCGGCCGTAAAGAAAAAGATACAACAAGTTGCCAGGAGGAGAATTCTGGGCATATGCGCAGCTTTGGGTAAATGGGTTAGGGCAACTGAATATCGGTAAATTTATTTATCCCTCAAAACCTCCACCTTTACCCTTGTGAGGCCCCGTGCGATATAACCCAGTTTGGCTGCTGCCGCGCGGCTCAGGTCAATCAGTCGTGTATTGCGGTGATGCAGCCTGTCGTTGATCCTTACGATCGCGCTGCGCTTGTTCCGGAGATTCGTAACGCGCACATAGGTACCGAATGGCAGCCTGTTGTGCGCCGCGGTCATCTTTTTTTCATCATATTTCTCTCCGCTGGCGGTGGTTCTTCCCTGGAATTTTGAGTGGTAATAACTCGCCACACCGGTTTCAACGGCGGCGACTGGTTTGCGTGCGTTGGCCTTGCGGATGCTGTCTGCGGTTTGCGCATGCACCGATGTCCATCCGAGCAATGCCGGTAGTAAAGCAAGCAAAACTTTCTTCATGAATTTCAGTATATGTTCTTAGCAAAATACTTTTCTGTAAGTATTCTGTCTTCACCATAAACGTCATCATAGAACTTTACTTTCCCGTCTTTCGCCTCGCAACTAAAGTAACGTAAATAAACCGGTACTTTTTTAAATCCGGACACCACATGTTTTTCCTGCCGAACGATCCAACTGGCGAGTGTATCCGTGTGATATTTTATGGTATCGTTACGCACCAGGAAGTGCGCGAGATCCCTCCAGTCCTGAACCCTGACGCACCCATGGCTCAGCGCCCTGTCCGACTTCGAAAACATCCACCGTGCGTTCGTATCATGCAGGTACACAGCGTATTTATTTCTGAAATTAAACTTCAGCACGCCGAGAGAATTGTCGTCGCCCTCGCGTTGCTTGATCAGGTAAGGAAATTTTTTTTTGCTCAGTTTCGACCAGTCGATCAGGTAGGGATCCAGAACGCTGTCGTTCCGGTCAACGACCATCAGGTTCTGCCTGTCGAGGTAGGTAACGTCTTTTTTAATGGCCGGCAGCATTTCTTTAAAAATGATGCTGTAAGGAACGGTCCATTGCGGGTACGTAATGAAATTTGAGATGTCCGAGTGCAGTTCGGGCGTCCTCGTTTTCGAGCTGCCCACAATCACACGCGACTCCATCACCACCTGTCCCGTATCCACCACTTTCAGGTAATAACCCGGAATGTTCACCCACACGTAGGTTGTCGGCAGTGTATCGGGCATCAGTTTATACTTGTCAAGGCTCAGCGCTATGCGTTTAAACCTCTCCCACGGCGTGTCGTTCAGCGCATTTATCGTGGCCTCGTTCACTTTGCCCGAGGCTTTGATCTTGTGCTTTGCCTGGTATTTTTTCAGCGCCTTGCTGAGCTGGACGCTGTCGAAGTTGGTGCTAATTGAATCGATGATGCCTTCTTCGAATAAACGATTCCGTAACAGACCGTAGAAGGCAAGGGAATCCTCGAATGGATACGACAGGTACGTGTACATTACGAATTCAGTTGAATCCACGTAGTCCTTTGCCGCATTCTTCAGTTCCTGGTAGGGTGCAATAGCCGGTTCCAAACCGTTGAGAACGGGTGTCAGGGTTTTCGATGTGTTGATCTTGTCAATTACGCTGACGTAGAAACTATCGGTAAGCCTAACCGTGTCCTTCCGGGATGTGCTGTCGTAAGGCAGTCTGCCACGTTTGAGATGTTCCGCAACCCTCAGCACCGCATCTGTCAGCAGCATATCGGCACGTGCCCACAGGGCGGCGTCTTTTTGAGAAAGCGAATCCTTCTGCACCTGGTCGCGAATACCGTTGATTGCCCTGTAATTGTAATCGGAGGGGAACAGGCCGTAGTGCTTACTGTTCATGATGAAATTGAACAACGAATCGCCAAGCGGCAGCCATTGTCCTTCCGCCGACCACAACGCAGTGTAGCCGTTATCAACATAAATGTCTTTGACAATGGAAATATTTTTCAGCAAAGTGGTGTCGCTGATCCTTCCGCTATTGTTGCCGGCGTACTGGATAAATTCCTGCAGGTTCTTTTTCAGCCTGTCGGGAAACAGTTCCGCCTTTTTGACGATATCTTTTTCCTGCGGTTTTTCTTCTTTTTCGGTGCATCCCGTCCATGCGAACGCCGTCATTAAAAGACCGATCCCGGCAATGGTTTTCATCAGTGCAGCGGCCGTGAAATTGGATTTCATTCCGCCAATAATAATAAAATACCTTGAGATTCCATTCATTTTAATGCTTTAATATCCGGGGAAGGCGCCTTTCGAGCAGCAGCATATCCGCCAACACGAAGGATGTAACCGCCTCGAGCACAACCGGCACCCGCAGGGCTATGCAAAGATCATGACGCCCCTTGACGGAGAACGGTTGCACCGCCCCCGTTTCGAGGTTCAGCGTTTCCTGTTCTTTTGGCGTTGAGGACGTTGGCTTCACGGCAATGCGGAAAACGAGCTCGTTGCCGTTGGTAATGCCGCCAACAATGCCACCGGCGTGGTTGGTTCTTGTTTTGCCCGAACTGTCGAGGATCGCATCGTTGTGATCGCTGCCAAACATGCGTGCCGCGGCAAAGCCCGTCCCAAACTCAACACCCCTTATCGCGGGAATGGCAAAAACGGCATGGCTGATGAGTGATTCGGCCGAATCAAAAAAAGGCTCTCCGAGGCCGGCGGGCAAACCGGTTACCCTGCATTCCACGATGCCGCCGATGGAATCCTTTGCGTTGATGGCTTTTTGAAGACCCTTTTCCTGGTCCTTTTCCCCGCCGATCTCAAGAATGTCGGCCGCTACTTTAATATTGCCTTCCGCGAATGATAAAAGCTTCTTTGCGATAACCCCGGCAGCAACAAGGGCCACGGTGAGCCGTCCGCTAAAGTGCCCGCCCCCCCTGTAATCTTCGAAACCTCCAAATTTTTGTCCTGCCACAAGGTCGGCGTGCCCCGGTCTTGGAAAGGCCCGTTGTTTCGCATAGTCGGTTGAGCGCGTGTTGTTGTTCTCAAAAAGAATGGTGATTGGCGCACCGGTGGTAAGGTCATTGAAGAGGCCGCTTTTGAAGATGGGAAGGTCGTCTTCTTTCCTGGGCGTGGTACCTTTTTGCGTTCCGCCCTTTCTCCTTTCAATATCTGTTGCAAAATCCTCAACGGTCAGCGGAAGTCCCGCAGGGCATCCATCGATATTAATGCCAACGCTTTCGCCGTGCGATTCACCAAAAATATTTACGCGGAATATGCGGCCGAAACTATTCATTGAAAAAAGTTAATACTTAAAAGTTAAAAGTTCACATTTGCGCCCAGGCTCTTCAATTTGTCATAAAAGTCGGGAAACGATTTGTTCACCGCTTCGGCATCGCCGATAACCGTTTCGCCTTCTGCATTGAGCGCCGCCACCGCACAGGCCATGGCGATGCGGTGATCGTGATGGGAACGAACGCTCGCGCCCCTGATGGCGCTTCCCCCATGCACGCGCATGATGTCGTCGTCGAGCTCAACCAGTATGCCCATCTTGCCAAATTCTTCCTGCAAGGTTACGCCGCGGTTACTCTCTTTATGCGCCAGCCTGCTCACGCCTTTGATATAGCTGATGCCTTCGCAATACGAAGCAAGCGCCACGAGTGGCGGAAAAAGGTCGGGACAATCCGTTGCGTCGAAGCTGAAGGCCGTGAGCGGTGCCGGGCCGATAGTAACTGTATTTTCATCCACTGTAATGGCCGCGCCGCAATCGATCAGCGCCTTTAATATTTCTTTATCGGCCTGGGCAGATGCCTTATTCAATCCTTTTACCGTGATATTGCCAGCAATGGCACCGGCAACCAGCAGGAAGGCGCCTCCGCTCCAGTCGCCTTCCACAGTATATGTGGCCGGTTCAAGAAGGTTGCCGTTTTCTGCCGTATATGCGAATTTAAATGTTTCGTATTTGTGGTTCTCAACATTAACCCCAAATTTCTTCAGTACATCGAGCGTGAGATCGATATAAGGTTTGCTTTTCAGATCGTTCACTTTTATTTCAACATCGCGGGCGCCGGCTGCGGCATAGGCCATCAGCAGACCCGTGAGAAACTGTGAGCTCAGCGAGCCGTCGATCTCGATATTCGCGGGCTTCAATGGCCCCCTGATCGTGATCGGCAAAAAGCCATTATTCGATTGTATGGATATGCCAAGCTTAGGAAATATTTCATCAAAAAAATGCATCGGCCTCTTCAGCAGGCTTCCCGTGCCTTCGATGACCAGTTCGTCGGAACTCAACGCTGCAAGCGGAGTGAACATACGAATGCCGAGACCGCTCTCACCGCAGTTGAGCGAAGCAGATACCGGACGCACACCTTTGCTTTCTATAACAATTTCTTCGTTGGTTTTGCCCACCACTTCCGCGCCCAGGCGCGAAATCACCTCCAGTGCCGCCAGGTCATCGTTGGAGGATCCGGGGTTATGGATGGTGGTTGTTCCCTTTGCCAAAAGCGCGGCTGCGCAGGCGCGCTGCATCGAACTCTTTGAGGCCGGCGCCTGTATGGCTCCTTCAACCAGTGAAGGATAAATCGTTACTTGCATTGCTCGATCATTTTCTCCAGTTCGTCTATTGAAATTCGATGTACCGCGGCGTCGCCGATATTGTTCAGCAAAATATAATTCATCGCTCCGCTGTCTTTCTTCTTATCCATCTTCAACACTTTAAATACTTCTTTCGTATCTGCTTCCGCGGCAACCGGCAACCCGTACTTCTTCAACAAGGCCATCACCCGGTCCGTTTCTTTAAAGCCATTTATTTTTTCCGACAGCCGGCAGGCCATCACCATACCTACGGCCACCGCGTGCCCGTGCGGAATGTTTAATTTCGTTTCGATGGCATGCCCCCAGGTATGGCCAAAGTTCAGCAGTTTCCTTTCTCCTTTTTCAAATTCGTCATTCATCACAACACCGCATTTTATTTCCGCGTTGCGCTGTATCAGGGCGTTGAGAAGGGCCTGTTTGCTCCGATAGGTGTCAACTGAATTTTTTTCAAGCTCATTGAACAAAGCCGTATCCTTGATGCAGGCATGCTTAATGATTTCTGCAAAACCGTTGATCCATTCGCTCTGCGGCAGTGTAGAGAGAAATGAGCTGTCGTACAGTAAAAAGTCCGGCTGCCTGATCGTGCCCACCAGGTTTTTATATGGGCCCACGTCAACGCCGTTTTTTCCACCGATGGATGCATCCACCATGGCCAGCAGCGAAACAGGCACAAAACCAAAACGCAGCCCCCGCATGTATATCGATGCGGCATAGCCGCTAAGATCCGTGACAACGCCGCCACCCACTCCTACGATCGTGAATTTCCTGTCGGCTTCGAGCTGAATCAATTGTGTAACGATCGAATCAACCGTTGCCTGGGTTTTATTGGCCTCACCGGGAGTTATCACGATCACCCTTCGGTTATCGAATCTATTCCTGTGCCCGGCAATGATATTTTCATCGGTGATGAATATGGTGGTTGCGGGATCAGCAATTTCATCAATCATGCCGAAGCCGGCGTTGAAATAGCAGGTGGTTGATTTATTGGAGAAGGAGAATTGTTTTTGTTGCATGTAGGTGTGATGGGGAATAGGCAATGGGCAGTGGGCAATGGGCAATTATTTGGTTGGCCAAACTCCCTACTCCCTACTCCCCATTGCCTATTGCCAATTCGCTAGCTGTTCATAATCTTATTCTGATGATTGATGCTCTCCATGTGCACGGCGTCAAAGTATTTCGTGATGAACTCACGGGTGAGGCCGAGGTTGTCGCCTTTCTTATATGCCTTCTCCAGAATTTCGTTCCAGCGGTTGGTTTGAAGGATGGTGATGTCATTGTTCTTTTTGAATTCGCCGATCTTATCAGCAATCTTCATACGCTGACCGAGCAATTGCAGCAGCTCATCATCGAGATGATTGATCTGCTGTCTTAATTTTTCAAGCGCCTGGTGGTAAGCTTCCGAATTAATATCTTCCTTGCGCCAAACGATCAAGTCGAGCATTTCGGCGAGCTTTTCGGGCGTAACCTGCTGCTTGGCATCGCTCCATGCATTGTCGGGATCTATGTGACTTTCGATCATCAGACCGTCGAAGTCGAGGTCGATGGCTTTCTGCGCAACATCCATCAGAATGTCTCTTCGTCCGCAGATGTGGGAAGGATCGTTGATGATCATCATCTCGGGATTGCGGCGTTTCATTTCAATGGCAAGGTGCCACATCGGCGCATTGCGGTACTCTGTATTTCCGTAAGAAGAAAAACCACGGTGTATAAGGCCGATGTTTTTTATGCCGGCCTTCGCCACTCTTTCTACCGCGCCTGTCCACAATTCCAGATCGGGGTTGATGGGATTTTTGATGAGCACCGGTACGTTTGCTCCGCGAAGTGCATCTGCCACTTCCTGCACGCTAAACGGGTTGACGGTTGTTCTGGCTCCTATCCATAAAATATCTATATCGAAATGCAGTGCATCTTCTACCTGTTTGCCGGTGGCCACTTCCACGGCCAAAGGGAGGCCGGTGACTTTTCGCGCCTGCTGCAACCAGGGCAGGCCCTTTGTGCCGATGCCTTCAAAGCTGCCCGGACGTGTGCGGGGTTTCCATATACCGGCACGCAGGGCATCTACTTTACCGGTTTTGGCCAATCGTGTTGCAGTTTCAATTACCTGCGTTTCAGTTTCAGCGCTGCAGGGGCCCGAAATGATGAGGGGCCTCTTTGCCCATACCTTCTCAATGCCTGCACCGCTGGTTAATGTTTGTTCCATTGTTATATTAAAATTGTTGTTTGTTTTGTTACAACTCCCTACTACCCTCTACCCACTACCTATTCGCCTCATTCATCCTGATCCTTCTTCCCCTGTAGTTCTTTCCGTCAATCGCGCGGATCATTTTGTGCGCCGCACCCCTTTCTATCTCTATCCAGCTATTCATCTCTTTCATATCTATTCTGCCCAGCACATCCTTGCTGAGGTCGCTCATGTCGAGAATAAACTGCAGGAAGCTCGCCTTGTAAAAGCCATCCTTGGTACCAAGGTTCACGAACAGTTTGGTCGAGTCGCCGTTGCCGCCATACTCCCTTCCCCTCGTGTCGCGCCTTCTGTCGCCGCCAAAGGTCCTCGCCTCTTGCCTGTCCCACGGCTGCCGCACGCGTTCCCTCACGTTCAGGTCCTCGGCGTTTTCATAATATTTCAGGAACCTGTTGAATTCCATGGCTGCAACACGTTTCAAAACTTCTTCCTTGCTGATGTCCGCAAATTTTTCCTCGAGCATCGGCACATAGCTTTCGTAACCACCATGACTGATATCTGCAGCCAGCAGCTTATCCATGAAATTGAAGAACTGCTTGCGGCAAACGTCCTTTCCCGCCGGGATCTCCAGCTTATGAAAGGGAGACTGCACCATTCTTTCAATCTGTTTCAGCTTTCCTATTTCGCGGGAGTGAACGATTGACATGCATATGCCGGTGAGCCCGGCACGCCCTGTTCTTCCACTCCTGTGTGTGTACACTTCCACATCGTCGGGCAGTTCATAATTGATGACGTGCGTGATGCCCTGAACGTCGATGCCGCGCGCGGCAACGTCGGTCGCGATGAGCAACTGGAGCGTCTTGTCCCGGAAGTCGCCCATCACCTTGTCGCGCTGCTGCTGCGTGAGGTCGCCATGCAGCGCATCTATGTCGTAGCCTTCGCGCGTCAGCTTTTCGGCGATCGACTGCGCATCGGCTTTCGTACGCGTGAAAACGATCCCGTAGATGCCGGGATTGAAATCTATCAGCCGCTTCAGTGTTTCATAGCGGTGCTGCGCATTCGTAATGTAATATTGGTGGTCAATGTTTTTATTCGCTGTATTCACCTTGCCCACCGTCACTTCCACCGGGCTCTTCATGTACTTTTTGCTTACGCGGCGTATCTCGGGAGGCATGGTTGCGCTGAACAGCCACGTCGAATCTCTTTGCGGTGTGTTTTGGAGGATGAATTCTATGTCGTCCTGGAATCCCATGTTCAGCATTTCATCGGCCTCATCCAGCACCACGTATTGTATCTGTCCAAGGTCAATCGCTTTTCTTTCTATCAGGTCTATCAGCCTGCCGGGTGTGGCCACAACAATGTGCACACCTCTTTTCAGTTCCCTGATTTGTGAGCCGATTGGTGTACCGCCATAAACGGCAAGTATTTGTACTTTCGGAATAAACTTTTTAAATGATTCAATCTCGTTTACGATCTGCATGCACAATTCACGGGTAGGGCATACCACCAGTGCCTGTGGATGTCTCTTCTCCGCATCCAGCAGATGCAGCAGAGGAAGACCAAAGGCGGCAGTTTTTCCAGTACCGGTCTGGGCCAAACCCACAAGATCCTTCGTACCACTGATTAATACAGGTATAGCCTGTTCCTGTATTGGTGTGGGTTGAGTAAATCCCAACGAATCGGTCGCCTGAACCAGCCTGGAATCTAAACCTAACCCTTCAAATGTCGTCATATATATCTTTTAAATTTTTCGCAAAGGTACCTTATTTCAGTATCTTCCTTATCTTATTGGCATTCACTATCAATTCGGCCAAATAGCTCTCATTTTCCTTTTCCAGGCAGCTTTTGAATTTCCTGAGCTGCGAAATATGTTCATTGAGCACATCCAGTATATTTTCCCTGTTCTGCATGAAGATCTGCACCCACATCGCGGGGTTGCTTTTTGCGAGCCTCACGGTGCTCTCAAACCCCGCGCTGGCCATCGCAAAAATCGTGTCTTCTTCCTTTTCTTTCTCTAAAACGGTGTTTGCCAGCGCGAACGAAGTGATGTGTGATATGTGGCTCACATACGCCGCGTGAATGTCGTGCGATGCCGCATCCATGTAGAGGATGGTCATTCCGAGTTTGCGGTACAGGTCCTCCACCATTTCCACTGCGCTGCCAGCAGACTGCTCCTTACCGGTGATGACGGTAACTTTCCCGTGAAATGCATTGCGAACCGCGGCTTCGGGACCGCTGTATTCGGTTCCCCACATCGGGTGGGTAGAAACAAACCTGCCTCTTTTCGGATGAGCGGCCACTGCGTTAAGGATCGTTTCCTTGGTGGAACTTACATCCATCACCACCTGGTTGTCTACAAGGTCGAGCAGGCGGGGCAGCAACTCTTCGGTAGAATGTACCGGTATGGCCACTATCACCAGGTCTGCCGCAGCAACGGCTTCTTCGAGTTCCGCCGTTTCATCAACAAGCCTCAGCTCCACCGCCTTTTTGCGGTGCTCCTCGCTGGCTTCCACGCCTATTACTTTGGAGGCAACGCCGAGCTCCCGCAGCGCAAGCGCCATGGAGCCTCCTATTAATCCGATACCGATTATTGCGACAATCATGCCTTTATTTTTTGAACCCTTTTTATGGCCATGTTTAATTTTTCTTCTGTTGTGCAGAGACTTATCCTGATGTATTGTTCCCCCGCCGATCCGAATATTCCGCCGGGCGTTATGAATACGTTCGTTTCATATAACAGTTCATCACTCAGTGCATACCCGTCTTTATACGCCACCGGAACCTTCGCCCACACAAACAATCCCGCCTGCCCGGGCGCCGCCTTGCAGTTGATGGCGTTTAATAATTCCATCACCAGCTTCTTCCGCTCTCCATAGGTTTCATTCAGTTGCAGGTGCCAGTCTTTACCAAGCTGCAGGGCCTTTGCCGCCGCGAGCTGCAGGGGCAGGAACATGCCGCTGTCCATATTGGATTTAAACCTGAGCACATCATCAATCACCTGCTTCGCGCCGCATAGTGCGCCAATCCGCCAGCCGGCCATGTTGTGCGACTTGCTCAAAGAATTGAGTTCGACCGCAACTTCTTTTGCGCCTTCGACGGAGAGAATGCTCACCGGCGCATCGTTCAAAATGAAACTGTATGGATTATCATGACACACCAAAATCTTATTTTTCTTCGCAAAGCGCACGATCTGTTCAAACAATTCTTTATCCGGCAACTGCCCGGTTGGCATGTGCGGATAGTTGACGAACATCAGCTTCAGCTTTTTATTAGCAGATGCCAGTTGCTGCAGTTGTTGAAAATCTGGCTTCCAGTTATTTTGTTCGGTCAGTTCATAACTGATACATTCACCGCCCGCCAGTTTTACCGCGCTGCTGTAGGTAGGATAACCGGGGTTGGGCACCAAAACCTGGTCGCCGCTTTCGAGGTACGTCATGCAAATGTGCATGATGCCTTCTTTGGAACCGATCAGCGGCAGGATCTCGGTTTCCGGGTCGAGATCAACCGCATACCATTTCCTGTACCACGAAGCAAATGCGTTTCGCAACGCGGGCACACCCTTGTATCCCTGGTATCCATGCGCCGAAGGAGATGCTGCCTCCTCCTGTAAGGTGTGGATCACATCAGGATGCGGCGGCAAATCCGGACTGCCGATGCCGAGATTGATAATATCCTTCCCTTCACTATTCAGCTTTGCAATTTCGCGCAGCTTTTGTGAGAAGTAATATTCGCCGATGCCGTTGAGACGTTGAGAGGTCGTCATGTTTGACTAGGTTAAAAGTGAAAACTTAAAAGTTAAAAGTGACAGGTTTTGAAAGCATACTATTGCCAGACCAATGATACATAGCTCAGGTTTTAAGTTTTCAGTTTTTTAATAGGTTTCTCCTTTGCGATACACGCCGTATACCTTTAGATCTTCGGTGACCGGCCTGATGTCATCGATCACTTTTTCAAATTGTTCCACGCTGTCAAATTCCATATCCGCATGAAATGAATATTGCCAGTCGCTGCCGGGTATGGGAAAGCTTTGCAGCTTGCTCAAATTAATGCCCATTTCAGCAATTCTTGTCAGTACTCTTGCAAGGCTTCCTTTCGAATGGTCGGTGTGGAAGTTTACACTTGCCTTATTGGCATCTTCAATCGCCTCATGCACTTTTTGCGGCTGAAGAATAAGGAACCGTGTATAGTTATTCTTCATCGTCTGGATATTGGGGGCAATCACCTCCAGTTCGAATAATTCGGCTGCGAGCCTGCTGGCTATCGCGGCAATGTGTTTGCTTTTGTGCTGGTGCACCAGTTTTGCGCTCAGTGCGGTGTCTTCCGTTTCCACCAATTTCCAGCTATGCTTGTCGAGGTATTCGAGGCACTGCTGTATGGCCATGTGATGTGAATGCACCTCGCGGATGTCGTTGAGCGTAACGCCGCGGTTCACCATGAGATGCTGCCGGATCTGGAGGTACACCTCACCCACTATGGTAAGTCCGCTTTTCTGCAGGAGGTTGTAATTTGGAAGGATGCTTCCTGCAATTGAATTTTCGATGGCCATTACGCCGCCGGTACTCTCTTTCGGGTTGGCGGCGATTTTTACGACCTCCCTGAAGGTTGCACAGGGGATCACTTCTACCCCATCGCCAAAAAAATTCCGGGCCGCAGCCTGGTGAAAGCTGCCTTCATATCCCTGGATAGAGACCTTGCCCGTGGGAAATGGCTTTTTTGCCACTGGCGACTTGATGTCTTTTTTCATCCGTTTGTGTTCCTTACATGTTATAATGCAAGAATCCCGGCTCGAAGCCGGGATTCTT
>CAMPGT010000019.1 GCA_946885665.1 uncultured Chitinophagaceae bacterium | reverse complement strand
ATACAATATGCGTCACGGAATCCATTAGTTCAAAAATAAAATATATTGCATTGCGGGAGCGATCAATAAATTTGAACCTGCATCCGATGGCCACACGAAAATTAAAGAAACATTCTTCTTCAACTTACAGTGAAAATAAAATTAAGCTGATACCCGGCGGCCGCAAATATTTTGAAACGGCCAGGGACATGATCAATAAGGCAAAACATTCCATACATTTTCAAACTTACATTTACGAGGCCGATGAAACCGGACAGATGATAGCAGACTGCCTGACGGAGGCCGCGCAGCGCGGCGTTGTTGTTTACCTGCTGGTAGATGGTTATGCGTCGCAATCACTGCCGCATCCGTTTATCCGGTCGCTGAAGGAAGCCGGCATTCATTTTCGTTTTTTCGAACCCCTGTTTAAAAGCCGGCACTTTTATTTTGGAAGAAGGCTGCACAACAAGGTTGTGGTAACCGACAGCGCCTGCACACTCATTGGCGGGGTAAATATCACCAACCGTTACAATGATCTGCCCGGCCAGCCCGCGTGGCTCGATTTCGCGCTCTATACCGAAGGGCCGGTGGCGAAAGACGTATGTGCAATATGCTGGAACAACTGGAAAGGATTTGCGCGCAAGAAGGAAAAGAACCCGTGCATTGACGAAGCGCCTGTATTTAATTTCGACAAATCCGAAACGAGCCTCGTGCGGGTGAGGATCAATGATTGGGTACGAAACAAAATGGAAATATCAAAGTCGTACCGGGAAATGTTTAAGAACGCCACTTCGCACATCATTATTTTGTCGAGTTATGCGCTGCCAGGTATCATCTTTCGCAAGAGTCTTGAGAAAGCTGCTAAAAGAGGCGTGCAGGTAAAGATGATCATTACCGGTGAATCGGATGTGATGCTGGTGAAAAATGCTGAAAGGTATTGGTACGATTGGCTGATGCGCAACAACATCCTGATCTATGAGTACACAAAAAATGTGCTCCATGGCAAGATGGCGATTTGCGATGACGCCATGATGACCATCGGTTCATACAACGTCAACGATCTAAGCGCCTATGCGAGCGTTGAATTGAATATGGATGTGAAGGACCCTGAATTTATTGCCGCGGCGGAAAAAGTGCTTCAAAAAATAATGGATAATGACTGCGTCCTGATCACTAAAGACAGCATGCGCGTGAGGGTGAACGTGTTCAGGCAATTTGTTCAATGGCTGTCGTACAATCTTATCCGGCTGGCATTCAATGTTTCCACTTTTTATTATCGGCAGAGAAAAAATTAAGCATGAATAACTGTTAAAGGATTTTACCAGATTAGGTTAGACATCTTACATAAGGTTGACTAACTTTCGACAATTATTACTTATGAAAGCATTTCTTGTTTCGACAGGGTTGATTTTTTTATCCATTTGCGCTTTTTCGCAGAGGGTGCCCGGCGCGGATGACGATCAGCGAAAGCGCAACAGTTCCGACTGGGTACGCATTTCGATTGCGGAACTCGATGCATCGAACGACGTTGACGCCTCAAAAGTTTATTGGATCACCGACCGGGGAAAAGAAGGATTTTTTGTTTGCGACGGAAGAGTGGCGAACCAAAGAAATGAGAACGGCGGTACCGTGATTGTGAATGAAGGCATGCAGATTTTCCGGCGAATTTATGATGGTCATATCGACGTCAGGTGGTTTGGCGGCGTGCCGGATGCCCAGGTGCCGAGAGCGGGAAGCATGGTGAGGGGAACAAACAATACTCCCGCTTTACAGCGCGCCATCGATGCCGCCGACGACAACCAACTGGTGGTAGTGCCGTATGGAAAATGGCTGTTCTCCACTCCGCTCGATTCCGTTAAAGGACCGAAACGGCTCAATCTTAAAATCGAGGGCGACACTTATCATAATGGTTCAGATTTTCTTATTCTCACCAACGCGGGCGGCATGTATGAGCAGCACACCGTCGAGTTTACAGGGAATGCAACCGGCAACATCAATTTGCCACGGCACACAAAGGAAACGCACGACAATGGAACACAGCCGCAGTGGTCGAAAATAACGGGTACATTGGTTAAAATTTATAACACGTACCAGGTAAGCGTTCAGTTCAATAAAGTGGAGGGTTTTCAGCAACCTATTGAAATCATTGGCGGCAGGGGCAACGGCAGCCAGGAAAATACGATCGCCGGCAGGTGGTTCTACAAAAACGCGAACGGTATTACCCTTACTTCTCTCGACGGGCAGAGCTATTGCGACAAGAATGTTTTCACCGGTGTTAATAATGGCCTGCTGCGAATCAGTGGCGGCCTCGCGCTGAAAATCGACGGCTATGCCGGAAAGGCGCCGAATGGCGAAGTGTACAATGGCGCGTTTCGCTCGAATGAGTTCCACCTGGTGGTGGAGCAGGTGGACAGTGTTGCTGAATGTCATGGCGACATCACCGAACCTGAGTTTGATATCACCGTAGAAGGCGGAGTGAAAACCGGCGTGTTCGGCAAAGTGGGTTTCAGGATGCGTTCCGTTGCACCCAATTATGTTCGCTCACCGCGTTACGAGGGGCGCGGAATTTATGGCTCGGACCTGTTGCAGAATGGGATGGGAGTGAATGGACGCATCGAAGTGCCGATTTGGAACAACAAGAACTGGGCGTATTACGGCAACTCGGCGGTGATCGATGAAAAAGGAGATATCGTGTTCCCAAAGGCCACAGCAACGCAAAGAAGCAAACTGAGCGCCGCACCTGCCAACTTCAAATTTGAATAAACCAATCGCTACACGCAAATGATGTAAATTGTGTCATACCATTGCTTGTGGCCTGCTGATGAAAAAATTCCCGTGTTCCCTGCAATTTATAGCGTTGGCGATTTTGCCTTTCCTCGCCACATCCCAAACAGCCATTGACAACACCATTGCCTTCTATCACCAGTCCATCGGCAGCCAATCAGGCATATATAATGGTTTTCAATATTACCGTTACCCCGGTTTCATCAACAGCGGCCATCCTTTTTATTTTGCCGATTCATTGACCAAAGGCTCTGTTTACTACGACGGGGTATTTTATGAAAACGTTTCCCTGCTGTATGATGAGGTGACCGACGAATTGCTTACCACTGATTTTCGAGGAGACAATCTGGTACAACTGGTGAAGCTGAAAGTGGACAGCTTTACTATCAATGACTTTCTTTTTATAAAAATAGTTGGGTCGCAATCGCTGTTCCCCGGCTATTACCGCCAATTATACAGCGGCGAAACAAGCGCGCTGGCAAAGGAAGTAAAGACGATCGCTAAAACAACAAACAGCGATTTTGAGGTGCGCAGAACGGTTGAATCGCGGTTGAGCTATTATGTAAAATTTAATGAAAAATATTACGGCGTGTCCGGCGCGAAGCAATTGCTGAAATTGTTCGGCGCCAAGCGCCGGCAGGTGGCCGATCACATGAAATCAAAGAGGATAAATTATAGGTCGAACCGTGAAGATTACATCGTGGAAGCTGTAACATTTTACGATGAGCAATCCCTGTAAAATATTTGTGCTGTGGGTGTGCATCTCCCTTTTTGCAGGCATTGCTGTTTTTTCGCAGCACAGCGACACTTCACATATCACTGCTGCATTTAAGCATTCGAAGGTTGACGAGTTGGTGCACGAAATCGAGAAGCAAACGGGTTATTTTTTTTATTACGACATCCGGCAGTTGGATACGATTGTCTTTAATTTCTCGGTTCGCGATAAACCGTTGACCGAAGTGCTTCAAAAAGCTTTTGCTGCCACGCCATTCACATTTGCCGTTGACAACCACCGGCACATATTTCTTACAAAAGATGTTGCCATATCCACGCAAATCGGACGCCCGCGGCCCGGTGCGTTCGTAGCACGCAAAAGCGCCGACAGCCTCCTGAATGCCGATTCGGCAAATCAACAAATTACGAAGTCGACATTTGGTGCGGTACAGACGTTATCGAGCGTTACCATTTCTGCTGCAACAAATGTCAGGAGTACGCAAATGGGTGTACAAAAAATCGATATTAAGGCGATACGCCAGGTTCCGCTGGTATTCGGTGAGGCAGACGTGTTGAGAGTGGTGATGGCAATGCCGGGCGTTAAAACAGTGGGCGAGGCCAGTACCGGATTGAATGTGCGCGGTGGCTCTGCGGATCAGAATCTTATTCTGTTCAATGACGCGACGATCTTCAACCCTTCTCATTTTTTCGGATTGTTTTCCACGTTCAACCCCGACATTGTTAAGGATGTAACCCTTTACAAAAGCAGTATGCCCGCTATGTACGGCGGCCGGCTCTCTTCTGTGCTGGACATCAAGGCGAGGGAAGGCAATAAAAAGAATTTTACCGGCGCGGCCGGCATTGGGCCGGTAACGAGCCGCATTGCGTTCGAAGGGCCGATTATCAGGGACAAGACGTCGTTCCTTGTTGGCGGAAGATCTACTTACGCGAATTGGCTGATGAATTTGCTGCCGCAGGAATTTGAAGACAGCAGGGCCAATTTTTATGACGCCAATCTTGTCGTCAATCACACTTTGAACAGCAAGAGCGGGCTCACGCTTACCGGATACCTTAGTCACGATAGGTTCAGCCTCAATAAAGACACCGTGTATGCATACGACAACAAGAGTGTTTCGTTAAAATGGAAGGTGAATATTAACAAGAAGATGAATGCAGAGGTTACCGGTGGCCTGGATCATTATCGCTATTCCATCAACAGCAAAAGAAACCCGGTAAATGCGTATAAACTCAATTTCCAGGTTGACCAAAAATACCTGAGGGCTCATTTTAATTATTACGCTTCGCACAGCAACACCTTCGATTTTGGGTATAACGGCCTTCTGTATAATATCAAGCCGGGAAGCATCGGCCCTGCGGGCGGTGAATCGGCGGTGGCAACGGACGAGGTACAGCCTGACCGCGCGATAGAATCGGCCTTGTACGTTAACGACAAATTTGACATTTCTGCCGGTCTTTCGCTTGAGGCGGGCCTGCGGCTTTCAATGTTTAATTACATGGGCCCTGCCGAAGTGAATATTTACCCGCCGGGCGAGCCGAAGGATGAAGAAACCGTATTGGGTTCAGTCAATTATGGCAAAGGAAAATTCATAAAAACGTATGGAGGCCCGGAATACCGGCTGTCGCTGCGGTATTCGCTTTCCGAAAAGGTGTCGGTGAAAGCAGGATTCAATACTACCAGGCAATACATTCACCTGCTGTCGAACACTGCTGCCATGGCGCCCACCGACACGTGGAAACTGAGCGACCCCAACATCAGGCCGCAGGCGGGCCGGCAATATTCGCTGGGCGTGTACCGGAATTTCAAATTGAATACGATCGAAACGTCCATTGAATTGTACTACAAAGACATTGACGACTATCTTGATAACAAAAGCGGGGCGAACCTCATCATGAACCATCATATTGAAACGGATGTTATCAATACAAAAGGCAGGGCCTACGGCGTGGAGCTTCTTATCAAAAAGACGAGCGGCAGGCTCAATGGATGGCTGGGCTATACCTGGTCGCGCATCGAGTTAAAGCAGGACGATCCGCTGACGGGCGAGATCATTAACAAGGGTGAGTTTTACCCCGCGAATTACGATAAACCACATGACTTCACTTTTATTGGTAATTACCGGGTGAACCAGCGCTTTAATTTTTCTATAAATGCCAATTACAGCACGGGCCGGCCGATAACGCTACCGATAGGCAGGTACTATTATTCAAATGCTTATCGCACCTTATATGGCGACCGGAACGGCCACCGCATTCCCGATTACTTCAGGATGGACTTTTCAATGAACATAGAGGGCAATCACAAGGTGAAACAGAAAACACATAACTCGTGGACGATAGGGGTGTACAACTTTACGGGAAGAAAAAATCCATATTCCGTGTATTATGTTTCGCAGGACGGCGTAATCAATGGCTACAAGTTATCCATATTCGGCAGCGCCATTCCGTTTTTAACGTATAATATCAGATTTTGAGATGAGGAAGCTGGCTTTCATGATATTTGTTCTGGTGGGTTTTCAATGCCGCGAAAAGTACGAGGTGCTGCTGATGCCGGCGCAGGCAAACGCGCTGGTGATAGAAGGAATCGTGAATGCGAATGGCCCTACCAATATCCGGCTCACCCGAACGACAGATCTTGCCCTCCAATCGATAGTACCGGAAATGGGCGCCACGGTGATCGTTGAAGGTGAAGATAATTCTACTTTCCGGCTAACGGGAATGGATAGTGGCTACTATCATGCAGATGCTATTCCAATTAACCCGTCGCTGAAATACAGGATGAGGATAATGACTGCCGGCCAGCATGAATATTTATCGGATTACAGGGATGTTCTTGCAACGCAGAAGCTTGATAGTATTTCGCACATAACAGAGGGCGACAGCGTAAGATTTTTCATCAATTCGTATGAAGACGAGCCGCAGAAGTATTATTTCAAGTGGGACGTGGAAGAAACATGGCAGATCCGGTCGCCTTTTGCGACCATTTTAAAGTTTACTACGACGGGTGTGGGCGACAGCCTTAAGGTCGGTTTGGAATATGCCAATCCCGTTAATCACTCGGTAGATGAATCGGTACGCATTTGCTGGCAGTCGCGCATATCGAGGGATATTAACATTGGAACAACGCAACAGTTGACCTCGTCAAAAATACAGCTACCCGTAAAGGTTTTGCAACGCAGCTCCATTGAGCTTGGCGAAACGTACAGCATGCTGGTGAAGCAATACGCGTTGAGCGCCGACGGATATGATTTTTACCGGCGCATGAAGAAGAATACGGAGTCGCTGGGATCTATTTTTGATGCCCAGCCAACCGAAATAACAGGCAACATTCAATGCGTCAGCCATCCTGGTGAGCTTGTCGTTGGTTTTGTGGAATTTTCAGAGCTTGAAGAAAAAAGAATTTTTGTCCGGTCCAGCGACCTGCCTGGTACTCCTTTCGACCAGAACTGCACGGCGTTTGGCGCACAGAATTCGTTGTACGTATATCCGTTCGAAAATTCTCCCGAAGTAAGATTGTATGCATACAAAACGCTCGAGCTTTTTCCAACGAAGCCCGTGCGGCTTAGCGCAGGCAGCCTGCCCCTTACATTCGAGGCGCAGAATAAATATTGTGTGGACTGCACCCTTAGGGGAACCAACGTAAAACCTTCCTTTTGGCCATGATGGTAAAAAACGCTACCTGCAAATTGTTTAAGTTGATAACCGGCGCCGCGTTGCTGCTGTGGGTCAATATTGCAATGGGCCAGGAGCTGCTGCGGGAAAAAATGTTTATACACGCAGATAAAAATTATTATCACTCCGGCGAAATAGCATGGCTTAAAATTTATGTGGTGGATGGCGCAACCAACAAGGCCGTGAACATCAGCAAGGCCGTCTATGTTGAAGTATTGGATTCGGCCAACAACCCGGTGGTGCAGCAAGTCGTCGCTCTCGATAATGGCGAAGGAAGTGGATCGTTCAGGGTGCCCGCAGTTCAACCCGGCGTTTATTTATTAAGGGGATATACAAACTGGATGAAGAATTTTTCCCCGCAACTGTTCTTTCACGAAGAAATTGCGATAGTGAACGCCCAGGCATCAGGAAAATCTTTTGAGGCCGAGACCCGGCAAGCCGGTGATTCCCTGGAAGGTCGTTTGCGAATAGGGCTCGCGCCAGATAAAAAAATTTATGCTCCGCGATCAAAGGTGAGGATCGGTATTACGACGAGTGTGCCATCGGGCGCACCCTCTCCTGCTCATCTGTCTGTTGCCATTTATAAGATGGATTCGTTGGTTGGCCGTAATCCGTTATCGATTGCATCGTGGTTCGGTGATACTGCGAGAGCCGTTGCCGGTTCATTGCGATATCCTCCGGAATACAATGGCAGGATCGTTGCCGGCATCATTACCGAAAAGGTTACCGGCAGCCCCGCGCCTGGCGTTCCGGTGTACCTGTCCGTTCCCGGATATTCTTCCGGATTTTATAACTGCGTCAGCGATGCGGAAGGCAAAATTTTTTTTGAGATGAAGGAAATGGCGCCGTTTTCATCTTTCATCGTAAAAACCTGGCTCGTCCACGACAATATTTATTCTATTCAAATGGATAGTCCGTTTTTTAATGGAAGTACGAATTGGTTGGAGCATGCCGGGTTCCGGCAGGCGAGCCATCCCGCTACTTTACTGGATCATAGCATTGGGGCACAGGTACAGGAAATGTATCGTGGGGATGAGCAAGGCAATTTTATTCAGCGAACCGCCGACAGTGTTCCATTTTTTGGCCGCTCCGATGCGGCGTACCAGTTGGACGACTACACGCGCTTCTCCAAAATGGAGGAAGTGTTCCGCGAATATGTGGCGCCGGTGGCGGTAAACAGGAAAGATGGAAAACCACAACTGAACGTTTACATTTTGAACACACATACCAGGTTTGACAGGGGGCCGCTTATTCTGCTCGATGGCTACCCGGTAACGGATGTTGAAAAATTATTTTCTTTCGATCCACTGAAAGTGAAATCGATCGGTGTGGTTAGCCGCCGGTATTTCCGGAATGGCGACGTGTTTGACGGCATCGTTAACATGGAAACCTACAGCCATGATATGAACGGCTATCCCGTCAGTTCATCGGCCACTGTCATTACCAACCAAAACACCGTTGCGGAAAGAAAGTTCATTTCGCCTGTGTATGACAATGACAGTTCCAGGGCCAGCCGCTTGCCTGACTACAGGAACGTTTTGTTCTGGTCGCCCGATATACAGACAGATAATACGGGCAAGCAGTATATTGAATTTTACACGTCGGATATTCGCGGAACATTTGTGGTGGAGGTGCAGGGCTTGGGCATAAATGGTGAAGCTGGTAGTTCTTTTACTGCGTTTGAAGTGAAGCGATAAAAAAGGAAAAGCGTTACATTTAGAGCAGGATATGCGGAAAATATTTTCCATACTGCTGATGAGCCTGATCATATTCAATTGGTTTGGATACCAGGTATATATTTCCATCGTGGGCAACCAGGCAGAGGAGCAAATGATCCGCAGGCTCGACCGAAAAAATTACGCTGAACACGACCTGGTGTCAATTAAATTTCCTGCCCCGCCTCTTGCCTACAATATCAGGTCCACTGAATTCGAGCGTACGGATGGTACGATTGAATTCGACGGCGTGCAATACAATTACGTAAAGCGCCGCATGATCAATGACTCGCTTGAGTTGCTATGTATTCCCAATGAAACGGTGACGAAATTGAATACGGCGAGGGATGAATTTTTTCGGCTCGTCAATGGCCTGCAGCATGAAGGTCATTCAGACAAAAGCGGCGATCATTCCGATGCCTTCAAATCATTAAACCAAAAATACTGTCACAGTGCTGCTTTGATTGATCTGCAGGCTCCCGGCCGGATTTTGTCGTCAACCGCAGACGACTACCGGTTTCAATTACCTTCTGTTTATTTGAGTCCGCACATTCACCCGCCCGACGCAATCGCTTAACATCTAATAGTTGTCATTGGCGCCCGGTGTTGCATCATGCATGCAATGCCTTGCGATGCATTTTAAGAACTTTTTCAACTTATAGCAATGCATTTACTTGTAAAGCGACTTATATTTTCTTGTACTTTTTTCATAGGGCCAGTGTGCCTGCTGGCACAGAGCGAAGACAGCATTTCGCCCAAACTGCTCGACAGTGTTACCATCAGGTCTTTTTTAATGAATATTCCGCGGGAGCTTCCGCCAGTAGAAAACATGCGCATTTTTGCCGGAAAGAAGACCATCTCCTTCAGGCCTGATGGGAACAGGGCCAACCTGTCGGCCAATGTGTCGCGGATGGCGTTTGCCCAGGTACCGGGATTGAACATTTGGGACATGGATGGCGCGGGAACACAGGTGAACATCGGCAGCAGGGGTACAGACTCGCACCGCTCGATAGAAATGAACATGCGGCAGAACGGTTACAACACCAATTCTGACATGTTTGGCTATCCTGAAGATCATTATACCCCGCCCATGCAGGCGATAGATGAAATTCAGTTTGTGCGCGGGTCGGCTTCGCTGCAATTCGGCAGCCAGTTCGGCGGCATGATGAATTATGTGATGAAAACGGGTGATTCAACAAAGCCTGTTTCCCTTGAATCTGAACAAACAGCGGGTTCAAACGGTTTCTTCAATTCTTTCAACGCCGTGGGAGGTACATTGGGTAAATGGAGCTACTACGCTTATTACGATAACCGCCACGGTGATGGCTGGCGCCCCAATTCCAGGTTCGATTACCACGCGTATTATGCCAGTATCGGGTATCAGTTTAATGAGCGGGCCAGTGTGAAGTTCGACTTTTCCAGAATGGATTATGTACAGCAAATCGCGGGAGGATTGACAGACGCTCAGTTTAAGCAAAATGCCCGGCAGTCGTTCCGTGCCCGGAATTATTTTAATCCCAGGATCACCGTGCCAGCCTTCACTTTTCATTACGCGCTCGCGCCGCGCACGGAGCTGGAAGTGATTGCTAACTTTATAACAGGCGAGCGCAACAGCGTGCAATTCATCAATACTTCAAATATTCCTGATACTGTCAATCATTTACTCGGTACGTTCAATCCGCGGCAGGTGGACCGCGACTATTACAACGGCTTTACAACAGAAGCGCGCATCCTTCATCGCTATGCGGTCGGTAATATTGAATCAACGATGTCGGGCGGCATCCGGTATTCATCGCAAACAACCAAAAGAAAGCAGAAGGGAGTGGGCACCATCCAAAACGGTTTCGATCTTTCGCTCACCAAACCTTATGGCATCGACCTGAAGCTGCACTCGACGAATTACGCCGCCTTTGCCGAAAATGTGTTCAACATCAGCGACAGGTTTTCCATTACCCCGGGCGTTCGTTTGGAGATCATCCGCTCATCCCTCGATGGCGTAATCAATAATGCCAGCTTCCCGGTGAATTACAGGGGCAACAGGAGCTTTCCGTTATTCGGCACGGGCCTGCAATACCAGGTGTCGCCCACCAGCCAGTTGTACGGCAATATTTCCCAGGCCTACAGGCCCTACCTCTATGCGCATGTTACGCCCGCCGACCAGATCGGTGTGATAGATCCCAACCTCAAAGACAGCAAGGGCTATGACATCGACCTAGGATACCGCGGTGAGTACAGGGATTTTTTGCAGTTTGACGTGAATGCATTTTACGTGTATTACGGTAACAGGGCGGGTCAGCTTACGTTGATGAATCCCGACAGCTCCACCTACCTGTATACTACCAATGTGGGTAACGCGGCCGCAAAAGGCATTGAGACGTATTTCGATCTTTCTTTGTGGCGCCTTTTTAACGGTGCCGGCAAGCTGGTTGATGTAAGGTTGTTTAATTCGCTTTCGTTTACCCATGCACGGTACACCAGCGGTGAGATTTCCAGCCAGGGAAAAAACGTTTCGTTAAGAGGGCACCGCGTCGAAGGAACGCCTGAATGGATCGACAGGGCCGGTGTTCAGTTTTATTATCAATCGTTCACGGCTGCCGTGCAATACAGTTATGTTGGCAAGTCGTACAGCGATGCAAATAACACGATAGTGAACCCGACTGGCGCCACCGGAATTGTTCCTGCTTATCATGTATGGGATTTTTCGGTGAGTTGTTATGTCATCAAACGTTATCACGTTTCCGGTGGCGTGAACAACGCGGCGAATGCAAAATATTTTACCCGCAGGATCAACATGTATCCCGGGCCGGGTATTTTACCGGCGGATGGAAGAACGTTTTATTTGTCGTTCGGCATCAAGCTCTGACATTTATTTGAGGCGGTATCCCAGCAGCAGTGAGTAACGGGAAACGCGACAGTCTCCGCTGGCCATTCCTCTGCTGGCTTCCCATCTCGCGTCGATAAGGCAGCGGTTCAGCATCGCGCCGATGCCGGCTATAAAGCCGTTCTCAAGGTTTCTGAATGTGCCGACGGCAGGTGATTCCCTGAACCCCTGCGACGTGTTGAATCGTATAATTTCAGCTTTGGCATAGTTGGTTTTCGAAACCACTATGCCATTGCTTATGCCGGCTTGCAGGTAGAGCGACGGACCTCCTGCAGACATCGTAAACCGGATAAGATTATTTAATTTCACATAGCTGGCGCCTATTTTCCGGAAGTCTTTAAGCTTATATGGATCATAGATAGAAGAATATTCAGCCGTAGCCTTTGTTTTGTAAGAACTGTACGTCAGCTCATTATTGATGGATAGCTTTTTAAGGTTCCGCGGCAGTACGATATTGAGGAATACACCGCCTGTAAACGTTGTAGATGAAGGAAAGTCGAAATAACTCATGGGATAAGAATCGAGAAACCGCAGCCTGGTAACGGTTGCGCCCAGCAACACACCAAATTCCCGTTTCGTTCTCTCGGGCACCCGTTTGTATTTGGCAGTTAAATTCCTGCACTTGTAATATTCGTTAAACACTTTCAACAGTTCAGCCTGTTTATATTTTGCGTCCGAAATATGTTTACTGATGTCTGAACAACCGGCCAGGTAATCGTTCAGCTCGTTCTTGTAAAGGTTGATATCCACCATGAAGCTGTTGCCGCCTGAGGATCGCAGGTATTTCTTGTATAGCAGCAAATGATAGCCCGTATCGGTGCCGATGTAAAAATTGTAAACGGTAGATTTATCCCTGAAAACTGCGAGCGATTTGGCGCCCTCTATTAAAACCTGCAGGAAGACGGTGTCTTTTGCCAATACAAAACCGGCATCCGTGGGTACTGGTGACGGCAACTCCGCATTTTTCGCGACAACCGCCGACCGGTACAGCCTGTTATCCACAACAAACCCGCTGATTTCATCTGCAGTGTACTTTACCGGCTGGTCGTTAATGCTCGCGCGGAAGAGAATTTCATCGGGATTTCTGTTTATTCCCGTATTATAAATAAAACCTGTTGTTGAATCGCCATTGTTCCGGATGATGGCTCCCGGTTTGAATTTTTCTTGTGCAATGGAAGGGAGGACAAATAAAATGCAAAACGATGCAAGCAGCATCTGCATTACCATTTTTTTCATAGTAAGGGGTTAAGGGTATATTTTAACGATGAAAGTATAAAATTATTTTCTTAGTTAAAAGGTACCCCTGATTCCCGCTTCGCTTAGTCTGTTCTTTTCATTTCCTTCCAGCGTGGATCGAGAAAAACGGCGGATGGATCGAAGTTGGGATCGTTGCTCATTATAAAGCTGCTGCCGTCGCTTCTGCTCCAGGCATGATCATAGCCTGCCGCCATTTCTATCCTGCCTGTTTCGTCGCGATAGTTTTCCACTTCGCGGATGGCCTTGATAAAATTGGTGTGCATGCGATCCTGTGAACGCTGTTGCCGCTCCCAGTTTCTCATCTGCACGTCCATGCTTTTCAGCCGCTCGTTGCCCGCCCTGATAGCTGCTTCGCCCATGGCACGGGTTTGCGCATCCATCATTCTTATCTTTCCTACGTGCACGATATGCTTTTGTTCCCTTACGTTTCTCCAGAAGTCGTTGACCGTTGTTTGCCAGTAAGGATTTGTTCTGATGCTTCCCATGATTACCGTGAGCATCTCTTCGGCCTGCTTGTTTTGTCCGGCGGGATACTTAAAAACAATTCTATGCGATGCCTGCGACGTTGCCTGCCGGTCATACGTGCCGTTGTATTGATTGGCCACCATGCTTTCGATGATGGAAACACCGCAAAGTGCAATTCCTTCAGTTTTGTCGCTCCAGCGAAGGCGGGCATTCACGGCTGTTTGATGAAACTGTACATTCATTGCTCCATAGCGCATCAGTTCGTTCCTCGTTTCATTGTTCTTTTGCTGCATTACCTGCACAACAGACGGATTGGGTTTGACGGAAACGATTTCGGGGTTGCCGATGTCGCGGGGAACGAAAACATTTCTGAGGTACTGTTCTGCGTCCATCGGCTGCGCATACGTGCAATACTTCGACGTTGGCAGTCCCTGCTGCATTTGCCGCAAGGTTGCGTTAGACGACCAGCTCCACAAAAAAGCGGGCATTATTTCGAAACTGTATTTACCATCGGGCGACGTGGCGCGAAAATACTGGTTTGTTCCTGCACAACTGTTGCCCGGCGCTGTCCACATGATCTCTCCTTCATGGCTCCAGCCTTTTGGAAGCAGCAGGCTGAATGCCTCGGCCGGCTTGTCGAATCCTGCTTTATCAAGCACCCGGATCCGTTCAAAAACGACGTAATCCTTTCCTTCACGGAACGCACGGCCGTTTGTTTTCCCGGTAGATGCGGCGTTTGATTTTTCAGGTGCGTTCTGCTGGCTGTTGCACCCTGTTGTGGTCAGCAACAGGATGCAGGGAAGCAGCAGGAAAAAACTGTTAGTGGCGCTCATTTCGGCTAAGGTTAATGGTTAGGTGAAGCTGATGTACAGGATTTCTCCATAAATTATTTAATTGCGTGGGGTGACGGCGGGTTTGAAAAGAGTAAGGTTTAGGGATTACTTGGCCAGGTTATACTCGAAGCCGATAGAGAATGTCCTGTTCTTCAGGTCGCCGGCACCCACTTCTACTTTATTAATCGGCGAAAATCCGGCGCTGTACCTGGCATTTGCACTCAGGCCCTGCAGTGAATTAGAAAAATGGTAGCCAATACCGATGGGAAACCGGAACTCAGATGACTTATAATAAGGCTTGATGTTATTGGTTGAGCCGTTCCATTTTTCTTTGTTGGAAAGCAGGAAGCTGATCTGCGGGCCCGCTTCAGCAAAGATTCCTGATGCCGCTGTGTAGCGAAAGAGAACGGGCAAAGTAAGATATCCGGAATTGATTTTGCCGGAGTTGATATTGGAAATTTCTTTTGTGCCCTCCATCGAGTAGAACAACTCGCCCTGGAACGAGGCCCTCGGGTTGAGCGCATAATTGACAAACCCGCCAAAATAAAGCCCGGGTTTCACCGACGTCTTAAAGCTCTTGGAGGTAACGTTGATCGACGAAATATTTACGCCGATCTTTGGCCCGTAACTTACTTGAGCCGATGCGGTAAGGACGATAAGAACAGACATTGACAAAATAACTTTTTTCATTCCTTAGCGTTTGAGTGTAGAGGATTGTTTGGGGTTATATCGTAACCGGCCGCAAAATGTCATCAACGCCAGCGAAAAAAATTTGTATTCAAGTGGAATGAGCAAGTGATGACATTTTAATTTTCGTACGATATAAATGAAATGAGAATTCAGTATCTTTTGGCATGATCCCTAACAAGGGTACCCCTACAACCGTTGAAAATACAAGTGTTGCGGCGTTAGTGGAGGCCATCAGCTTTAACGATGAAAAAGCGTTGAAGAACCTGTACCTCGAAAACTACGGCCGTGCCGAAACATTCATCCTGCAGAATTCAGGCAGCCGCGATGAAGCCAGGGATATTTACCAGGAGGCATTTATCGCGGTATGGCGCAACATCGTGCAGAACAGGTTTCATCCGAAGAACGACAATTCTCTTAATAGTTATTTATTGCAAGTAGTGAGGAACAAGTGGCTCGATCATTTAAGGTCGGCGCGCCAACGCCTTACCGTCGGCCTTAATACCGACCATCCTGAAGAGGATGATAGTGAATTTGCGCCGGATGAACAGGACAGGATCGACCTGGTGAAAAAACAGTTTTCGCATCTTGGAGAAATGTGCAGGGAACTGCTGAAAAGGTTTTACTACGATCATGAGTCGCTCAGAACGATATCGGCCGCTTTTGACTGGACGGAGGCAACGGCTAGAAACAACAAATACCGCTGCATCCAGAAACTCAGGAGCCTTATTCAAACCAAACAACAGACACCGTGAGCACCGAAAATGACATACATGACGAAAACTTTCACCAGGCCGAGCGTTACCTCCGTTCGGAAATGTCGCCGCAGGAAAAAGAGGCGTTCAGGAAAAAGATGGAAACCGATCAGCACCTGAAAGCACAGGTAGATGAATACCGGCTTTTGCTTTTCGGCATCCAGGAAGCCGTGCTGCAGGAAAAGATGAATGATTTTCATAAAGAACTGCCCATCGCGATGGAACCGAAACGCAAAACGCTGAAGACGTGGCTGGCGGCCGCTTCCGTGCTGGTCAGTATTTCTGTGGCGGCATGGCTGTTCATTAACCGCAATACATCCGAAAATTTGTTTGCAGCATACTTCTCGCCCGACCCAGGCCTGGTCAGCAGCATGGGCAGTCCGGAAAATTATCTGTTCGACAGGGCTATGGTTGATTATAAAACCGGCGACTACGAACAGGCCATCTCTGTTTGGAAGGGACTGCTGCGTTCAAATACCAATAGCGACACACTGAATTATTTCGTTGGCGCCGCCTACCTCGCCATGGGCCAGGGAAACATGGCGGAACCTTACCTGGTAAAAGTTGCGGCTGCAGCAGAAAGTGCATTCGCAGACGATGCCTCCTGGTATGCCGGGCTTGCAATCATCCGGCAGGGACACAAAAAAGAAGCGATTCCTTATATTCAGCGTTCGACGCATAAAGGGAAAGAAGTGCTCCTCAAAAAACTACAGGAATAATGCGAAGGGCGGCAAACATATCTTTCGTCTTTACCATCTGTTTTTTCACGGCAATTGCGGCGGCGGCGCAGGATAACCTGCAACTGATCCATTCGCTCGAAGATTCGGCAAAATATTACGAAGCACTCAATAAAAACCTTACGGCCTACGCGTTTATGCAACGTGTGCATCGCCTTTTGATGGAAAGAGATCCCAATGACATTGAAAAGATCGGCAGGGCGGAGAGCGACCTGGGCACTTACGCGTACCGAATGGGTAATATTGCCCTCTCCGAAAAACACCACCGCAAGGCGTTGGAACTTTTTGAGTCGATGGCCGTGCCCGATTATGAATGTGTTTACCTGTCGGGAAACAATATGGGCGGCATCATGTGGTTCGCCTCTAAAACAGACAGTGCCCTTCACTATTTCACGGTGGCGATGAACGCGCTCGCGAAAATGGATTCGACGCCGTACAATCGGTACTACCGCCCTGCCGTATTGAACAATAACCTGGCGGCGATTTATGGCATACAGGGCAAAACCACTGAAGGCATTGCTGCCATGAAGAAAACCATTTCTTACCTGCGCCGGTATCTTTCCATCGACGATCCGAAGTTGAGGAGGGACGGAGCGATGCACATGCAGTTTGAAGCGGCCGATAATCTGGCAGGTATTTACAAGGAACTCGGCGATTACAGAAGAGCGCACGACCTGCTCATGCATTCGTACCAGGAAAAGCAAAAAGCGCTTGGCCCCACCGACGTGGACGTGTTTAAATCGGAAGTATTGCTGGGCCAGATTTATTTTGCCATGAAGGAGTTTTCAAAAGCGGACCAGTACCTTGAAAGCGGGTTGAGGGGACTCGAAAAGGCAGATGGAGATCTTTTATTCTGGCAGGCTGATGCCTATAACACGCTCTCACTTTTGCACGATGCCACCGACGATAAAAAACAGGCGGCGGTGTATTTCAAAAAGGCAGAAGAACTGTACGAGCAATCGTTGCAGGGTGATTATGATGACATATACCTTGAATTTTTGAGAAACGCTTCACTCTTTTACGCAGAAAGCAAGGATGCGAAAACGGCTGTGGCGAAAGGACTGAAGGGATATAAATATGTCGTGAAGAACCAGGGACAATATGCCCTGCCCGTATTTTATGAACTGTTGAATTTGGGACAGATATATTTTGAACTGGGCAATTATCAACAGGCACTGCAGTATAGCAGGAAGGGCCTCGATGTGGTCAATAAACTTACCGCCACCGCTGAAAATTCGCTTGATTCAGTAAAAACCGAACTCAAGAAGCCCAAAGCGTTGTTGCTGATGGTGAGATCGGAATATGAATTGACGCAGCAGAAAACCCAGCCGGCGCTAGAGCGTTTATTGAGCAGGCTCGAAGAGGCTTTGGAACTGCTCGAAAAGAGAAAATCGGTGATCGATGATCCCCACGACATCGGACTATTGATGGCCGATCACGCCGAGCTGCTGGAATTTGCCAAGAAGATCATTTTTGAGCTGCACGAGCTTACGCATGATGAGTCCTATGTGGACCAACTCGTGAGTCTTCACGAATCGGGGCTGTACAACCGGATCAGGTCGCGGATTGATAAAAACGGCAACATGGAATTTGCGCACGTTTCCGATGAGATACAGAAGAAAGAAAGAGAACTGAAGCACTCGCTCTCCACGATCCTGGCAGGCAATGAAAGCCACGATGAGAAAATGCGCCTGTATATTCAATCGCAGGGAGAATGGAACAAATTCCTGGAAAAGCTGAAACAGGAATATCCCGACTATTACAAGATGAGATACGGCTCCATTTTTAAGTCGCTGGATGAGATTATGCCTGATATCCCCTCAGGCACCACGGTTATCCGCTACCTGTTTGTGGGCGAAGACCTGCTGGCACTGGTGGCAGACCGGCAGCACAGGACATTGATTAAACTGGATGCCGTTGGTCTCGACAAAGACATTGCAGCGGCCAACCGGTATGCAGCAAGCGCCGGCAAGCTGAGCGGTACACTGTACAACCTCTATTGCAGATTATGGAAGCCATTGGAGGAAGAAATTACGAACACTAAAGTCATCATCATTCCGGATGGCATTATCTACGCACTGAATTTTGAAATACTCACACCGAAGAAAATTAGCAGGTTCGAAGAGTTTGCATCCGCGTCACTGCTTGCCAAACACGCCATCTCTTATCAATACAGCCTGTTCCTGTTAAAACAGCAACATCAGAATACCAAAGCAGCAGAAAATTTTGTTGCCTTTGCTCCCGGCTTCTCCGACCGCATCAAGCAAATGTACCGGCGGCATTCCGACACTGCCAGCCAAATTGATAATTTTTATCTCAACCTGCTGCCGCAGCCTTTTACTGTTAGTCTAGCGGTGAACACGGCAGGCTTATTTGGCGGCGATTTATTTATGGATGAAGAAAGCACCGTGGGTTCTTTCAAAAAGTATGCGAACAATCACCGGATCATTCACATCGGCACACATGCCGTTGCTGATAATTTGCATCCTGAATTTTCAAGGTTGATTTTTTCGAAAGACGTTTCCAACCTCGATTTCGACAATTCGCTTTATTTGTTTGACATCTACAATTGCAACCTCACGTCGGACCTTACCGTGCTCACTGCCTGCGAATCGGGCAAGGTGGGATATAAGGATGGCGAGGGTATGATATCGCTCGCGCATGCCTTCAATTACGCTGGCAGCAAAAGCATCCTCATGGGACTTTGGAAGATCGATGAGCAGTCGAGCGCGCGGCTGATAGGGCTGTTTTATGACAACCTTGCGCAGGGTATGGAAAAGGATGAAGCATTCAGGCGGGCAAAACTGGCGTATCTCGAAGAATCGGAGGGACGGTTGCTTACGCCGCAATACTGGGCCGGACTTGTGTTAATGGGCGATACGTCGCCCGTACCCGTTGCGACGACTGCAAAGCGTTTATACCTGTTCATTGGAGGCATATTCCTGGCAGGGCTGGTCGTTACCGCTACTGTTTTTTATTTCCGTTCGTCAAAACGCAACGCGACCTGAACAGGATATTTTCATAAATGTTTTGTGTAATCGCGAGGATGTTTTAGATTCCATGAATGATCAATCGTACACGCGGAAATTACCGATGGTTCATCGTTGCTTTGCTGTTTGTTGCTACCTGCATTAATTACATCGACCGGCAGATCATCGGGCTGCTGAAACCTATCCTTGAAGTGGAGTTCAGTTGGAGCGAAACCGACTTCGGGTTCATCATGATGGCATTCAGTGCGGCGTATGCTGTGGGATTGCTGGTGTCTGGCGGCGTTATTGACAGGGTCGGAACGCGCATGGGTTACACCGTTTCTATTCTTGTGTGGAGCGTCGCCGGCATGTTGCACGCAGTGGCGCGCACCGTTACCGGTTTTGCGGCGGCAAGGATCGGGCTCGGGATCGGGGAGGCCGGTAACTTTCCGGCAGGCGTCAGGGCCGTTGCCGAATGGTTCCCCAATAAAGAGCGTGGACTTGCAACGGGGATCTTTAACTCCGGGACAAGTGTTGGTGTGGTGGCCGCATTATTGATCGTTCCCTGGATACTCACTAACTATGGCTGGCACGAAGTGTTCTGGATCACCGGTTCGTTTGGCTTTGTATGGCTGATCTTGTGGCTGGTGTTTTACCAGATTCCTGCAAAGAGCAGGCATTTGTCGAAAGACGAACTGAATTATATCGTGAGCGGGCAGGACACGGAAGACAATAACAAAAGCCGGCCCGCTATCCGTTGGGTCAAATTATTTTCCCTTCCACAGACGTGGGCGTTTATCACCGGCAAAGCGCTTATCGATCCTATATTCTGGTTCTTTTTATTCTGGCTGCCGTCATATTTTTCTTCCACGTTCAGTTTGGACGTGTCGAAGCCGAGCCTTGAATTAATGATCATTTACGCTGCGACCACGGTGGGCAGCATTGGCGGCGGTTACTTATCTTCTCTACTCATAAAAAAAGGCTGGCCGGTATTGAGGGCACGCAAAGCATCGTTGCTGGTATTTGCCGCACTGGAAATTTCCATCATCCTGGCTCAATTTGCAACAGGCGCCTGGATGGCGGTTGCATTGATCAGTCTTGCAGTGGCCGTGCACCAGGCCTGGGCTACGAATGTATTTACCATCGCTTCCGACCTGTTTCCCACCGAAGCAGTGGGCTCAGTGGTGGGCATTGGCGGGATGGCCGGCGCCGTGGGCGGAATGGTTTTTCCGTTGCTCGTGGGAACTTTGTTGGATGCCTATAAAGCCGGGGGCAACATCACAGCGGGATACAATGTGTTGTTCACCATTTGCGGACTCACTTATTTGGTTGCCTGGACCATCATTCACCTCCTCACGCGCAAAACAAAAAAGGTGATGTTGAGCCAACTGGTGTAACAATGTGAAAATTACCGGCCGAGGGATTCACTGCTGAAATGGCCGCCAATGGGCAGCACATGATGAGGCTGGAGAATCATTTCTGCTTCATGGATAAATGATGCAGGATCGGCGGTATTGAAAGTAAACATATCGTAGTGACAGGGGATCACAACACGTGCCGCTACCTCTTTTCCGAGCGCCGCTGCTTCTTTCGCATTCAAATTGCCGGCCACACCGCGTGCAGGGTCGTTGCCGTTAATGGGTAAAATGGCAACATCAACGGCAAAGGGCTTCAATGTTTCTGCCATGCCATCATATAATAGTGTATCGCCGCTGTGGTAAATCGTCCAGCCGCCAAACCGGATCACGTAGCCCATGAATTTGCATAGACCTTTTTCGTCTTTCTCTATTTCATTATGGCTGGCAGGTATTCCGTGAAAAGTGAACTCATCAAACGTGATAGTTGCACCGGCGTTCAATCCTATAGGAAAATCCCCGGGCTGTTTTATTCTGTCGGCTACAAATTTCCGGTTGGCTTCGGGAATGATGAACCGGATGTCCGGATTGTTTTTTATCACTGGTATCAATGTGCTTCCGTCCAGATGATCGGTGTGGTTATGACTCGATGTAACGATCAGGATGTCTTTCAACAGTGATGGATCAATAACCCTTTCGCTCATGCGCACATGCGGTTTATTTGTTGCCGCATATTTTTCGGTGAGCGAATCGGAAAGGTAAGGGTCTATTAATACCCGCTTGCCTTTCCACAGCAGTAAATAGCCGCTTTGCCCCAGCCACCACAAGTGGAAATGATGGTTGTCGTTTATATACTGATCAATTTCTTTGAGCAGCTCCTCATCCTTGATGCGCGCAGGTATCAGTTCCATCATTACAATTGTTGTCTGACGATGTTCGCACCCTTCACCATATTGGCGAGTTTCAGTCGTGAGGCCCAGCGCGCCGTCTGGCTCAGGCCGCAATCGGGGGCCACCGACAATTTTTCGGCAGGTACGTATTTCAGGCATTTCCTTATTCGCTCCGCCACATCTTCCGGTGTTTCGATGTAATAATTTTTCACATCCACTACACCGGCGGCCACGTCCATTTTTTCTGCGAAGGCGGCGAGCAGTTCAACTTCAGCAAATTCGCGGTTGGCGAGTTCAATATGAATTTCATCGACCGACAGGTCGAGAAAATCGGGCAGCATGGGCTTGATGCTGCGATAACCCACTGGTCTTCCCTTGAAATTTCCGAAGCACATGTGCGTAGAGAGGCGGCACTTTCCCACAACCGTCTGAACGGTGCGGTTGAAAATATCGACGAATTTTTTTGTGTCTTCTTTATATGCGTAACAGCTCATCGAGGGCTCATCAACAGTGATCTCTGTGCAGCCCGCGGCCACGAGGTCCTCGAGCTCTTTCCGCACGAACGGAAGCAGGGCTTCGGTTACGGCCAAGCGGTCCTTGTATTTTTTGCCGGGAAGGAGTCGTCCGCTAAGCGTGTAGGGACCCGGTACGCTCGTTTTGAGAACCGGCCCGGCGGGGGCGAGTCGCTTTAACCGGAGAAATTCTTTCACGCAGCCCAACCCGTCGGGGGCGCTTAACGTTTCAGCTATATCGTGTTTGCCGCGTTGATCGTGCGCCGGCGGTCCGAATTTTCTTGTTTCCGTTTCATTGGGGACGATCCCTTTAATGAATCCGTAGAACGATAAATTGAAATCGATGCGGGTTTGTTCGCCATCGGTAATTACATCAAGGCCGGCGTTTACCTGGTCGTGGATCGCGGCAATTACCGCGTCTTCCACCATTTCTTCAATATCTGCCGCGCCAAATTTATCCAGGTTCTGTGATGCGAAATCGAGCCACCCGGGAAACGGATAACTTCCAATGACAATCGTTCGAATGGGTTGTTGTTTCATTACTATATTTTTATTTACCTGCTAACCTGTATAGTTCGGCCACACGATGGGCATGTTCGTCGTATGCGCTTTCGAATAATTCTTTCGCTTTCTCTGCACCGGCAATAGCGGCAGCGGTAAGCACTTTGGGCGGCTTGCCTGCTTCGGTCAACAGGTTGGCAAGTTCCGCTTTAATACTGTTGACGAGCATTACGCCGCCAACGGTTGATCCGGGCGAAACCGGCGTATCGAGGCCGGGTACCTTGATCATCGAGTCGCCAACAGGGGCGCCCGTATCGAGGAGGAGATCCGAAAAATCAGATAGTTTCTTTCCGTCTTTTCTTTTGCTTACTGAATTTTCAAGATGTTCGGTGGTGACGATAGACACCACTTTTATCTTTCGTTGCTGGAATACCTCTGCCATCTCGATGGGGACGATGTTGCATCCGCTCGATGAGATCACCAGCGCCGTATCCTTTGCGTCGAGCCCAAAATTTCGCAGTATGCGTTCCGCCAGCCCCGGCACATTTTCGAGGTACATAGCCTGGCGCTGGCCGTTGGCGCCTACAACATTATTGTGATAGGTCAACGACAGTTCCACTATGGGGTTAAAGCCGGGGAACGAGCCATAGCGCGGCCACATTTCTTCCACCATTATCCGGCTGTGGCCGGACCCAAAAACATGAACCACTCTTCCTGCAAGGATGCTTGCTGCGAACCACGTGGCGGCCTGCAAAATCTTTTCCTGTTGTTGTTCAACCCTGTCGGCAATTGCCCTGCATTTATTGATATATGTAGTCGTCAAACTCATTCGTGGTATTTGGTTTAAGAACGTTGAACGGAAGCAAAGCAGGCCGCGCCGATCGCGCCTGCCATGTCATTGAATTGCGCCTTTAAGATAGTCACTTTGTTCCCGCCCGGCCTCCATTCATACAGCGATAAGAAGCTTTCGAGCGGTTCGATAAGGTCGTTGCCTGCTTCCATGATCCCTCCGCCAAGCACGATACATTCGGGTGAAAGCATGTTGGAAATAGATGCGATGGCAATGGAGAGTTTTCTTATCGAGGTCAGCCATACCCACCTGGCAAAATGGTCCCCCTTGCGGTAGGCTTCGAGTAAAGAATAAGTGTCTTTATATTTTCCGTGCGATCTCTTCTCTACGGTGCAATTGCCGATGGCGTCTTCGAGGCTCCCGGGTATTCCGGTTATATCGGTGTCATGTTCGCAATTGAGGGAGATGTGGCCGATGTGCCCGGCCTTCTGAAAGCTGCCCTGGTAGGGTTTCCCGTCAATCAGCAGTGCACCGCCCACGCCTGTGCCGAGTGTCAGCATCACCACATTTTTCTGCGATTGGGCTATGCCGAGTGTGGCCTCGGCCATCAGCGCCGCCACTGCATCGTTGAGCACCCAGGTTTTGTGTCCCAGGAAATCGGACCAGCAAAAATTCTCGAGGCCGTGGAGGCGCCCCGGCATGTAGGCGATCTTTTCATTGTTGTCGTCGGGTATGCCGGGCGCGGAAATTCCTGCAACGAAATCCGTTATGTGCAGGTGCGCCACCATTTCTTCGATAGATGATTTTACGGTTTGTTTCCAATTGTCGCCATTACCGTCGTTAGTGGGCGTGTAGAGCTGAAACAGCAGCTCGCCGTCTGCATCCAGTGCCACCGTTTTAATTCGTGTTCCGCCAAGGTCGACGCCTATTGTTGCTTTGTGCATCCTGTAAATTTAGTATTGTCCTTCCGTAATGCCCCATCCTCCATCCACCGAGATGACCTGGCCGGTGATAAATGTTGATTCATCGGATAATAAGAATACGGCAAGTCCGTCGGTGTCCGCGGGCGTTCCTATTCTTCCCCCGTCCAGCGGTTGCTTGGTGGCAATGTACCGGGAGATGGTTTCGTCTGTAGCCGCCCGCTGCGAGGAAGGCGTTTCAATCAATGCAGGCGCGATAACGTTTATCCTTATATTGTTTTGCGCGTAGTATGCCGCTATCGACTTTGTGAAGCCGGTAACGGCCGATTTAGCGGCGGCATAAGCATGCGTGGTGAAGTATTTCGGGGAAGGTGAAAACCCCAGTACGGACCCCATGTTCAAAATAACACCCGGCTGTTTGTGCTTCAAAAAGTAATCGACAGCGGCGCGGTTCGAAAGCATGAGAGAGGTAAGATTCAGGTCCATGGTCTTATTCCATCCTTCCAGTTTCAGTTCGTGCAGCGGACCGTCACCGAATTTTCTGCCGCTTCCGCCGGCAACATGGTACAGCCCGTCGAACCCACCGAATTTTTGCACACACATTTCGATGGCGCCAGCTGCCGAGCCTTCGTCGGTGGCGTCGCTAACCAGTGTGTGGCCGTTGGGTTGCAGCTTTGCTGCCGCCGCATCTGCATGATTCGCGTCCCTGCCTGTTGCGAAAACTTTCGCTCCTACGCGAATGCAGGCGAGTGATGCCGAAAATACCATTCCTGAAGTTCCGACGTTGATAACGATTCGTTTTCCCGACAGCCGATTTTCTGCCATAGGTATCCTTTCTGGCCGGTGAAATTAAAGCATTATCAGGAGGTTTTGTGATTCCATGAAAGGGTGATGACAGGCTTTAATTCCTGCGGAACGCGTAGTGTGAGCATATTGTTGCTGAATTGATAATTGGTAAACGGCTTTCCATTGACCAATACTTTCGATGGCGCCTTTTGGGAGTAGGCCGAAAATTCTCCTCCTTCATAAAGGGTAATGGCAACTGAATTTCCGTTCCAATGTTGATCCATGATGGTTGCAGGGGCATTGTATTTATCGGTGAGACCGAGTGCCGCAAATCCGTTTTTGCAGGGCACAACATAATATAACTTGTAACCCATCCTGTCGAGCGTGACACTGATGCTTTCTGATTTCTTCAGATGCCTTAGTTTTTTTGAAAAATACTCGTACACAGCGAAATCATTTCCCTGGATGCCGTGCACATTTTTGGGGCTGATGGAGCCTTTGACGCTGTTTACATCTGCAGCGTTCCAGGCGCCAATCAAACCTGTGCCACCCACCATCGAAAAGGCCTTGAACAACTGATGGTCCTGCACCTGGAAAAGGCAATCTGCAGTGGGCAACAGTGGCGTTTCACTTCGGATGATCCTTCCGTCAGAAAAGACCAGCGGTTTCAATACCTCGAAACGCTGTTGCCCAACATTATCCGTAATGTAAATGGGACCGCAATTGAGCGCCCTCGCTATTGCATGAAATGTTGCATTGGGGTTATGCGACTGAAATATGTCGAAGTCGGGGTAAACCATTTGACCGAAGTATATTGAATTGTAGATGGCCTGCAACACATGGGCCGCCGCATTTCCCCTTTGCAGGTTGTAAGTTTCGCCCTCGTGGTAGGGGAAATAATCTTCCTCGCTTCTCGCAACCGCCGATGTTCCAAAATTCAAATAGGCATCTGCGGTCATGTCCATGCAATTGATCACCGCGCCATCGAAATATTTATTCACCGACCGGTAAAGCGCCTTGTGCATGGAGTTGGACAAGGTGAATATGGGATAATTATTTTTTGCCATCTTCTCTACCACCAGTTGGTTGTCCACCTTCACAAAATCGAATCCCTGCTGTTTGAGCATTTTGTGCCACTGGTCGTAAAATGAATCCAATGAATCACCGCCGGGCCGGATAAAATAATATGTTTTCATTGGCGACGGAATATCCGGCCGTTCGTGCTGTGTCCACGAGTAAAGTGCGTCGTGAAAATGCCTGCCTAATGCGGAAGCCGTGTCGATGCCGTTCCAAAGGCCATTAAAAGCATGCCAAACGCCCATATATTTTATGCCGTAGTCGCCTTTCAGTTTTTTGATTACCGGCGCAAAACCATTCGGAAATTTCTCGGGGTTTACGTCAAAAGAGCGGAGCCGCCGTTCATCTTGCTGAAACCATCCGTCATCAACCAATATCCACCCCAACGGAAATTGATGTTCCGAAAAACTTTTTGCGGCATTGACCAGCAGTTCTTCATTCAATTTCTCACCGTTATCGGACGCGTTCCAGGTGCACCACCCGATGTAGTTAAAAGGTTCGGGAAACTTTTTCAGGCTGCGCAGATTTTCTCCCTTGCCCATCGACTGCAACGC
>CAMPGT010000018.1 GCA_946885665.1 uncultured Chitinophagaceae bacterium | reverse complement strand
CCGCCAGCGGGGGATATTTTTGCCGCTCTGCACGAAGTCCTGCCAGCGGGGGATATTTTTGCCGCTCTGCACGAAGTTCCGCCAGCGGGGGATACTTTTGCCGCTCTGCATGAAGTCCCGCCAGCGGAGAAAACGCATTGCTGAAGTTTGCGTATCCGCCATCAGCCTCCTCCTTTTCCATCTCCATTACCTCAAATAACCTATCCGCAGCGATCAGGGCATCCCTCACGTTCTTATTGACAGACAGCAGGCTGAGCACCGGCGATGTAAAATAGCTGATCAAAGCATAGAAGGCCAGCAACTCGCCCTTAGTAAGGTTTTTCGCAAAAACGAAATAGCAGCCTGCCCATAAAACCAAAACAGTGAATATGCGCGTAATGAAATCGGCCGACACATGAATGGAAGTATGCCGCCACGCCGAATGCCTAACCATCTGCAGTAACCGCACATATTTTATCCTCACCTTTTCATAAATATGCTGCTCGATTGCCAGCTTTTTGATAGTGGATGCCGCAGTAAGGGTTTGAACCAACAATGATTCGAGCGTTGCTCCTTCTTCCATGATCCTGCGCTGCCATTTTTTGTTCACCAGGTTACTCAAATAGAACAATAACCCATACACGGGTACAATCAAAAGCATTACTATTGCCAGCTTCCAATAATACACGAACATTAATACGATTGAAGAAACCAGGATCATAACGTCCACAACGGCATTCATGACCACCTCATTTACAAAGGAGTTGATCATCGTGGCATCGTTGATGCGGCTGACCATCTCGCCGGTTCGCATCGTGTCAAAGAACTTTTGCGGCAGGTGCAGCAGGTGATGATAATAACCCAGCACGAGCTTACCGTCTATAGATTGGCTCGTTCTCAATACAAGGTAGCCCTTCAGCAATCCTGTTAAATACTGCAGCACCAGCATGAATATCATTGCCAGGGAAAGAAAGGCAAGCATTGCCGTTTCCTCCGTTTCCAGCACGCCGTCAACCACCTGCCTGAGGTACATGGTGCCGGTAATGCCGATGATGCTAAAGCCAATCGAGCAAAGCATGGCGATGAACAGCGATGTTCTGTACGGGCGAATGAGTGCCGATATTTTTTTCCGGTTACTGGATTTTCTGTTAGTTTGGAACCCCTCGCCAGGCACTAATATTAACAATACGCCCGTCCATACTTCACTGAACGCCTGCAGAGACATTTTTCTGAAGTGCCCTTCTGCCGGATCCATCACAGTCACTTCGCTTGCCCTCATCGAGTCAATCACCACAAAGTGAGTGATTGATTCCTGCACGATCACGTGTGCAATGGCAGGAAAAGATACAGACGGCAGTGAACACGAAGTCGCCTTTACTGCCTTAGCCTCCATGTTCACTTTTTTTGCCGCCTGTAACAATCCATATACGCTGGTGCCCGACTGATCCGTATCCGCCCATTGCCTTATGCGGGCAACCGGAACATGTAATCCGTAATGCGCAAATACCGACGCCAGGCACGCGGCACCACAATCCGTCAAATCCCTTTGCCTCACACGGCAGTACTTCCTCATCGTATCTTCCAGTCTGTTACTTCTGTTATTTGCTTTCGATCTGCTGCCTCACCGTTGTTCCCTCCTGCCTGCCGTAATAAAAAAGCGCCAGACAGAGTAACAACGTGAGCAATACCGCAATCGCCAGCAGGATAAATTTTTTCATTCCGGCAGGTTTGTTCCTGCCTGCAGCAGGATGATTCATCTTAGTTGTGTACAATGCGGAACATCCATGCCGGATGTTCCTTTTTCTTATAAGTTCGCACATCCTACCACTACTCCTACAACACGGGCCAATCCCCATAGCGTGGGGCCCAACAAAAACGTACGCATTCCGCCGCCGCCGCCGCCTTTTCCTGCGAGCGCGTAAACAATGCACTTCACTGTACTTTTGATGTCTCCCCCGCCCGTAATTGTGTTGCATTCATCAAATGTTAACTCGGGTAAATGATTTGTGGATATCAGTTGTTTTTTCATGTTGCATGATTTTTAAGTGGTCAATGTAATTAAATCAGATCGCGCATTCTTCGGCCCTCGCGTACACCCATTTTGAAAAAATAGGTGACGCCATAGGAAGTGAATTTCAGCAGCAACTGCAACCAGCCGTTACCTCCCTTCACCTGCAGCGCCTCTTCGCGGCTTAACACACGTAGCCCTTCCCCGGGGGGAAATCTTCTTTCACTCATATTCTTGTTTTAATGGATTAATTACCCGTCTTCAGGACCTGATCAGGGTCCGGGGCATACGGTAAAAACTCCCCGTTGATCATTCTCTCATGAGGTTGTAAAGATAGAATGGGGGAGAAGGCTGCACAAGGTGCAAACACCAAAAAACCGAAGTGTTTTTCTTACAATTGCGAGAGGCTTTCACGAATCACCGTGATCTTGGTTTCCGCATCCGACTTCTTCTTCTGCTCAAGCGCGATCACTTCAGGTTTCGCATGCTGCATGAAACGCTCGTTGGATAATTTCTTTTCCACCGATAATAAAAATCCTTCGAGATGCTTTAGCTCTTTTATCAGGCTTTCCTTCTGTTCAGTATTGTCAACCGGCGCCGCAGTTTCAAGAAAAAATTTATCCTTACCAATTACCACGGAAACATTGTGCCCGATCGCTTCGGTATTGAAAGCAATCGTATTGGCGTTGATCTGTTTGGTGAGAATGTGATAGACCGAGCGATAAAGGTCAGGCGTATCTGTAATAATATAAAGCTTGATCTCATCACGCTGCCTGAGCTTGTTGCGGTTGCGTGCATCACGCAATCCTGTGATCACTTCCTTCAACAGCGTTCCTGCCTGCAGTACATTCGCATCAGGCGCACCTTTCTTTGTGAACTGGCGAACACAGAGGTCATCCGTTCTCTCTTCAAGCAAATGATACACCTCTTCGGTAATAAAAGGCATGAATGGGTGCAGCAGTTGCATCAGTTCGGTAAAGAAGCCGGTTGTTTTCCTGCAGATGGCGGGATCGGGCGCCTGGTCCTGCGCCGGTTTTACCCATTCAAGGTACCAACTGCAGAAATCATCCCAAATGAGGGAGTAAATTGTTTTGAGTGCCTCACTTAATTTGAAGTCGGCATACAGCAACTCCACTTCCTCTTTTGCCTGGGCAAGACGGTTTTCAAACCACCGCACGGCAAAGTCGTGCCTGCCGGAGATCATTTGCCCATCATGCTCTGCATCAACATCCACTGTTCCCGAAAATCCGGAAACGTCCATTACCTGTATCGCTTCCTGGCCGCTCGGCTCAGCCTCTTCGAACCCGGGTTGTGTCGCCCGCTGCTGCCACATTTTTACCAGCTTCAGCGCGTTCCATATTTTATTGTTGAAATTCCTTCCCTGTTCGGGCGAGGTTTCGTCGAACAGCAAATCGTTTCCTGCAGGTGAAGAGATCATGATTCCGAAGCGCACCGCATCTGCCCCGTACCTGTCGATAAGTTCGAGAAGGTCGGGCGAATTGCCGAGGCTCTTACTCATCTTTCTTCCCTGCTTGTCGCGCACCATTCCGGTGAAGTACACATCGCTGAAGGGAATCTCATTCTTGTATTCCATACCGGCCATGATCATACGCGCCACCCAAAAAAATATGATGTCCTGACCGGTTACCAGTACCGAAGTGGGGTAGTAGTAATTAATATCCTTATTGCCGGGATCGGAGATGCCGTTGAATACTTCCATCGGCCACAGCCACGAAGAAAACCAGGTGTCGAGTACATCTTCATCCTGCGATAATTTCGCCGGCGCGGCATATTTTTCCTGGTACAAACGGTTGGCCTCCTCCTCACTATCTGCCACCACGTACCTGCCGTCCTGGTCGTACCACGCCGGTATGCGCTGTCCCCACCACAACTGGCGGCTGATGCACCAGTCTTTCATGTTCGACAGCCAGTATTTATAGGTATTCAGAAATCTTTCTTCCGGATGGATCTTTATCCTTCCATCCAGCACCGGTTCGAGCGCTTTTTGTGCGAGGCTGGATACGGAAAGGAACCATTGCGTGGAAATGCGTGGTTCCACTACCGACTGTGTGCGCTGGCTGTATCCCGCGCGCGTCTGGTATTCCTCTTCTTTCAGCAGCCATCCATTTTCCTTCAATGCTCCAGCCACCTTCTTGCGGGCCTCGAATCTTTCCAAACCTGCAAAAGGGCCGGCTGCATCGGTTAGTGTGCCGTCTTCATTCAGCGTATCAACAACCGGCAGGTGATGTTTCAAGCCAATGTTGTAGTCGTTGATGTCGTGTGCGGGCGTTACCTTAAGCATGCCCGTTCCGAACGCAGGGTCGATGTAATCATCGGTGATGATGGGAACGATGCGGTTCACAAAAGGCACCACCGCGTATTTACCATGCAGCGGCTTGTATCGTTCGTCGTTCGGGTTTACGGCCACCGCCGTATCTCCCATGATCGTTTCGGGGCGTTGCGTGGCGATAACAATATAAGGAGACGTTTCGCTGAAACCGGAAACATCGGCGCCGGCATCGTCAACGATAAAATATTTTACATAATACAGACGTCCCTGCATGTCGCGGTGTTCCACTTCCTCATCGCTGAGCGCTGTTTTGGCAACCGTATCCCAGTTGATCATCCGGGCGCCGCGATAGATGAGGCCCTTGTTGTACAGGTCGATGAACACCTTCATGACGGCGTGATAGTAGTGGGCATCCATGGTGAAGGTGGTGCGGTTCCAATCAACGCTGCATCCCAGTTTCTCGATCTGGTGATAGATGATACCGCCGTATTTTTCTTTCCATTCAAAGGCATAGGCCATGAACTCTTCCCGGGAAAGCTGCGACTTGCTGATGTTCTTTTCTCTTTTCAGCATGTCGACCACCTTCGCTTCGGTGGCAATAGAGGCGTGGTCGCTGCCGGGCACCCAGCAGGCATTGAAGCCGCTCATGCGTGCTTTGCGCACAAGAATATCCTGAACGGTTTCGTTGAGTGTGTGCCCCATGTGCAAAACACCGGTCACATTCGGTGGGGGGATAACAACCGTAAATGGCTGGCGGGAATCGGGAACGCTGCTGAAATAATCCTTTTCTTTCCAATGCGCGTTCCATTTCTGTTCTATGATCGCGGGCTCGTAGTTTTTGGTCAGCTCCATAAGAGCGCAAATATACATTGTACCCTTGAAGAAGTGAGAAGAGAGAGCGGGAGTGGGGGATAGCAATACAAAAATGCACCGGCACAGGGTTACGTTCCGTACCGGTACATTCTATCGATTAGATGGAATAATTAATGTTTAAGCGAACCAATACAGGTATGACAACAGCATAATGAAAGCGAGAAAGCCGCCGGCCCATAACGCTGTTTCAGCATTTTCGCTTAAATGATGATGATCCTGGTCTTTTTTCATAACGTTACGAGTTTATGTGACTGATAAAACAATGCACAATTCCCGGGTACGTTCAACTGGTTTTCGAAAGGGATAGCGGAAGAGAGGGTATCGTTAAAAACGGAATGAGTCAAAATTAACACATGCCATCCGGATAGTCAAGGCCTTTTTCACATTTAATCGTGAGGAAATCACCATCCTGTTTACCTTTATGAACGCATGTATGCCATTGTAGACATAGAAACCACGGGAGGATATGCCGCCGCCAATGACATCACCGAAATTGCCATTGTTTTGCACGATGGCCAGGGGGTGACCGAAGTTTACCAGACCCTTATAAAGCCTTCTGTACCAATTCCCTACTTCATTCAATCACTTACTGGCATCCACCCGTTGATGCTCGAGGATGCGCCGGGCTTCGGCGAGGTGGCGGGACAAATTCATGAAATGCTGCAGGGAAGGATCTTCGTGGCACATAATGTTAATTTCGACTACTCATTTGTAAAGCATCACCTGGCTGCCAGCGGCCTCGAGCTGAACGCTCAAAAGCTTTGCACCGTACGGCTGGCGCGTAAGGTGTTCCCGTCGCTGCCGTCGTACAGCCTCGGCAACCTTTGCAGGCATTTCAACATCATCATAGAAAACCGCCACAGGGCAGGAGGGGACGCCACCGCAACGGCACGTCTTTTCGATCATATCCTCCAAAATAACGGCCTTGTTCACATCCGCGAATCGCTAAAAAGAACTTCGAAGGAACAGTGTCTTCCGCTCCACCTTCCCCGCGAACAAATTGATAGCCTGCCGTATTCGCCCGGCGTCTATTATTTTCATAATCAGAAGGGCAAAGTGATCTATGTGGGCAAGGCGCGAAACATCAGGTACCGCGTTAGCAGCCATTTTACGCACAATGGAGCGGGCAGGCAACGCCAGGATTTTTTGCGGAACATCCACAGCGTCACTTACCAAACTTGTGGTACCGAGCTGATGGCCTTCATCCTTGAGAACATTGAAATAAGAAAACTATGGCCCGAATATAACCGTGCGCTGAAGAACTTTACCCCCGTATTCGGACTTTACCTGTACGAAGACAGGGGAGGTTATTTACGGCTCATCCTCGAAAAAAAGAAAAACCAGCTCAGGTCGCTTTATACTTTCAACTCGCTTATTGAAGGCAACAGGCTGCTGAATCAATTAGCAGAGCAGTTCGCACTGCAATCTCCTGAAAAGGAGAGCGCCGATGTTTATAATAACCGCGTGCTCGAAGCAGTGGATCATCTGGAAAAGCAGTTGCCCACTTTTGCGGTGGTGGACGACCGGCACGACGCAGATGGCCGTTCGTGTATCCTTATTGAAAAAGGAAGGTTTTATGGGATGGGCTACATGCCGGGCGAAGCGGCCGTTTATAGCGCCGAGGAACTTAAGACCTACCTGCAGGCATACCCGGAAAACGATTACATACGCGGCCTCGTTTATCAGTATGTGCAGAAAAGGCCCGACAAGAAGTTCGTGTTTCCCGCGTGATCATTCTTGCACAAAATGCTGGTTCAGCATGCGTATAAACTGCTTTCTCGGAATCATGCGTGCGCCCAGGCTCTCCAGGTGTTCGGTGTACACCTGGCAATCGACGATCTGCACACCTTCAGCCTTTAATCGTTCCACAAAGCGAATGAAGGCGAATTTGCTGGCGTTGCTCACGTGGCTGAACATGCTTTCTCCGTAAAAGATGTTGCCCAGGCGCACACCGTAAAGGCCGCCCACCAGTTTCCCGTCGAGCCAGGCCTCTGCACTCTGGGCATATCCCTGCCTGAACAGGCTGATGTAAGCGAGTTTTACTTCGTCGGTGATCCAGGTGCTTTCCTGTCCGCGACGCTGTATCTTCTTGCAATTGGTGATCACTTCTTCAAATGCCTGGTTTACAGTAAAAGCGAACAGGTTCTTTTTAATGACCGACTGCATGCTTTTGCTGACGACAAGCTCCGTGGGGAACAGCACAAACCGGGGATCGGGGCACCACCACAGGATGTGATCGCCTTCATACCAGGGAAATATGCCGGAGCGGTACGCCACGAGCAGCCTTTCTGTTGACAGGTCGCCGCCAATCGCCAGCAGTCCGTCGGGCTCGGCCAGTTCGACCGGGGGAAACAGGATGCTTTTATCGAGGGAGAAGATGGGCATCGGGAGGTTCAGGCAGTAACCTCGACCGTGGCGCCTATACCTCTCTCGGTAATAGCGTCGCAGGCTTGCTTGAGGTCGTCGTAGCTGCCATTTTTAACAGCATATTTGCCTTTAAAATGAATAAGGTAAGCGCATTGCTCGGCTTGCTCTGCCGAATGGCCACACACTTCAATGAGCGTTTCGATCACCCATTCAAAAGTATTCACTTCATCGTTCCACACGATAAGGCTGTACGGCTCGTCATGGAGCGTGAGTACATCAGTATCTTCAAATTGTTGCGGAGCAGCTCCGCCTTCAAAAAACATACGAAATTGTTTGGTGTAAAATTAAAAAGAAAGGCCGTGGGTGCAAATGATAATTTTGAAAAAAAATTTGCCTAAAATGCATGAACCCATATCTTTGCACTCCCATTAAAAAAGGGAGCATAGCTCAGTTGGTTTAGAGCATCTGCCTTACAAGCAGAGGGTCCGCGGTTCGAACCCGTGTGCTCCCACGGTCTGATAAAGGTTTCACGCATGTGAAGCCTTTTTTCATTTAGTACCTTTGCACCATGGAAAAGATGCAACTCGACAGCAGGGAAGCGATTGAACTACTGGTAAATGACTTTTACAGCAAAGTGAAAATGGACCCTCTTCTCGGTGATATTTTCAATAATGCCGAAAATTTCTCCTGGGAAAAACACATCCCCATAATGGTAACTTTCTGGGAAATGCTGCTGCTCGGCACAACGGGCTATCGCGGCAACACCGTAGGCAAACACATTGAGCTCAATAAACGAAGTCCCATCGGTGAAGAGCACTTCGACAGGTGGAAGAAACTCTTTTTTGAAACGCTCGATACCTTGTTTGAAGGCCCGAATGTGGCAGTGGCACGCAAGAAAGCAGAAGCCATGAGCATTCTCATGTTGTTTAAACTCGAACAAAGCACAAAAAAGGGATTCATTCAATAGCACCGCCTTTAAAATAAACGAGCCTCAATTTTCTTGTCCCGCCAAACCCGCCGCTGCTGGCAAGGTCAATAATGAGGCGGCCGTTATTGGTCGTCCATTTCTCAAGAGAGGAAATTTCGCGCGTTCGATTGTCGTAAACAAATTGTATTGCTGATGCCAGATAAAGCGTATCGCCCTCAGCCGAACGATGCGCGCTCACCATCATTGGCGCATTTCCAAACGGTGCCTTAAATGCTTTTTGCACACCATCGAGCGAAAGTTCCTGCTCCGACACCTCATTAGCGGCAAATTCAGATAATGTGGTTCTTTTGATCGTTACGCCGTTTTCATGCTGCACCACCTCGAGCAGGGCCGGAATGTTTCCCGTTCCCCTGTTGTCGAGCGTGCTCTCCTCTTCTTGAAAGATCCACCTCCCCGAAAAATCCGGGAACCTTGTTTTTGCACCGGGCAGCGGTTCTGTCCCCGAAGCCTTGTGATAAGCTTCAGTCGCTCGCCAGTAAGCAGCATCTTCCATAAACAACACGCGTGAATCACGGGCTAAAACGTCGTACTGTTTTTTCAACGTATTCCGAACCATGCCTGCCCATATCACATACCAGGTCCATTTGGGTTGCAGCTTGAGGATCGCGGGTGTGGGCGGATCGCCCACTTCGGCCAGTGATACCGGCTTACCTTTTGAAAGAGCCAACAGGCTGTCGTAATAATTTTGATTAAAATCGCTGCCGTAAACATCCAGCGATAAAACGTCAAGGTATTCGTTGCCGGGATAAAAATTACTGAAGGACCTTGCAGGAGTTGACGGCCTGTCCACGCTCCACACCCAAACCAGATTATTTAATTTGTGGTGATGGACCATCCTGTCGAACAACTGCCTGTAAAGCCGGCGCGTGCTGTATTCACCGGTGCGCCCTCCCCACCAGAACCAGTCGCCGTTCATTTCGTGATAGGGCCGCCATAATACCGGCACATGTGCTTCCTGCAGTTGTTTGAGATAATGTGCGACGGTATCCACCTGCTGCGCCCAATGGCGATACAACGCCGTGCCGGGCGTTAGAATATCCCGGAATTGCTGATCGGTAAGTTTACCCTGAACACTTTCCAATTTGCCAGGATCCGCGCCCGGACGCGGTTGAAAAGTGACCGGTTCATCGGCAGTTGGCGGAACAGCGTGCCAGCAAATGGTGATAATAGAACCCAGCTTGTGCTGCCTTATCGCTTCTTTCACGATTGCCGGTCTGGCAAGATAGGAATCGTAGTTGTTCTCTTCCGCAAATCCCCAGTCGGTGCTGAATACAACCGGCGTTTTACCAATATATTTCGAAGCAAACTCCGTGTTCCTGTTTTGTGCTTTGGGAAAATTGTGTTGGCCGGTAAGCAGATATTCCCCTGAAATATCGTACAGCAATTTCAGGAGGGCCACCGCTTCGGGTGAGGAATTTTTATTGACCGGTTTAATGTTCTGTGCAAATGCGTAGCATAAGGGTAAAAACGAAAGAAGCAGTACAAGCAGTTTTTTTACGGTTCGGCGCATGACGGGCTTTTAATGAAAGTTAAGCCGCTAAAGCAATAAGCCAAAAACTTAATGTCATCTGTCGCCAACAAAAAAAGGCCCATCGAAGGGCCCTTGCTTAATTTTTTACATCAAAAGTTTATTTGCTCTTGTTCAGCTCAACATTGATCTTAATATCAACCTCCTTGCTTACTACAAGGCTGCCTGCTTCTGTTGTCTTGTCCCATTTCAGGTTGTAGTCGAACCGGTTAATCGTAGTTTTAGCGGTAAAGCCAACTTTGGTGGTGCCCATTGCTGCAATACTTCCCCCGTAAGTAACATCGAAACTTACGGGCTTCGTTACATCCCTGATGGTGAGGTTGCCGGCTAAGGTGTATTTATTATTTCCCAGCGATTTCATGGAAGTGCTTTCGAATTTCATCGCCGGAAATTTTTCTGCATTGAAGAAGTCATCACCCTTCAGATGGTTGTCGCGTCTTTCATTATCTGTATCTATTGAAGCGACATCGACGGTGAAGTTGATCTTTGCATCGGAAAAATCTTCTTTCGAATTTTCCATTGTGCCATCAAATATTTTGAAGTTCCCTTCCACTTCAGAAACCACGAGATGGGTGACGGTGAATTTAACGTTCGAATGATTTTTGTCGAGTGTCCACTTGCCGGTCTCAACGGGATATGCTGCCGTATTTTTTTCAGCATTAGCCGGAGTGGGGCGCTTGTAAGCAGTCATAACCAGGCAAATACCTGACAGAAGCATAGCGGGAAGCAGTACTTTTTTCATTATTGCGTTTTTACAGTTAATTCTTGGCAATATAAGGTCGTCTTAAGAGTATACAAGAAAATCAGCTACGCATTACTACCTAGTTAACAAATTTTAACAAAAACGGATATTTTTTACCTCAAGTTCGTGCCAGTTTACATCAAAAAATAGTTCATATGTAATGCGCGGGCGAATAGAAAATATAAAATTTATTTACCTGCATAAGTTTAATAATCTCCCCAAGATATGTATGAAATGCAACATTTTTTTTGGCATCGTTTTAGTTAAGAGGCCTTGATTTTATCTACCCTTTTAAAAAAACAAAAGCTCTGATTCATGAATGTCAAGAAAAATGTGCTGGTGATCGCTTCGTCAATGATGCTTATTTTCACCTCGTGCCAAAAAGATCTCGTTGTAGATGATGGCACCCTTTCAACAGAAGTTTCCAGTGATGCAACCGCCAATAGCGCTATTGAAACATCGCCGTTGGTGCACACCATGGTTAAGTACAATGTAAACTCAAATGTTGCCGGCTTCTGGCAGTCAGTACCTTCCAGGTACAGTCAAACCACAAAAAAATACCCGCTGATCGTGTTTATTCACGGTATCGGAGAATTGGGAACAAGCCTTTCGAGAATTAATTGCTGCGGACTTCCCCACCACCTCAGCAACAAAACTTTCCCTGCCAATTTCAACATCGGTGGCGTTAATTATTCTTTCATTGTTATCTCTCCACAGTTTAAAAAGCGCCCGTCTGCTGCACAGGTGCAGTCGGTGATCGACTATGCCAAAAGACGCTGGAGAATTGATGATACCCGCGTATATGTTACCGGATTAAGTATGGGCGGCGGCTCTACATGGGATTGGTCGTCTGTTTACGGACAGAACGCAGCGGCGATCGTACCGGTGTGCGGTGGTACAAAACCGTCAACAACCATGGCGGCAAACATTGCCAGGAAGAATTTGCCTATCTGGGGTTTGTATTCCTCTGCCGACAAGGTGGTACCCGTACAGTGGGGAAGGGATTTCTTTTCCTGGATCGATGCGCGCAATTCTGCATTTGCTTCAAAAACGAAGCTGACGATCTGGACCGATGCGTCGCATAACGCAACATGGGGCAGGGCATTTAATCCTAACACAAAAGTTGGCGGATATAATATTTACCAATGGATGCTGCTGCACAAAAGAGGCAGTGCTTCAACAACGCCGTCACCTGCACCGGCGCCGTCAACGCCCAGCACTTCTACCAACAAAGTGCCCGTTGCAAGAGCAGGATCGGACAAGACCATTTACCTGTCGCAAGGCATCAATCGCGTAACACTTGATGGAACGGCTTCGAGCGATCCTGATGGAACAATCAGAAGCTATGTATGGACAAGAATAAGCGGGCCGACAGACGGAGACCTGTTTGTGTTCGGCACAGGTAAAACCTACGCTGCACACCTTATCAGGGGAACCTACCGCTTCAGGGTTACTGTTACAGATAATAAAGGAGCAAAAGCATACGACGAAAAGGTGGTTTACGTAAAATAGGCAACCTGGCTTTCAATTACATAAGAGAACCCCGCCAAAAGGCGGGGTTTTTATTTTACAAACGTATCAGCGATTGACGATTACCGGATGGTGGGGGTGCAGGCAACGGTCCCAAAATTCGAAGGAAACGCGCAATATGGTTTTCAGTTGCTGAAGGTCCGGCGGCTTCTGAAAGAAACCCTGAACACAAAGTTCGTAGGCCCGGTCAACATATTTTTTATCTCCCGAGGTCGACAACAAAATAAAGGGAATGCTTTTGTTCTTGAGGAACGGCGTAACCTGGATAGATTCCAGCAATTCGAGGCCGGTCATGAGCGGCATGTTCACATCGCACAAAATAATGAAAGGCTGTTCGGGAGTGGTCTTTAAATATTCGAGTGCTTCCACTCCGTTATTGAAACTGCGAATACTTGCTTCAGGTCGTAAACTGGTGGTCAATTCGACCAGCATTTCCTGGTCATCTATATCGTCATCAATAATTACAACGGGATACCTTTTTGGCATAGCCGCAAAGATAAATATAATTGTCTTCCTTATTAGGGATCTTTATGGCGCGGAGGCAGTTTATCCACTTCCCTTTCAACTTCCTCCTGGTGCACATGCACCGCATATTCGGCGGGTTCGATGGTGCCGCCGAACGTTTCGGTGTACACCTCCGTAAATTCAGCGCCGATGTAAAGGATCACGGCACTGTAATAGATCCACAGCAACAGCACGATGATGGAGCCCGCTGCACCGTAAGTGGAAGCCGTTGCGGTTTGTTCAATATACAGGCCGATGAGATAGCGCCCAACCATAAAGAGTATGGCGGTGAAAACGGCGCCCGTTCGCACATGCTTCCATTTGATCTTTGCATCGGGCAAAAATTTGAAGATAATACCAAACAATACAGTAATCACGATAAAGGTGACAACGATGTTCACGACCACCAGGATGACAGCCGTAAAGGAACTGAGGTAGCGCGATAATATTTGCATCAGGCCCTGTATGGCGCCGTTGATCAACAGCGATACGATCATCAAAAAGCCAATTGAAATAATCAACGAGGAGGATAACAGCCGGTTTTTGAGAAATGCGAGCCATCCCTTTTTAGGTTTCGCCTTCAGGTTCCAGATAACGTTTAATGAATCCTGTATTTCCACAAATACCGTGGTGGCGCCCACCAAAAGGGTAATGATGGAAATAACCAGCGCCAGGTTGGTTTTACCCGAAAACTGGATGTTTTTAATAATTTCCTGTATTTGCGCCGCTGCCGCGTCGCCCAGCAAACCATTCAGCTCGCTGAATATCCTTCCTTCGATCGCCTCCTGGCCAAAGAACAGGCTGGCCAGCGACATGAGCAGCAGCAACAGCGGACCCAATGAAAACACCGTGTAATATGCAAGAGATGCGCTTAGCTTCATTCCCTTGTCGGCTGCAAAACCTTTAAAGGTGTTTAACAGCAGTTTGGGCAGCTTTTTGAAAAATTCTTTCTTCGCGGGCTTTTCCATATCACTACATTCGTTTCTGTAACGTATAAAAAAACATACCCACCTGCTGTGGAACAATGGAATAACATTTGTTTATCCGGAGCAACGGATCTATCTACAAACTGATACCCATGGAATTACTTCAACCGAATTACGGCCTGGCCAACAGCCAACAAGAAACGCTCACCGATGAAAATCCCCTGCCCCGCGCGGTTTTACGGCAAAATTCATTCGTACTGCTGGATGGCGAATGGCGGTTTGCCGTGGACCGGGAAGATAAGGGCCTGCACGATAGCTGGCACCTGGGTCACCATTATGAATACACGGCATCATGGCCGGGCTCCATCGAAAAGCACATGGAGGAAGCTAAACTGCAGGAAGGCACCACAGCCTGGCAGGATAAGATTGTGGCCTGGTACGAAAAAGAGTTTACGTTGCCTGATCAACTGACTCCCGAAACACACCTCATGTGGCAGCTCACGTTCGGGGCATGCGGCTACGAAACCTGGGTATGGGTGAATGGCGTGCTGATCAAGACCATCGAAGGCGAACTCGTACACATGGGAGAGTACACTTCTTTTTCTTACGAGCTGAACCAGGAGATCCTCAAGCCCGTAAACCGTTTAACAGTGCGGATCGCCGATACCATGGACGCCAATCTTCCGCGCGGCAAGCAGGAATCTTTCGTGTATAAACGCGGTGGCATTTGGTACCAAACTTACACAGGTGCGGTGCGCAGCATCTGGCTGGAGCAGGTGGAAAGAAACCGGCTTCGTTCGAGGGTGGGCGTGGTAAGTATTGTGGAGGACCAGTTGGTGCGCTTCAATCTTACCACCAGGATTCACGACCCGGGCAGCTACACCATCCGCCTTAAAGTTTTTGAAAGAAAAAATGAAGGTGGCGATCCGCTCGCCACTGCTGACTTTTCCATAATGCTTGAAGCGGGCCAGAAACAGCAACGCGTGGTGATGGAACTCCCGGGCGCCCAATTATGGTCGCCGGAAAATCCCGCGCTGTACCGCCTGGTGGCCCAATTGATCGATAACGAAGAAAATATTTCTCAAATTGAAACGAGATTCGGGCTGCGTAAAGTGGAAGCGCGGGGCGCAAAGGTTTACCTGAACAACCAGCCCGTGTATCTCGACGGCATTCTCTATCAACCTGGCGCAGGCAGTTACGAAGAGATCAAAACGCACATGCACGCCATGAAGGCACTTGGCTGCAACCTCGTGAGGATCCATATCGCAGGTGTGGACCCGAGAATATACAACCTCGCCGATAAAATAGGCATGCTGCTGTGGGTGGAAGTGCCCAGCCCGCACCACTCGAGCCATGTGAGCCGTACCAATCACCGGGAAGAACTTTTGAGAATGCTGGCGCTGATAGAAACCCATCCCTCCGTGATCATCTGGAGTCTTTACAACGAAGACTGGGGCATCCAGGATGTGGCCACCAGTGAAGAAACCCGGCAATATATTATCGACATGTACCATTACATGCATATCAACCACCCCCAATTTCTCGTTGTGGATAACGATGGCTGGCAACACGTTTCGCTGGAGGGCCGGCTAAAATCCGATTTACTAACCGCACATCTTTACACGCCCGACATCTCCACCTGGAAGGATCTGCTCAAAAAACTCGTGAACGGCGAATTGAACGGCGTTGCTGCATTTCCGCTGGTGGTAGGCGATCCGTTCTTTTACCGGAAACAGTTACCGTTGATTGTTAGTGAGTGGGGCGGCTTCGGCTTCGTAAATTATGGAGGTCCGCAAAATGCGGCCGACCAGGCCGAGCAAATCAGGCTCTTCAAAAGCGAGCTTCGTAAATTGCCCATTGCCGGCGACGTATACACACAGGCGACAAATATCGAAGAAGAACGAAATGGACTGATTGACGATAATACCGGCAAACTCAGGGTGCCAGCGGGTTTGCTGAAGTCGTAATGTTCAGTCGTTCCCCACTTTTCAGTGTATTTCCGCGGTCCGATAATTGCGATTATAGCGACGGATTTTATTCATCACATATTAATCAGCACTATAGAGATGGAAATTGTATGCTTTTCTCATTTGAGATGGGATTTTGTGTTTCAGAGACCGCAGCATTTGCTAACGAGGCTGGCAGAGCAATTCAGGATATTTTATGTAGAAGAACCATTGCATCATTCGTCGCATGATCATTATACTCAAGCTATCCATGATAATATACATACGATAAAGCTGCATTTGTCGGGCGGCCCGGAAGAATCGGGTATCACCCTGAGATTGCAGGCACTTGTAAATAAGATATTCGATCACCATAAGATCAACGAGTACATTCTTTGGTATTATACGCCGATGGCGATTCCCATGTCAGACGAGCTGAGGCCCGTTCTGACCATTTATGATTGCATGGATGAGCTCTCCGCATTCAGGTTTGCCCCTCCGGCGCTGAAGAAATTGGAGAAAGAATTACTCAACAGGGCCGACGTGGTTTTCACCGGCGGCAACAGCCTGTACGAAGCAAAAAAACACCAACACCACAATATTCACGCGTTTCCATCAAGCATCGACAAAAAACATTTCGGAAAAGCGCGGCACATCAAAAATGACCCGGCCGACCAGGCCGCCATCGCGCACCCACGATTTGGCTTTTACGGCGTAATCGACGAACGTTTCGATATAGACCTTATTCGCGAAGTGGCCGAAAAAAGACCCGACTGGAACTTTGTTTTGATCGGTCCGGTAGTAAAGATCGATCCGCGAATATTGCCAAAGAATAAAAACATCCATTATCTCGGCAGCAAGCACTACGACGAACTTCCGTCGTACCTGGCAGGGTGGGACATTTCACTTGTTTCTTTTGCACTGAATGAATCGACAACATATATCAGCCCCACGAAAACGCCGGAATACCTCGCCGGGGGAAAACCAGTGATTTCAACACCAATAAAGGATGTGGTAAATACCTACGGAAAACAGGGTCTCGTACACATTGTGGACAATGCGGCAACGTTCATTGACACCGCATCAACAGAATTGGCAACGGTCAATAAAAAGAAATGGTTGAGTAAAGTTGACAAATTTCTTGCTAACGACTCATGGGATATAACGGTTAAGAACATGCGCATATTGATTTACGAGGCGTTGGCTGCGAAACAAATATTCGAAGAACAGCAAAACATGGAAAAATTTTCGGCTCACTACCTTGGCAGGAACCCTTCGCTGCCGGCAGCCTCCTAGTTATTCATCTTATTACCATAAAAATGTTTTCAACAGATAAGGCCCCCCTCAACGCAAACCCTTTCAGGTCCTTCTGGATGGCCGGTTATGAATGTACCGACCAACTTAACGCATTTGGGAACCGCGTCGATTTTGTGAACGTTACGGGACACCTGTCGCGGATCAAACAGGATTATCGCAATTTGTCGCTTTTCAATATTGAAACAGTAAGAGAGGGAATTCGGTGGAGCCGGGTGGAAAAACGTCCCTACGAATATGACTGGTCGGATGTGGAACTGATGATGGCTGCTGCCGAGGAAAACAACATCCAGCAGGTATGGGATCTTTGTCATTTCGGATTTCCCGACGATCTTACCCCGCTGCATCCAATGTTCGCCAGGAGGTTTGCGGCCTTGTGCAGAGCATTTGTTTTATTTTGCCGGTCGCGCAATGCCTATTCGACATTGATCGTTACGCCTTTCAATGAAGTGAGCTTTATCTCGTGGCTGGGCGGAGACGTTTGCGGCACCTCGCCTTACTGCACGGACCAGGGCTGGCGCGTAAAGTACCAGATGATGAAAGCTTACATCGAAGGGATAGAGGCGATGAAGGAAATAGACCCGTCGGTACGCATCATGGCCACCGAGCCATTGGTGAACATTGTACCGCCATTGGATGCGGATGCCGCATTGATTATCGACACTGAAAAAAAACATGATGACCAGTTCCAGGTACTCGACATGCTCAGCGGAAGAATTTGCCCTGAACTCCGCGGGCGACCGGAATACATAGATATCGTTGGCTGCAATTATTATTACAATAACCAGTGGGAAGTAACAACAAACGAATACCTGCCATGGCTCAATGAAAAAAGCGATCCGAGGTGGCTCCCGCCCGGCGAACTGATGAAGCAGCTTTTTGAAAGATACCGCCGGCCCGTTGTGCTGTCCGAAACGAGCCACCCCGGCGACGATCGTGCCTCATGGTTGGGTTTTATAACCGATGAATGCTGCAAAATCATTGAACAGGGATACCCGCTGTGGGGAGTTTGCTGGTATCCTGCCATTGACCGTCCCGATTGGGATCACCTTGCCCCCTGGCACCACGCCGGTATTTGGGACGTTGACACGAGCGACGATCAACTGAAGCGCATATTGGATCTTCGCACCGCGCACGCCTTGCATGAGGCCCAGAAAAATCTGAAGGGCTATGGATCCGAGAATAAACTTTTAAGTTTTCACCTATAACTTTTAAGTTTACCGGATGAACATCGCGGTATTCAAAAATTTTTTCAGGTCGGGAGCGACTAGTGGAGTGATATTGATTTTTTGTGTTGCGGTTTCATTGGTGATCGCCAACTCTGCATGGGGAGAACAATATGACCATCTTTTATCTTACGAAATCGGTTTTGAAGATGCCGGGCTGAAATATTCCGTGCTGCTGTGGATCAACGATGGGTTGATGGCCATATTTTTTTTGATGATTGGCCTGGAGATCAAAAGAGAACTTGTTGAAGGAGAACTTTCGTCGGTGAAGAAGGCGGCGCTACCGGTATTTGCTGCCTTCGGCGGAGCAATTGTTCCGGCAGTCATTTTCCATTTTTTCAACAACGGCCAGGAAACCGAAAGCGGGTGGGGAATTCCGATGGCAACGGATATTGCCTTTGCGTTGGGGATACTTGCGCTGCTGGGTAAAAGAGTTCCTGCCACACTTAAAATATTTCTTGCGGCGCTGGCCATTGCAGACGATCTCATCGCCATATTGGTGATCGCTGTCTTTTACTCGGCATCACTCGATATTACCAACCTCTTGTACGCCGGTTCGATATTTCTGCTGCTGATCGTTTTCAATCGCCTCAACGTTAAATCGCTCTGGCTGTACATCATTCCGGGGTTGTTCATCTGGTACTTCATTCACCATTCCGGGGTTCACGCCACTATTGCGGGTGTCATAACTGCGTTCGCTCTTCCCACAACACCGGGAAGAGAGGAATCGCCGCTCGAAAAACTTGAACATATCCTCCACAAGCCGGTGAACTTTTTCATCATGCCGCTTTTTGCGTTGGCCAATACCAACATACATTTTGCCAGCGCTGAGGGAGAGTTGATAAAAGGGTCACTGGGTATGGGTATTATTGTCGGCCTTCTTATTGGCAAACCGGTCGGCATCATGTTAACGTCATGGTTAACCGTGAAAATGAAAGGGGGTGCTTTACCATCAGGAACAGGCTGGAAACATATTTTTGGGGTGGGATTGCTCGGTGGCATCGGTTTCACGATGTCGATATTTATCGCGCTGCTGTCCTTTTCATCTCCTGTTTTTCAGAGTGCCTCGAAAGTGGCCATACTGATCGCTTCAGCAACTGCCGGCACGTTGGGGTTTTTATTTCTGTTGGTTTTTGGAAAAAAGGAGATTACAGCTTCCAGTCAATCTCCTGGTTAAACAGTTCGGCCTTGTACGGCACCGACACTTTGATATAATTGTCGGTATAGCCATCCATCATGCCGTTTTCTTTTCCCGATTCAAAAAGCACTTTCCTGCTTTCGCCGTGATGTGCCGCAGCGAAGTGCCGGTTTTTGATGTAAGAAAGGTTGCGCAGGCGCTTGTTTCTTTCGTTTCTTTCATGGATGGGAACAACAGGCCGGAGGGCTAGCGCGTGGGTATTGTCGCGCTCGGAATAGGTGAATACGTGCAGGTAGGAAATATCCAGCGACTCGAGAAAATGAAATGTTTCTTCGAAATCAGCGGCCGATTCGGAAGGAAACCCAACAATCACATCAACGCCGATACAGCAATGGGGCATAAAGGTTTTGATGAGTGAAACCCGTTCGGCATACAGTTCCTTTTTGTACCGGCGCCGCATCAATCCAAGTATTTTATTATTGCCACTTTGCAGGGGAATATGAAAATGCGGCATGAACTTTTTGCTGTTCGCCACAAATTCGATGATGTCGTTGGTGAGGAGGTTCGGTTCGATCGAAGAGATGCGATAGCGGTCTATACCTTCTACCTCGTCGAGCGCCTGAACGAGGCCGCAAAAATCTTCTTTGTTTATTTTGCCGCCGTCGGCGCCTTTGCCGAAATCTCCCAGGTTTATTCCGGTAAGAACGATTTCCCTAACACCGTCTGCCGCCAGTTGGTAAGCCGTAGCAACTACATTCTCGATCGTGTCGCTGCGGCTTTTTCCTCTTGCGAGCGGTATCGTGCAAAAAGAACAATTGTAGTCGCACCCGTCCTGCACTTTCAGGAACGACCTTGTTCGGCCCTTGCCGGAATATGATACGTGAAAGCCGCTCACTTCGTCGATGTCGCACGAACAAATTTTTGCGGAGCCGGCTTTTGAGAGGCTCTTAAGGTGGTGGACGATGTTAAACTTTTCCGCCGCCCCGAGTACAAGATCAACGCCGGGAATGGAGGCAATTTCTGCGGGCTTTAACTGTGCGTAACAGCCGGTGATCACCACCAGGCTCGTTGGGGAGAGGCGCTGTATCCGCCTCACCAGGTGACGGCACTCGCGGTCGGCATTTTCCGTAACGGAACAGGTGTTGATCACATACACGTCGGCCTTCTCTTCAAACTGCCTTTTTTCCAGCCCCTCGTTCTCCAGCAGCCTCGACATGGACGAAGTTTCCGAATAATTCAGCTTGCAGCCGAGGGTGTGAAACGCCACTGTTTTTATACCTTCCATCACGCGCGAAAGTACAATGTTTTAGCGTTTATTTTGTATCATGAGGTTGCTGTTGGCTCCGGCCCGCGTCATTTACTGTGTTTACGCCTTTGCGATATTCCTTATCCTTATGCTGCTCGTCATTCCCTTTGTGGTGGCGGGGTCCTTTTTCGGTAAAATAAAAGGCGGCAATTTCATTTACCGGCTTTGCACCCTCTGGGCCGATGCCTGGTTTTTCATGATCGGGATCTTTCACAGGAACATTTATGCATCGCCGCACAACAAAGACAAACAATACATTTTCGTGTGCAACCACATTTCGTATCTCGATGCGCCGATCATCGTTACCTCCATTCGCCAGCCGGTAAGGGTGCTGGGCAAGGTAGAAGTTTCCTACATCCCTTTATTCGGATTTATTTACCGGAACGCCATTGTAACGGTAGACAGGAGCAATGCGGCAAAAAGGGGCAGCAGCGTACGCATCCTCAAATCTGTGCTCAGAAAAAATATTTCGATCCTGATGTTCCCCGAAGGAACATTCAATGAAACACACCGTCCGCTGAAGGAATTTTATGATGGTGCGTTCAGGATCGCCATTGAAACGCAGACACCTGTAAAGCCCATACTTTTCCTTGATGCCTACACGAGGATGCATTACAGTAGCCTCCTTACCCTCACGCCGGGAATATCCCGTTCGGTTTTTCTGGAAGAGATCAGCGTTGAAGGAATGACCATGCGCGACCTTCAGATGCTGAAGACAACCGTGTATAACGTGATGGAAGCCGGCCTGAAAAAGTATAAAGCCTCATGGATAAGCGAGGAAATAACTGCTGAATCCTGAGGATAATCACATTTCACTGAAAGCATCTTTTATCATCTTTGTGCCGCTGAAACAAAGTCGCTTAAATTGCAGGCCATGTATGCGGAAGTGATCATACCGTTGGCGTTGCCGAAAACCTATACCTGGTCCGTGCCTGAAGCGTTTTTAGGTCTGGTGCGGCCGGGCATCAGGGTAGAAGTGGTGCTGGGGAAGAACAAAAAATACTCCGGCATCATCCGGACATTGCATGAGAAAAAGCCGCCTTATGAAACCAAAGACATTCTGAATGTGCTGGACACGGAGCCCGTGGTGTTCGACAGTCAGTTGAAATTATGGGAATGGATAGCTTCTTATTACATGTGCAGCGAAGGAGAAGTGATGGCCGCGGCGCTGCCCGCTCATTTTAAATTGTCGAGCGAAACCATCATTATTTTCAATAACGAGGCCGGTGATGATTTTACCGATCTCGACAACGATGAATACGTGGTGGCCGAGGCGCTTTCCATCAAAAAACAGTTGACGGTTGTTGAGGCGCAGGAGTTGCTGGATAGCGCCAATGCCTATGCAGTCATCAAGCGGCTGATCGAAAAAAAGGTTTGCTTCGTGTGGGAGTCGCTGAAAGAAACGTTTACCCCGAAAAAGGAAACGTATGTCAGGCTTTATCCCCGGTATGAAGACGAAGACAAGCTTGCCGGGCTTTTGAACAACTGGGCGCGGGCACCGAAACAAATGGAGCTGCTGTTGAGCTATCTCCACCTGTTGAAAACGGAAGGTGAGGTTACGAAATCATCATTACTCAAAAAAAGCGGCGCCACTGATGCGCAGTTGAAAGGACTGGTGGAAAAAGAAGTCGTTTTTATTGAGAAGAAGAGTATCGACAGGCTGCGTTACCTGCCAAGAGCCGTCAACATAGATTTTACGCTGACCGCGGCACAGGAGGCGGCCCTGAACAAGGTGAAAGAAAAACTGCTCGATCATGCCGTGTGCCTGCTGCATGGCGTTACCTCGAGCGGCAAAACGCAGGTGTACATCCGGTTGATGGAAGCGTATCTCAATGCAGGCCAGCAGGTGCTGTACCTGTTGCCGGAAATTGCGCTCACCTCGCAAATCATCAGGCGCCTTGAAAAACATTTCGGCGGGTATATCGGCATCTATCACAGCAAGTTCAACCAGAATGAAAGGATAGAGATATGGAACAAAACCAGGAAGGGTGAGTTGAGGATCATACTGGGCGCCCGGTCGTCATTATTTCTTCCTTTCACGGAACTAGGCCTGGTCATCGTTGATGAGGAACACGATACCTCTTATAAACAGCAGGATCCCGCTCCGCGGTACAATGCCCGCGACACGGCCATATTTTACGCATCACTCATGGGAGCGAAGGTGGTGCTGGGCAGCGCAACGCCATCTGTAGAATCGTATTACAATGCCACGCGCGACAAATACGGACTGGTTGAACTGCGTGAGCGTTACGGGGGCGTGGCGCTTCCCGACATCGACATCATCGATATGAAAAAAACGGTGTCGAAGGAATCTGAAAAAACAATCATAAGCGACTCATTACAAACAGAAATCAAAAGAGTACTTCAACAAAATAAGCAGGTCATCCTTTTTCAAAACCGCAGGGGTTACTCGCCCTATCAGGTGTGCCAGGTATGCGGCTGGATACCGCATTGCCGCAATTGCGACGTCACGCTTACCTTTCATAAAAAGACGCACAAGTTGCATTGCCATTATTGCGGGCAGCTTTACCCGCCGGTGCACGTTTGCCAGTCATGCGGCAGCGACAAGTTCCTGCAGCGCAACTTCGGAACCGAAAAGATAGAAGAACAGTTGGAAGAACTGTTCCCCGACGCCCATATTGCACGCATGGACGTAGACAGCGTGAGGGGCAAGCATGCGCACGATGAGCTCATCCGCAAATTTGAAGACGGAAAGGTAAATGTGCTTGTCGGCACGCAAATGGTGGTGAAGGGACTGGACTTTGAAAACGTGCAGCTTGTCGGGGTGCTCGATGCCGACAGCCTGCTGAGCTTTGCCGATTTCAGGGTGAACGAAAGGGCATTTCAACTGATAGGACAGGTGAGCGGCAGGGCCGGGCGAAAGGATGAACGGGGGAAAGTTTACATCCAGGCGAGAAATACCAGCCACCCCCTATTGCCGTTGATACAGATGCACGACTACCGTGCTTTTTACGAAGTGGAGATAGAAGGAAGGAAACGATTTTTTTATCCCCCTTTTTCGAGGCTCATCCTGCTCACCTTTAAACACAAGCAGAAGGAAGTGGTGGAAATGGCGGCACTTTACTTTGCAGGAAAAATGAAAACATCTTACGAGCGGTACCTCGTGGGTCCGGCCGAGCCGGTGGTCAACAGGGTACGGAACCAATATTTAATGGAACTGCTGGTAAAGCTGCCAAAGGATTCACAAGTGGTGAAAACCTGTAAGCAATTTATACTCGACCAGGTGGCGCTGATGCATAACGAAAAGCTGCTCCGCAACGTTGTGGTGATCTCGGATGTTGACAGATAACTAATAGAAATTGAATAATCTATGGAGGTTATAGAAAATTATTCTTTAAAATCTTTAAATACTTTTGGCATAGACGTTTCTGCCAGGCACTTTGCTGCTTTCAGTGATACCGAGCAACTGGACGAGTTGATAGAAAGAGCGGCAGGAAGCCCGAAATTGATTTTAGGTGGCGGCAGTAATATTTTGCTCACCAACAACTTCGATGGCTATGTGTTGAAGAATGATGTTATGGGCATGAACATCGTGAAAGAGGATCATCTCCATGCGTACGTAAAAACGGGTGCCGGAGAAAACTGGAACCGTTTTGTTCAGTATTGCCTGGAGCGGGAGCTGGCCGGTGTAGAGAACCTTTCGCTGATTCCCGGAAATGTGGGCGCGTCGCCCATGCAGAACATTGGCGCCTACGGCGTGGAAGTAAAGGACGTTTTTTACGACCTCGAGGCTTATCATATTGCCAAACGAAAGGTGATGACCTTCTCTGCAACAGACTGCGAATTCGGGTACAGGGAAAGCGTGTTCAAAAACCGGTATAAAAATGAGTTCATTATTTTGAGCGTGACGTTCAGGTTGAATAAGGTTCCGCAATACAACACAAGCTACGGCGCCATAGAAGATGAATTATCGAAGATGAACGAGCCGGTAAGCATACAGGCGATTTCCCGGGCGGTCGTCAATATACGCACGTCGAAATTGCCCGATCCAAAACAAATCGGCAACGCGGGAAGTTTTTTTAAGAATCCTGCCGTGCCGGCAGTTAAATATGAGGAGTTGCAACGCGCCTATCCGTTATTGCCGGGATACCCGCAGGAAAATGGAATGGTGAAGCTCGCCGCGGGCTGGTTGATCGAGCAATGTGGATGGAAGGGCTACCGCAAGGGCGATGCGGGTTGCCATGCGAAGCAGGCGCTTGTACTGGTGAACTACGGGCACGCCTCCGGCCGGGATATTTTTTCCCTAAGCGAGCAGATACAGGACAGTGTGGTGAAAAAGTTTGGTGTAGTGCTGGAGAGGGAAGTGAATATTGTGTAGCGGGAAATCGGTCTCCGTCGGTGCGTCCTCCCCCGGTCCCTTCGGGACCGCCCCCTCCAGAGGGGGATACGAAATGGCTTCCCCGCTGGCGGGAATCACGACAAAACGAAAGGTGTCACTAAAATCTCCCCCGCTGGCGAGACCGCGACAAAACGAAAGGCGTCACTAAAATTTCCCCCGCTGGCGGGGATCACGCTAAAACGAAAGGTGTCACTAAAATCTCCCCCGCTGGCGGGCATCACGCTAACACGAAAAGTGTCACTTAAATTTCCCCCGCTGGCGGTGGTGGCGCGAAGCGCCGGGGGTGGACCCTAATTAAACTCCTCTCTATCCTCCTCCTCATTATATCCCGAGGCACTTCCCAGGTTCAGCATCGATCCCATCAAATCCTTAAACTCGATCTTATTTTCAACGATCCGCTTGCTGATCAGCGAATACGCCGACAGCCCATGCAACACAAATTCCATGAGCAACGCGGCTTCCCTTTCATTGGTTTGCCTGAAGAATTTCTTCACCAGCGCATGCAGTCCGTCCACCTTGTACAATTCAGCGGTCTTCGCTTCATCGGTAATATTGAAAAACAAGTTCAGGCTGTTGCCCTTGTCGAACCATGCCTGTATGGAACGGTATGGGTTGTCGTTGACCTGTTGCGTATTTCGTTTTTTCTTCAGCGCATCCGGGTTCGGAAAGTAAATAACAAACTGTGAGCGGGTGGCTTTTTCAACAAGGTTCATCGCCACCTGGAACGGCCCTTCCTGTTCGCCCTCATACACCAATTCTATTTTACCGGTAATGGAGGGAATGATGCCCACCAGATCGCTGATCCACACCTGTGTTTCTTTTTCTTTATTGATGATCGCCCTTCTTTCTGCCGCGCTGAATGCATTTTCGAGGGCAGAGATACTGAGCCTGGCGGAGACGCCGCTCTTCTTGTCAACATATTCACTGGCGCGCGCCTCAAACGAAATCTGTTCTATCAGTCTTTTCACGAGATCGCTTACCCGTACACGTGAGCGCTGCTGCTCGTGAACGAATGCCTCCTGTTCGGTGATGCTGAGCGCCGTTTCGATCGACTTCGGATAATGCGTGAGTATTTGGCTCTGGATGCGGTCCTTCAATGGCGTAACGATCGAGCCGCGGTTCGTATAGTCTTCGGGGTTAGCCGTGAACACGAACAGGATGTCGAGTGGAATCCTGAGTTTGAACCCTCTTATCTGCACATCGCCCTCTTCGAGTATGTTGAAGAGCGCTACCTGGATGCGCGCCTGCAGGTCGGGAATTTCATTGATCACGAAGATGCTGCGGTTGCTGCGCGGAATGATGCCGTAGTGGATCACCATTTCATCGCTGAAGTTCAGTTTAAGGTTCGCTGCCTTTATCGGATCGATGTCGCCAATGAGATCGGCAACACTTACGTCGGGCGTGGCCAGTTTCTCGCCGTAGCGTTGGCTGCGGTGCATCCATTCAATGGGAGTGGCATCGCCCTTTTCTGCTATCAATTGTTTTGCATAGCGCGAAACGGGCTTCAGCGGATCGTCATTGATCTCACTCCCTGCCACGATGGGAATATATTCGTCGAGCAGTCCCGTCATCTGGCGCGCCATCCTTGTTTTTGCCTGTCCGCGCAGTCCGAGGAAAAGAATGTTATGACGGGAGAGGAGTGCCCGTTCAACGTCGGGGATCACCGTTTCTTCGTATCCGATAATTCCGTCGAAAGAGTTCTGGTTGCTCTTGAGCCTGTCGATCAGGTTTTCTCTTATTTCATCTTTTATGGATCTTGCTGTATAGCCGCTTTTCTTTAGTTCTCCTAATGTATTGATCTTGGTAATATTCATTTTATCCTCCGTGGTCCTGTTGTTTAATAAACCGTTTTTCGTTTACCGTTTTCAAAATCTCTGAATATGAAGGCGCCCAGCCGGTCGAGAGAGGCGAAGAACGCCTTGCCATTGTTTGTTTCCGTGAATTCCTGCACAAACCTTTGCAGGTAGGGATCTGTGGCGATCATGAATGTGGTGATCGGCACCTTCAGTTTCTTGCATTGCGCCGCAAGGTTGAGGCACCGGGAAGTGATCTTCCTGTCCAGTCCGAAACTGTTTTTATAATAGCGTTTGCCGATCTTCAGGCAGGTGGGTTTTCCGTCGGTGATCATGAAGATCTGCTTATTCGGGTTTTTCCTTCTTCTTAAAATATCCATTGCCATTTCGAGGCCGGCAACTGTATTCGTATGATAGGGTCCCACTTCCAGGTAGGGCAGGTCTCTGATCTCGACCGGCCACGCATCATTACCGAACACAACGATGTCGAGCGTGTCTTTCGGATATTTTGTGGTGATCAGCTCGCTCAGCGCCATGGCCACTTTCTTTGCCGGTGTGATCCTGTCTTCGCCGTACAAAATCATCGAATGCGAGATGTCGATCATCAGCACAGTGGATGTCTGCGATTTGAAATCGGTTTCGCGGATGGACAAGTCATCTTCATTCATCATGAAATTATCTACTCCATGATTGATCTGCGCGTTCCGGATGGATGACGTGAAATCGATTTGTTCAACAGCGTCGCCGAACTGGAAGGGCCTGGTTTCGGGATTTTGTTCGTCGCCGAGGCCGGGCTTGTACGTTTGATGCTCGCCGGGTTTTGTTTTCTTGAGTTTGCCGAAAATTTCTTCAAGCGATTTTTTACGGATGCCCTGTTCTGTTTTCGGGGTGATCTTTATTTCGCCCAGCTCAGCATTTTCTTTGATGTACCCCTTGTCTTTCAGGTCTTCGATAAAGTCGCCCATTCCGTATCCGTCGTTGGTAACCTGGTATTCCTTGTCGAGCTGGTTCATCCAGTTCAGCGCCTCGGCCACATCGCCGTTGGTGTAGGTAAGCAGTTGCATGAAGATGTCGAGCAACTGTTCAAAAGCTGTTTTTCCTTCTGCACTGGGATCGAACTTCGAAAAATTGTATCCTCTCATCTTCCTCAATTTCGTGATAAAAACTTAAAAAGATAAAGGTTAAAACT
>CAMPGT010000017.1 GCA_946885665.1 uncultured Chitinophagaceae bacterium | reverse complement strand
CCTCAGCACATCCGACGTACATCCTTTCCTCATAGTATCCGACATTAAAATGCCGAAGATGGACGGCTTTGAATTGAGAAATCTCCTTTCCGGTATTTCTGAAACATTACGGTTAACGCCATTCGTCTTTTTTACAACGGGCAGCACGCCACAGGTGCTCAATCATGCTTACTCGCTTTCTGTGCAGGGAATATTTCAGAAACCCGTGAGGTATGCCCACTGGAAAGAAACGGTGCAGAATATTATACAATATTGGAGCTCCTGTATGACACCGGCCTGAAGTTCCTGGCAATTACCACAATACCACCGGCCAATAAGATAATGGTCGTTAGCAGCATTACTCTGTCCAGCGGTGTAACCGGCGTGCCGGCAAATGAATGTACCTGCCCCGACAGCACCGGCGCCGCCCAATAAAACGGCAAACTGCGCTCCTTCCCGGCGTGGGTGATGTATTCAACTTTCGCTTGTTGCAGGGCAACGTCGGATGGCATTCCCTTAGCCAAATATTTATAGTAGAGCTCGCATAGTTGATAGGACGACTGATCATCCACCGACCACAAATTGACGGTTGCTGAGGGAACGCCCACTTCGGCAAAGGCGCGGTTGAAACTGAATATTCCTTCCCCTTCATAAAGTTTGCCGCGGCCGGTTTCGCAGGCATTTAATATAATCATGCGGGTGGCGGGCGATTGCAGCGCCAACAGGTCGGAGAGATGCAGGGCCGAATCGGCAAAATAAATTACCGGATCACCGGCACTGCTTTTTTCAGCAGCGTGGGTGTAGAGCTGTACAATGCTGAAGCCGGAATATTTGTCGAGAAACTGACGCCTCGTGGCAGACTTGCCGATGAGGGTAACGGCAGGATCAAAAAAGCCGGCCAGTTGTTTCAGAGAGGCATCACTTCCTGGCAGCCCCGGCAAACCGAGGTAAGAAGGAAACACCACCGGCGCCACACCGAGAAACCGGAACGCCGGCTCGTGAGGTTTCCGATCAAAATCATAAAGAAGAAACCGGGCTGAATACGAATAGCTTATGGCGTGCGATTGAATAAAATATTCCGGCGCCGACTGATTCATCTTTACCACCAGTGGTTCAAAGGGAAAGTAGTATCCGTCGGGTGAAATGATCAGTGGTTGGTCGGGAAGCCGCAGGTCATGAAAGAGTTCGTGGTATAATTGCTGAGAAGTTTCGGCGAACGCCGCAAAGTGAGTATTCAGTTTCGAATAATCCGACAAATATTCCATAAAGCGCCGCGACAGGTCATCGTACTTCTCCTTATTCATTTTCTTCATGGCTACGGCATCACCGGTTGCGAAGAAAACGTACACGGCACTATCGCCCGAAAATATTTCAAGCAGCGAGCGGCCGTCATCCTTCAGTTTTTTTTGGATCACCTGCAATTCAAAGTGTTCCGGGTCGGAAACATTCTTCCAGTCAATAATATTTTTCGATGCCGCCACCTGGTCTCTTTCGCGGCTCAGGGTGTAGATCGTTTGATGGATCTCTACGATCTTTTCTGTGGAAAGCGAGGAATCGCCCAACTGATATTTCAACGTGGCCAACCTGCTGTTGATGCCCGCCTCCCGCAACTGTTCCTCCCTGTCCATCCTGCTGTTCCTGATTATCTGGTCGTTGAGCAGCACCGCCCTGCTCTTTTCAAAAAAATAGAACGCGGCCGCGGGATCGCCGGCTTCCATGCTGGCGGCAATCGCATGTTCGTAGATGGTGCGGGCATTTTTTCGCCACTGCAGTTTCGACTGTATCTCGCGCTGGCCAAGCTTTACCCTTGCCAGCGCCTGGTCGGCCACGCGGTATATTCTTATCGCCTCTTTCAACGAGGCCGTATCATGCAGGGCGCGGTACCGGTAAAGATAGGCGTCGCCTTTATCACGGATAAGGTTGATGATGTATTGAATCTTTGGGCTGCCGGTAAACTGATCCTGTGGAAGATCGAGGAAGCTGTTCTCATCGCGGGTGCCGGCAAATGTAAATGCACGTTCAAAAAAATGAAACGACGAATCGAACCTTCCCTGCTTCGCATATGCTATGGCAATATTGCTCATAATATTTGCGCTCGCAGATTTATCCATTTCAAGCTCCAGCTCGCTAACCGTTTGGCGCCGCATGGCTTCGCCGTAAAAGTGCAGCGCCATCTTCTGGTCGTTCAGGTGGTAAGAATACACATAACCGATATTCGACAAGGTTTGCTTGCATCCGAAAGGATCGTTATTGAGCTCATTGCACCGGAGCGATTTGTGAAGGTCGGCCAGGGCAGCTTTGTAGGCCGACTGGTTAATGCGAACATGTGACAACTGGTTGTAAAACGCCCCGCAAAGCCGGGCGAGTCCCTTCGCAGTAAAATTGGCAATCTTATTATTCAGCTCCTCCTCGGCCTTTTCCAATCTTCCCAGTTCGATCAGTGCATTGATCCGGAAACTGAAAAAATTGGTCATAAAACTGATGCTGTCGCTTCCATCGACATATCTGGCGGTAAGCGCTTCGCCGGTAGCCGCATCGTTCAAACATCTTTCATAATCTCCCACATCAAAATCGAAGCTCACTCTTTCCCAAAGATTGTAGATCACGCTGCGGTCGACGGCATTATATGAGAGCGCCCATCGGATGCAACTGTCGACGGCCATCATTTTATCACTCACCCGGTGAAGGGAATCGTAAAAGATCGTCAGGTAGTGATACATGCGGATCATCAACGGCACATTGCTGTATGATGGCGTCAGGCTGCTGAGTAAATCGATCGACGAGGCGGTGAACGCTGCCGCATCGCCGAAGTTATTGGACAGGTAATGCAGGGCGCCGATGCGCTGGAGCAGGAACACCCGGACGGAATCATCTTTCACCGGGCAATTCTTCAGGCGTTCGCTGGCAGGCAGCAGCTCGTTCAACTGATTCTCAAACGGAACCTCAGCATTTTTCAGTTCATTGATCCTCGCCTGCAGCCGAAGACGGTCGGGGCATTGTCCGTTTGAGCCGGACGAGACGACCACCAATACTACAACACACAATATGCTTGCCCTTAGCCGCATTTTTAAAAGTTGATGTACCGGTTGTGCATGGTCACATTACTGCTGGCTGCGGGCGCATTGAGCACGCTGCCCATCACCGCCAGATGCTCATCAACCAAAAACCGCCGTCCCGCCAGGTTCAGCCTGAAAGCCAGTTTGCCCGAAACCACCGGCGTCGCAAACGAGGAACCGGAAACAGGAATTCTTTGGTCGATGAAGGGAACAGTGTAGTAGCAGTCGCATGAATCCTGCTGATCATTAAGAACGCCAAGCGTAACATAATTCTCTGAATAGTTCTGGTAGTAGCAGGGCATGCCCGGGCTGCTGAAACCTGTAACGGATATCACGTTGAATTTCCGTTGATCGAGTGCATTACAGGCGGGGAAGAACAGGTGGCCGGTGTTCAACAAATTATTGGCGTTGAGCTTGTGAAAGCAGTCGGGCGATTTGTGCTCAAGTGTATCATTGCCCGCTGCGGCAACGAGCGGTATGGAATCGCGCATCGCCTTTTCCAGGTAGGCGTCGAGCGCCTCGTTACGTTCACCATAATAGCCCATGCTGGCGTTGATCACTGTTGCCTTTTGCTGTATTGCATAGCTGAGGGCGCAAATGAAGTCGAACAGTGTTCCGCTGCCGGTGTCGTCGAGCGCTTTGAGCGCCAGGATACGCGGCAGTTCTTTGGAGCCGCTCTCTTTAAAGTAGGCGTTCATGGCAATTGACGCCACAGCCGTGCCGTGCCTCATCACGTGGTTGTCGGAAAAGTTAGCAGGATCCAAGCCGGTGATGAACCTACGGGATCCTTTTTTGCGTTCGTAGATGATGTTTTTCTTTACTCCTTCATCGAGATAAGCGGTGTCGATACCGGTGTCTATAATGGCGATAACGGCGTCATCAGAAACTTTCACCGCAGTAGGAAAACGAAGCCGTGATCCTTTGAGCAGCGGGCTGGGAATATTTCTCGGATCAGCTACCTTGTCGTTATTGGTAAATGCCTCGAAGGGATCGCCCTGCACTTTTGTTTTAGGAGCCGGTGGCTTTGGGCTGGGAACCGTAATGCCGGAGCTATCGGTAACAATATCTGCGGTGATGTTCCAGAGCAGGGAGTCGTCGCAATTGCAATCGTACTCCCTGATGTTAGTGATCACGAAGTCGCGGTCCAGCTTCAGCGAGTCAACGATGTAGTGATACAGGTAATATTTTACAGGGTTGACGATCGAATCCCTTGGCGACAATTGCTTTTCACGGTTTACAGAGATGATTTCATTGCGGAGCCTGCTAAAAACTGCCTGTCTTTGCTCGGCGTTTGTGCCGGGTTTGAATACCGACACCCAGTTCACCCATTTATGAATGGTGTCGCGCTGGTTACCGGTTTGTTGGTCGAGTGCGCCGTTCTTACCCCAACAGCCACTGATCAGAGCGGGGATAGCTGCGAGCAGCAGCAATCCTAATCCTTTCGGAAATGTTTGCATATAGAGAAATTGTTTAAACTGCTTTAAAGCTGATCCAGCAGTTCCTTCGCCGCCTGGTCGTTTTGAAGACCATCATCCACTACTTGCCGGAGCAGTGTCTTTGCTTTAGTTTCATCGCCTGGCAGATTTCTCTTCAACAAGGTTAGGGCCTGGTAAAATTTTCCGGGGTTGGCATACAAGCGCTTATCGCCGTCCAGGTCGGTGAAATAATGCAGCGCTTTGTCGTAATCGTTTAACCTGAGGGAAACGATTCCCGCGTATTCTGTTGCCTTGAATTCGGCGGGATTTGACTGAACGATCGATTCGAACATTTTCAGCGATCCGTTAAGGTCGCCATTATTGTACAGGCTGATGGCAGTTTGCATGCTGTCTTTCGTGCTGCTCATCATCACGCTTAACGTCGATAAATGGTCATTTATATATTTATCTGCGATTGTATTGGGTGAACCGTTTGAATTGAAAAGAAAGATGCCGATGGCCAATCCCGCAACTACTGCCGCCGCTGCAACATAATACCAGGGACGGATGGTGCGCGGAGCGGGTTGTTCTTTTACCTCGTCGTAGATGCGCCTGAACTCCTGTTTTTTTGCATCGTTCACCTCGTTGCGCAGCACCTGCACGGAACTTACATAGAATGCCAGCTCTTCGGCGAATACAGGATCCTCGACAATACGCTTCTCGAAGCGCTTCAACTCGTCGGCGTCGAATTCTCCTTTGAAATAACTGTCGATATAGTGTAAGCTGTCGGTCATTGTTCCTTCATCATGTAAGATTGCCTTAGTTTCTGCAGGCACCTGAGCCTGCTGGTTTTTACCACCTCCGGCGTTTTATAATTCATCTCCTCCGCAATTTCCCTGTCGCTGTACCCCTCTGCAAACATGGTGAGCAGCGACCTGCACGAGTCACCGATGGTGGCAAGCCTTTTCTTCATGTCCTCCAGGTCCGATTTTTCCACCAGTTGCTGAACGATCGACTTTGCCGTATCCGACAAATGCGTCAGGCTTCCGGTTATTTCCATCGTCCTGTTTACGCTGCTTTTATTGGTCGTTTTTTTGCGGATGATATCAACACATTTGTTGTTGAATACACGATAAATGTAGGTTTTGATGGACGACCTGCTCTCGAAGGCGCCGTTTGTAATCGACGCAATGGCAGCGAGTAAGGTGTCCGAATAGGCGTCGAAGGCCTCTTCTTCACGAAGCGACTATTTTTTTATCCCCTCTTGTATGAAATAAGCGTATTTCGCGAACAGCTCGCCTTCCGTTTTTCTCCTGACAACAGCTCCTGCAGACAGGTTATCGATGATCTGGCGATCATCCGGATGAACGGAAAATAGGTTTATCTCAGGAGCCATAATGCGACGGGTCTCTATAGGAAGTTACAAATTATTTATAAAAAAGGCTTTTTATGTTCCTGCGCACTAACCGGTTGGCAACAAAAGTATTGTAATCATTGTATTTTTCCTACATAACTTATCGGTCCCTCGATCTGTTGCCGCCACAGCGTCTCTGAGCTTACCGAAAAAGGTTATATATTGAACCTCGGTTTTCGCACCCACAGCGAGGCACAAGATATTTTGAAAATATACGGCATCTATATAAAAATTATCTTACTTGTATGCCTGCCGGCATTTTCAGCAACGCAACGGGCCCCGGAGTTCCAGGTAAAAGCCGCCTTCCTTTTCAACTTCAGTAAGTTTGTCGAGTGGCCTGCAAAATCTTTCAGTACGCCTTATGACCCTTTCATCGTAGGCATCTACGGAAACGATCCCTTCGGGAGGTTTATCGATGAAACCATAAAAGGAGAAACGGCACTTGGCCGGCCAATGCACGTGGAAAGGGTCAGAAATGTCCAGGACGCGGTAAAATGCCAGATACTTTTTATTAACACTCCTGGCAAAACAGCAGAAATACTCAAGACGGTAAAAGGCCGGGGAATCCTGACCGTTGGGCAGGATCCCAATTTTTGCTCCATGGGTGGTATTATCCGGTTTTATAAAGAAAAAGATATGGTCAGACTCGAGATCAACGTGCAGGCCGCAAAAGAGTCAAACATAGACATCAGCTCGAAATTACTGCGCATCTCAAAAGTTTACCGGTAGCCAAAGCTCATGCAGAACAAGCGATTGCCCATACAACCCAAACTGATGAAGGTCATTATGATGACCAGCGGCGTTGTGCTTATCATGACCTGTTTTGCATTCTTCGTGTACGAGTTCATCACGGCCCGCGAATCGGCGCGCCGGCATTTATCTACCCTGGGAAGGATCGTTGCCCTTAACAGCACGGCGGCCCTGGCATTTCAAAGCAAGGGAGACGCCGTCGAAACCCTCAACGCCCTGCGTGCAGAAAAGCAAATTGTGGCCGCCTGCCTGTTCGATACAAGCGGACATCTTTTTGCCAAATACCCCGAAACTCTTAACGTCAACGACATTCCATCGAAGCCCTTTAAGTTCGGCTATGTATTTTCAGAAACATACCTCGAAGGATTCGGACCGGTGTTGCTTGATGGGCAAACACTCGGCACGATTTACCTGAAATCCGACCGCCGCGAAATGTATGAACGGTTCTTCCTGTATGGCATCATTTCGTTCATCTTTATCATTGTTTCATTCGTCATCGCCTATTTGATTTCAAAACGACTGCAAAAGTCAATCTCCGAACCACTTATCGAACTTGCGGATACTGCACGCACCATTTCCGATGAACGCAATTACGCCGTAAGGGCGGTCAAGAGAACCAATGATGAAGTCGGCGACCTCACCGATGCCTTCAACCACATGCTTACACGCATCGAGATACAAAATGCCGAGATCACCGGCCTCAACCAGAACCTCGAGCAGAAAGTGAAGGAGCGTACAAAGGAACTCGAAGATGCCTACGTTGCCCTGAAACAACAAACCGAACTGACCGAAAAGATCCTCGACGCCACTGTTGACCTGATTGCCGTATTCGATACCGAGCTTCGATATGTGGCGATGAACAGGCAATTCGAAGAAATATACCGGAAAAGCCGCCATGAACTGTATAAAAAATCTATCGTTGACGTATACCCGCAGATCGTTGAATCGGGCATGCTGGACGACCTGCGGCTGGCGATGCAGGGAGAGATCGTTCGCCATGCCAATTACCTCTCGCCCATCACCAACAGGAACTATGAAAGTTTTTACATCCCACTGAAAGATAACGCAGGCAAAGTGTATAGCATCCTCACCGTTTCGCACGATGTAACAGACATGATGCAGGCACATGAAGAATTGCAGAAATTAAATGCGGAACTCGAGAAATCGAACAGCGACCTCGAGCAATTTGCGTACGTTGCCTCTCACGACCTCCAGGAGCCACTGCGAAAAATTCAAACATTCTCAGAACTCAGCGAAAGAAATCTCGACAAAAAGGAGGACCTGAAAAAATATCTCAATAAGGTAAGCTCGTCGGCGCATCGCATGACCGAATTGATCAAAGCGGTACTCAACTACAGCCGGCTCGTAAAAACAGATAAACAATATGTGGAGGTGGATCTTGAAGAGGTGCTCAACAGCATATTTGGCGATCTTGAACTGTTAATTGAAGAGAAACACGCCATCATTCGTCACGATAAACTACCGGTGATCTATGGCATCCAGTTGCAGTTGCACCAGTTGTTCCTGAACCTCATCTCGAACGCACTGAAGTTTACCGACAGGCAGCCGGAGATTTTTATCACGAGCCGAATCCTGAGCGGCAGGGACGCTCCGCCACATCTTTCACTGAACAGAAACGGTGACTACCTCCTCCTGAAATTCACCGACAATGGTATCGGTTTCGACCAAAAATTCCAGGATAAGATATTCTCCATCTTTCAGCGGCTTCACAACGACCGCAACATTCCGGGCACAGGTATCGGACTGGCGCTGTGCAAAAAAATAGTGGAGAATCACGGAGGTATCATCACGGTGCAAAGCAAAGTAAACGAGGGCACCACATTCTACATTTATCTTCCGTGCACGAAAGTTATCGCGACTCAGTTGACGAATATCTCATCTACAAAAAAGTAAGCATGCTTGCCCTTTTCGGGATGCCAGTGGGGCATTGACCGTACCGGTCTCGCCACGAGTTTCATGTACTTCACAGATACCGGTCTGAAACGACATTCATAAGGAACAATTTCTCTCGATTCGATGGTGTCGGGCTGTTTGGGTGTGATAGTCGTGAGAAGCATCATCTTATTGATCTCATTTCCACCCCACACTTCAATCTTCGTTGGTGGAAATATCCAGGCGCCAATGTCGCTCATAGTTCTCAGCGTAACATGGTCTGTTTTCACCGGTTCCTCAAATCTCAACACCGCCTCAAATGGTTCCTTGTCGAAACCGAGCCACTTGCCGCTGTTGATGTCGAAGCTGAGTTTTTCGCCGTCGATGATGGTGCGGCCCTTTTCGCCTTTAAAGCGATCGTTGGTACTGGTAAGCAACTGAATGCTGTCGGGAACAAATTTTCTTTTATAGAAATGATATTCCATTACGTCGCTGCTGATCCATCCCGGCTTGAATGCTTTCGCTTTCACGGTAACGTTAGAGTCGAGTATAATGCCCGGTTTGTAAACCGGCGACGAGACGCTGTCCGGCTCCTTTCCGTTCAGCGTGTAGCGCATCACCGTTCCCTTGATGTAGTGTTTCAGCTTCAGCGCTATCGGATCGACAATGATCTCTTCCTCATTCTCCAGGATGGGCGGCGTAAGCTGCAGCACAACAGAATCGCCATTGAAACCCGTGAACCAGCTAATATTCTTGTTGCTATTCTCCAACTCCGAAAAATCCTGTGATGCAGCCGGCGTGCTCCAGAGGTAAACTTCTTTCAGCTTGGGAAAGTCGTGCAACTTCCTGATCTCCGTATATTCTACCGGCGAGCCCGTTAAAGAAATAGACTTAAGAAATGCCAGCGGCTTTAACTGCTCCAGCGTTTTCCCTGTTACCTCGGTAAAATTCAAATTCAGTTTTCGCAGGTTTTTAAAGTGGCTAATGATAGCAAGATCTTCGTCTTTTACTTTCATCTTTTCCAGGTTGAGCTGCACGATGTTATCAGCTACCGGTTCAAGTTCCTTCAATGATTGTATGGTGAACTTCGAGCTGTTATAAAACGTTACCGACAAAGCAGGAGAGCCCAGTGCCAGCGGCACAACAACCCGCGTGTTGGTATTGAGATCATTAACAACGCTCTCGCTGGCCGCAGCAAAGTCATAATTCTCCACCGACCCCGACGGGAGCTTGCTTTTTCCGATGGCATACAATGTATCGCTCGGCAAAAGATCGGTGAACTTTCCTTCGAAGTTTGCGCCCCGCGTGATCCATTCGTGCAGGATGAATTTTTCTTCCTCATCAAGTTGCGGCTTGCCCTTAGGCGGCATGTGCTCTTTTTCCTCCAGCGGCAGGTGGATCCTGGCCATCAGTATTCCGAGGTCCTCTCGCGTGGTATCCCACGGCACGCCTTCCTTTCCGCCCTTCATGAACAGCTCACGTGTGTCCATGATGAGCTCTCCTTTCGATTTCTTGCTATTGTGGCAGCTCATGCATTTATTTTCGAGAATGGGCTGAACGAGGTCGGCATACACATAGGCATCTTCAAAAGGAGGAACGGTTCGCGTCAATACAGGGGTTATTGGAGCAAGAATAAAGTTTTCGCCGTGCGTGATAATGGCGCCATGATGTCCCGCAAAAGAGATCAGTACGGTGATCCCCAAAGCCAGTGCCCGCGCGATGAACACATTCGCGAGTAATTTGTTCCTGATGGCGAAGAGAAAATGCAGGAAGAACGGGATGAAGACGCCGGTCCATTTATGCAGCGCCAGTGCGTCGGGGTCATACCCTTCGCCGCGCGACAACGCAAATCCCATCAGCGCGGTGATGGATGCGGTAACCGCGGCCGCCAGCAAGATTGCATTCGCCGCCGACACGTACCAATATTCTTTTCTGAGCCTGGAAGGAAAGAAAATAAGCATCACTGCATAGAGCAGCACGAGAACGATAGGAAAATGCAGTGCAAGCGGATGCATGCGCCCGAAAACCTGGAGCCACCCCGGAAGTACGATCCTTGGTTCGAAGATCAGAAAAAACAGCAGTAGGGAGTTCAGGGGTATAAGCGAATGTTCAGCAATACTTTTCACCCATTTCGATCCACTCATCGGGTTTATGCGATTATATTTTTTACAACTGTTCCGGAAACATCCGTCAGCCGGTAACGGCGGCCCAGATGTTTATATATTAACTGCTCGTGGTTCAGGCCCATCAGGTGAAGCACCGTAGCCTGGAAATCGTGCACATGCACAGGATCCTTCGCGATGTTGTAACCGAACTCATCTGTTTCACCATATACGAATCCCGGTTTTATGCCACCTCCTGCCATCCAGATGGTAAAGCACCTCGGATGATGGTCCCTGCCATAATTTTCTTTGGTTAGCTCGCCCTGGCAATAGTTTGTTCTTCCAAATTCACCTCCCCAGATAACGAGCGTTTCGTCGAGAAGTCCTCTTTGCTTGAGATCACGAACAAGTGCTGCCGAAGCCTGGTCGGTGTCCTTGCACTGACCCTTCAATTCGTTCGGCAGGTTGGCGTGGCCATCCCATCCCTGGTGATACAACTGCACGAAACGCACGCCGTTCTCGGATAATTTTCTTGCGAGCAGGCAGTTGGCCGCGTATGTGCCGGGCACGAGGCATTCAGGGCCATACATCTTGATGATGGACTCGGGCTCCCTGCTCATGTCGGTAACTTCGGGTACGGCCGTCTGCATCCTGTAAGCCATTTCGTATTGCTGGATCTTGGTGCTGATCTCAGGATCACCAAATTCGTCGTAATTCATCTGGTTCAATTGTGCCAGTTTATCCAGCATCCTTCTCCTGTCTGATTTGCCCATTCCATCAGGATCGGCGAGATACAAAACAGGGTTTTCACCGCTGCTGAATTGCACGCCCTGGTGAATGGAATCCAAAAATCCATTCGACCACAATTTTGAGTACACACCCTGCCCGTTACCTGCGCCTCTTGATAAGAGCACGCAGAAGGCGGGCAGGTTTTTATTTTCACTTCCCAACCCGTAGCTCAGCCACGAGCCCATGCTGGGGCGGTTCCCGATTTGTGCGCCGGTCTGGAAAAAAGTAAGAGCAGGGTCGTGGTTGATCGCCTCCGTGTACATGCTCTTGATGAAACATACATCATCAGCAATACCAGCCGTATAAGGCATTACTTCGCTTATCCATGCACGTGATTCTCCATATTGACTGAAGTTGAAGGCGGTACCCGCCATCGGGAATTTCTTCTGGTCGGCGGTCATGCCGGTTAAACGCTGTCCCATGCGTACGGATGCGGGCAGGTCCTCACCCTGCATCTTCTGCAGCATCGGTTTGTAATCGAACAGGTCGAGTTGTGAAGGCGCACCGTTTTGGAACAGGTAAATGATACGTTTTGCTTTGGGTGCAAAATGCGGAAGTCCCGCCATCAACATCTCTTCATCCTCTTTCGAGGCAAAAAGGTCGGGCATAAGCAACGAACCCAGTGCAAAGCTGCCGATACCCAGGCTCAACCGCGACAGGAACTTGCGGCGGTTGTGGTTGAGGCCGTTTTCAAGAATTTCTTTTTGCATAACAATATATTATGTCTTGGTGATCGTTTCTTCAAGATTATAAATCGTGCTGATCGTCTTCATCAGGGCCGCCAGCTTATTTTTATCCGCCGATTTATCCAACGGGTATTCTCCGACGGTCAGCGTTTTCCCTGCATCGAGTGTTTTATCACTGAATAGTGTTAATTCGTTTCCATAGTAGTCGCTTAACACGTCCATTTCTTTTTTTGACGGCTTTCTGCATACAATGAGCCGGAAGGCTTTTTCGATTTTTTTGTTCTCATCCGAATTCTCTTTCAGAAGATTTTGCGCGAGTACACGTGATGCCTCCCACACCATCGGATCGTTCATCATCACCAACGCCTGCAGGGGTGTATTGGTCTGCGATCGTTTCACTTCGCATTGATCCCTGTTGCTGGCATCGAAGATCGCCATTGATGGTGGCGGCACAGTAAGCTTGATAAACGTGTAGATTCCCCTGCGGTAGAGGCTGTCGCCATGATCCTGGATGTAGGTGGCCAGCACTCCCCTGCCCGATGTTGAACTTTCCCAAAGCCCTTTCGGCTGGTAAGGTTTTACACTGGGCCCGCCGATCTCATTTACGAGCAAGCCGCTGCTGGCGAGCACCACATCCCTTACGAGTTCGGCAGGTATGCGCATGCGCGGACCTCTTGCGAGGTAAATATTTTCGGGATCGGTATTCAAATCTTCCTGTGTTATTTTAGAAGATTGCCTGTAAGTGGCGCTGGTAACAATCATTTTTATGAGCCGCTTAATATCCCAGTCATGTTCCATAAAATCCACTGCGAGCCAGTCGAGCAACGCGGGGTTGGAGGGAAGTTCTCCCTGCATGCCGAAGTCGCCGGTTGTTTTTACAAAGCCCCTTCCAAAATATAATTGCCACAGTTGATTAACGAAAACCCTGGCGGTGAGCGGATTTTTTCTGTCAGTCGTCCATTTAGCAAGACCAAGCCTGTTACGCGGCAAATTTACCGAATCAAAAGGCATGATGGCTGGAAGCGCTGCGGCTTTCACTTCAACGGTGGGCTTGTCATAAACGCCGCGGTCGAGAATGTAGGTGTGCCTCAGCGTGTCGAGTTCGCCCATCACGGATACCGTGAGGGAACCCGTGTCTTTTTTATTGATGTAGCTCAGGAGGCTGTTTACATCTGCATCCTTAATAGTGAGCCACGGCGTTTTTGCGGGTGTTGAAGTGGAAACGTCACCCTCATAACCATTTTCTTTGGATGTATTGAAGAATGCGAACAGCTTGTAGTAGTCACGCTGGCTGAAGGGGTCGAATTTATGATCGTGGCACTGCGCACATTCGATGGTCACGCCCATAATTCCCTTACCAAATGTTTTTACCTTATCTATGATGTATTCGATGCGGTATTCCTCGGGTACCACACCTCCTTCTTCGGTATATTTATGATTACGCAGGAAAGCAGTGGCCAGCACCTGCTCCTTGGTAGGATTCGGCAGAAGGTCTCCGGCAATCTGCCACGTGAGGAACTGGTCGTAGTGCATGTTCGTGTTGAATGCATGAATCAGCCAGTCGCGCCACGGCCATTGCGTGCGGATGTTGTCGTCCTGGTAGCCATATGAATCGGCATAGCGTGCCACATCGAGCCAATGCAGCGCCATTTTTTCCCCATACGAGGGGCTCGCCATCAGCTTATCGACTATTTTTTCATAAGCGTCCGGAGATTGATCGGCAAGGAATTCGTCCATCATTTCGATGCCGGGAGGCAGACCAGTGAGATCGATAGACACCCTTTTCAGCAAACGTTCCTTGTCGGCCTCTTCTTTGGGCGTCATGCCTTTTTCATTCAACTGGTTCAGTACGAAATAATCGATTTCGTTCCTGCACCATTTGTTGTCTTTCAAAGCAGGAACGCGTGATTTGACGGGCGCTGCGAATGCCCAGTGTCTTTCGTATTTCGCCCCCTGCTCTATCCATTTTTTGAATAGCGCCACCTGGTCGGGGGTGAGTGCAGGGATGTGTGAATCGGGCACGGGCATCATGTAATGAGGATCCGTGGAAGTAACTCTTTTAAACAGCTCCGATTCGCCGGGTTTACCGGGCACCAAGGCGAAGGCGCCTTTCGTTTCTTTAAGCGGTGCATACGCCGCGTCGGCAATATCCAAACGCAGACTGGCCTCTCTTTTTTTTGCATCCGGCCCATGACACGCAAAGCATTTGTCGGAAAGTATCGGTCTGATGTGAAAATTATAGCTGACAGTGTCGGGAAGTTTAAAAGACGTATCATTAGCATCTATTCTGCCGCAGCTCAGGTACGTTATCAAAAAAAAGGCGGCGACACAAAAAACATAGAGGTGTTTTTTATTCATAATGGCAACTCAACTTGATAAAACAGTGAGCCAATAATACCAATTATTGACCGAATATCCATCCTCTACTGTTGGTGGCGGTCTAACATACTGATTCTCTGTTTGTATGCCGGAGGCAGGAGCATTGCTTTCAGCAACTTGTCGACCCCAACGACCCGCGAGAGCCGGTACGTCGCGATGACTGGCCGGATGAGCAGGGGGTCATTGTAGTGCAGCAGCCGTCTTACTCTTTTGCTGGCGACCAGCTTTTGCGACTCTTTGAGGATAAAATACCTCACCGGGCCCAGATGCTTCCTGTATTGCCTGAATAGGTCGACGGTGAATTCGCTGCGGCGGAGGTCTTGCAACTGGTGGCGCTCATACATTTTTTGCCAGGAGAGGTAATCGGAGGGAAGATCGGGAATGTTCATGCGGTGTCCCACGCGCAGGAACACTTCGACAACGTCTTCCTTTTCTTCGGCGGTGAGTTTTCTTTCGAGCACTTCGAACGAGCTGATGGAATAATGGATAAGCATAAAAAGTACGTCGCGGTAGGCTGAATCGGGTATTTCAAAACCACGCGCATTTTCGAGATGTGAGTGGATGGAGTTGATTCGGTCTATTGCCGTGTTGGCTTCGTCTGTGGAAGAGAAGATAATTTCGCGGGCATAGTCTACCGTGGTAAAGAGGCGGCCGAGCGGGTCGGCGGGCAGGCGGCCGGTGTAGTAGAGCCAGTCGACGGATTTGTTGAGTGCGAATTCGGCGGCGGCGCCGCCGAATATCAGGAGGATCGTGTCGGCGGTTCCCCATATTTTTCTTACGATGGAGTTTTCCGCGACGTAGTAGTTGGATGATCTGTTGATTTCGGTTTGCATTTCGCTATTGCTGTTTGCGGTCCACCCCCGGCGCTTCGCGCCACCCCCGCCAGCGGGGGATATGTTTCACTTTGCGTTCGGCTATCCCTCGCCAGCGGGGATATGTTTCACCTTGCGTTCGGTTATCCCTCGCCGAGGGGAACCGTTGCTTCGCGGCTTGCAGAGTTCACGCCTGCGGCGATTTGCTATCCCCCGCTGGCGGGGGTGGCGCGAAGCGCCGGGGGTGGACCTGCCAACGGGGAAAACATTTGCCGATTGCAATTGCCGATTGCCGTCAAAACTCCTCCTGCTCGCCGGTATAATACGTTTTTCTTCCCCCTGAAGCCGAAACCCTGATCGCGGCGCCGGTTGGGCTTTTCTTCTTATGCGCATTATGGATCACCAAAAAATCCCTGATCTCGCCTCCAATAATATCGGGCTCCGCCTTCGCTATTTTCTTCTCGGCATTCTTCAGCACTTTCCTGACCGCCTTCACCAGCTTGGATACTTTCGCCGGCGGAATATTCGCACTCACCGAAAACGGAGAAATCTTCGCCTCCCACAAAATTTCGTCTGCATAGGCATTGCCAATACCCCGAATCACCTTCTGGTCCAGCAGCAAATTTTTAATCTTCGCCTTCGTCTGCAACGCCTTCTTCCAAAAAGACAAATTTACTTCATCTCCTAATGCATCGGGCGCTGCCGGCGCTTCGGGATCAACCGTTAACCGCGCCTGCCGCTGAAAATCAGTAAGCGCCAGGTGAACATCTTTCTCGAACGCCATCTCCACGAGCGAATATTTAGGCGGCTCTTCATCATACCACACCAACTTCCCATGCAGCATCATGTGCAGGCCAAGCACCGTGCCGTTGCGGAAAGCCATTCGCAATTCCTTCCCTTCGCGGTAAACGGTTTTCACAGTCTCCCTTTCCACCTTCTTCTTCAATTGCGCCGACGACACATTTACGTTTGCACCTGCGCGTACAGTGATCTTCTCAAGCTTCTTTCCTTTTAATTCTTTTTGCAAATTTTTGCTGAAAACCTGCAGATCCGGCAATTCAGGCATGGAATGTTTTTTATTTTTTATGCAAAGGCAATACCATTTTCGTTAATTTGACCGCTTTAAAAAACTTGTGCATGAAGCGGGTATTGTTACTATCGATTCTGTTCCTTTTTTTAATTGCCTCCTGCAAGAGCAGGCAACGTGAAAAACAGTTGGCACAAAGAGAGAGGGAGGTGAACGAAAAAGAACAGGAACTGCTGCTCAAAGAAAAGACGCTGGAGTTCCGTGAACAGGAGCTGAACGAAAAATTAAAAAGGATAGACAGCATACTCGCCAGGGATTCCGCAGCGGCGAACGGCCCGCTCACAGATTCCGTTATCATCGACTCTACCATTATCGGCAACTGGGCCGTAAAAATGACCTGCACAGAAACCACCTGCCCCGGCTCCGCGATCGGTGATGTTAAAACGGAGCAATGGACCTTGTTATATGACGGCAACCACATTGTAGCGAAAGCCAGCGACGGCGGAAGCCTTGTGCGTACGTACAGCGGTCTATACAAGGGTCGCAATATCGAACTGATCGAACACCGCGATTCCCTCGTTTACGACACGAGGATGGTGGTGCGCCTCCAGGTAATTAATGACAAAACCATTGAAGGGCAACGCGAAATTATCCGCGACGATAATTGTAAAATCGTATATGCGCTTCAAATGAACAAACAACGCTAATGACCGATTTTATTTTCAATATAATCCTGTTGAATATCCGGGATCTTTCACTGCCGCTGAAGAACCCTGTGATCATATTCTCACTGGTGCTCTTTATCATCCTGTTTGCACCCATCGTGTTTAACAAGATAAAAATGCCGCACATCATCGGCCTTATTCTCGCCGGCATTATTATCGGCCCATACGGCTTGAACCTGCTGCTGCGCGACAGCTCGATGGTGCTGTTTGGAACCGTGGGGCTGATCTATATCATGTTTACCGCGGGCCTTGAAATAGATCTCGACGAATTCAAAAAGAACAGGGTCAAGAGCCTGATATTCGGCCTGCTCACTTTTATCGTGCCGATGGTCTCGGGCTTTTTCGTTGCCTATTACTTTTTGAAGTTCAATGTGCCTTCTTCCATCGTGCTGGCCTGTACATTCGCTTCGCATACACTGCTGGCCTATCCCATCGCCAGCAAATACGGTCTCTCCAATATCAGGCCCGTTACAATGGCGATCGGCGGAACCATCATCACCGACATTCTCGCCCTCCTTGCGCTGGCAGCAGTGGTGGGCATGACACGCGGCGACATTTCCGCGGCATTCTGGATACAGTTGGGCATTTCATCCATCGTCTTCGGCTGCATCATATTCCTGGGTTACCCCATCATTGCGCGCTGGTTCTTTAAAAAATTCGAAGACAACGTTTCGCAATACATCTTCGTGCTCGCGCTGGTTTTTCTCGGCTCCTTCCTCGCAGAACTGGCAGGCCTCGAAGCGATCATCGGCGCGTTCCTTTCCGGCCTCACACTCAACCGCTTCATCCCCTCGAGGTCGGCGCTCATGAACCGCATCGACTTTGTAGGCAATGCGTTCTTCATTCCTTTCTTCCTGATAGGCGTGGGCATGCTGGTTGACTTCCGCGTCATCTTTAAGGGTCTCGACGCGCTTAAAGTGGCCGCCGTAATGATCATTATGGCCATTATCACCAAGTTCGTCGCCGCCTGGATCACACAAAAATCATTTCGCCTCTCGGCCACCGAAAGGCAAATGATCTTCGGCCTGAGCACCGCCAGGGTGGGCGCCACGCTGGCCGTGGTACTCGTGGCCTACAACCTCATCATTGGTGAGGCGCCCAACGGCGAACCGCTGCGTTTGCTTGGAGAAGACGTGCTGAATGGCTCCATCCTGATGATCCTCATCACCTGCACCGTTAGCTCGTTCATTGTAGAACGCGCTTCGCGCAAGCTTGCCCTCCACGAGGAAAACAAAATACCGGAAGATGAGAACACTGCCGGCAAAATACTGATCTCACTTGCCTACCCCGATACGGTAAATGACCTGGTGGATATTGGCTTAATGCTGAAACCAAAAGGAAGCAGCATACCCGTGCATCTGCTCCATGTAGTAACAGAAGAGAACGACGACGGCAACCTGCATGCCGCCGGCAAGAAAATTATACAGAAGGCGCTGTCGCGCGTTGCAGAAACCGACAATCACGTGATCCCGCTTAGCAGGTTCGACATGAACATCAGTAACGGCATCGTATACACGATAAAGGAACAGCAAATAAGCGACGTACTGATCGGCCTGCACCAGCAAGCCGAGGCAAACGATTTTCTTGGTCCTGTTACAGAAAGGATCATCAGGAGGGCTCACGAAACCATCTACATCTATAAATCGGTTCAGCCGGTCAACACCCTGAAGCGCATGGTGGTGGCTGTGCCGCCCAAGGCGGAGCTTGAACCCGGTTTCGCACACTGGTTCATGAAATTGGCCACACTCTGCAAGGAGGCGGGCCTTTCAGTTGTTTTTCATGCCAGTCCCGCAACCACTATGGAACTGCAGGACCAGGCGAAAAAAGCGGCATCCCTGAATATCGAATTCAAAAAATTTATGGATTGGGATGATTTCCTCATCCTTTCGCGCGAATTGAAGCCGAATGATCTGTTCGTCATCATTTCATCGCGAAAGGGACATGTTTCCTTCAATCCCTTTATCAACAAGCTGCCTAATTATCTTTCCAAATATTTTAGCGGCAACAGTTTCCTGATCGTCTATCCGAAACAACTGGAGCATGGCGTCAAGATGGAAGATATTGACCACGTCGACAGCACGCTAATCGAAACCCTTTCAGGAAACGTTGGCAAACTGGGCAAGGCCGCGGCCTACCTCAAAAAGTTTATCTCCGGCAAATGATAATGCGTTAGTCTTCTTTAAACATAATTTCCGTGAGTCCGATTTTTTCATCGTACGGCTTGTCGTGCTTCATCACGAAAAAGTAAACGTCGTGCCTGCCGCTGACTGCTCTGTCGAGCTTGCCGGTCACAATGTTCGTGGTGTCGCCGGAACCAGTGGGAGTAAACGGTGTTGTGCTTACCACTTCTCCTGCACGTGAATCGAGCCTCACCTCTATCACGCCCTTCGATTCGCGGGTGGAATAACGGTAACTGAACTGTTTGATGCCCGTGAGATCGATATTCTTTAAAAGGATATACGCCTTGTGGCCGCCCGATGCAAGGTTATTACCAAACCTCGCGAAGCCGTTGTGTTCATCGGCATATACCGTTTGCACTTTTGCATTTGTGATGGTCACGATATCCGTGCTTTTCAACGGCGCGGATCCTTTTGCGCCCTTGTCGGTGTAACTGGCCACAATAGTGTACTGACCGCGCGGCTCATCTTCGTTGAAATGTAAAGTAAGCTGACCGGAAGCAGGTATCACAGTTTCTTTTTTCTTTTTGTCTGTGAGCGAGAAAATATATTTCACGATTTCCCTGGTATCCTTCAAGGTCAGTTGCGGATGTGCACTCATCACATATTGCGTTCCCCAACTGCCACCGCCGCCTTTGATGATCTTATCGGCAAGCTTGTCGATGGCGCCTTTTTGATTTTTGTATTTGTTGGCAATAGCGAAATAGCTTGGCCCAACAGCTTTCTCATTTTCGAGATGGCAGCTTTTGCAGTCGCTTTTCGCCATGATCGATTTACCCGCGTAATCCGTTTGTGTTATCGAAACCTCGTCAACGGGACCACTGGTTTTTGCCGGGTAAGGATTATAAACGTAATACACTTTGATGGCTGATGGATTGACTTTTCCATCTTCATCGTCGGTCACCTTCACTGAATATTTAAACACTTTATTGTCGGACGAAAATGATTTATTGGATGCACTGGTGATCGTCACCTTTGGTGGCGCATTGCCCACGTTCACCGTTACCGTATCGGTTGCCGATAATCCCGACCTGTCTGTAACGTTCAGTATCGCCTGATAGGTGCCGGGTTTTGTGTAGGTGTATTTCGCATTTCGTGTTGTGCCGCCCACGGTTTTACCATCGAACAACCACTTGTACGCCAGGGTGTCGTTATCATCGAGGTCAACGGTGCCCCTGCTGGTAAAACTTACAGTGAGTGGCGCCGTACCGGCGATGGTATTCAAGACAGGCGCCCTGTTGGCTTCACTTGTTAAAAAACGCGTACGGCGAAATGAATCCACGAGTACGGTGTCAACAATCGCTGCCCTGGCTAGCGGCACGCGGTTGCCGGTAAAATATTCTACGCGAACGAGGCGCGAGTCATCGTTGTCTGCACCGTACACCGAACCATATTCCAGCATGTACAGCAGGCCGTCATTGCCAAATTCCATATCTATCGGCCTCCTGAAATCTCCTTTCGATGCCATGAACTGTTCATCACGCAGGTAATTCTCATCTTTATCAAAACGCAGGCTGAATACCCAGTTGCGCATCCAGTCGGCAACGAACAGTGTACCGTCGTAGTATTCGGGAAACTTATTCGGCGACGATGCACTGGCGTTATAGGTATAAAAATCTCCGCCAATGGCACAGCGGCCACCCAGGCCAAGCTCCGGAAACTTTTCTGATGCAACGTAAGGATAGGCGATCATCGGCGGCTGTGCCGGCGGCAGTTGGGTGAGGCCGGTATTGTTTTTCGAATGGTTGACGGGAGCCGAGGGATCAAACTTTCCTCCAGCGACGGTATCCTTATCAAAATCCCATTGGGTGTAGGCGCGGTTGTCGCCAACAAAGTAGGGCCACCCAAAGTTGCCCGGCTTTTTTGCCTGGTTGAATTCATCGTAACCGCGCGGTCCCCTGTCCGAATCTTCTCCTGCGTCGGGGCCGATATCTCCCCAATAGACGGTTGACGTGCGCGGGTTAACGGCTATGCGGTAGGGGTTTCTGGTACCCATTGCATAAATTTCCGGCCGCGTTTTGGCTGTTCCTTTCGCAAATAAGTTACCGTTGGGAATGGTGTAGCTGCCATCGGTTTCGGGATGTATCCTCAGTATTTTTCCTTTTAAGTCGTTTGTATTGCCTGCGCTTCGTTGCGCGTCGAGGCTGAAATGCTCTTTACCCGGGCGTTCATCAAGCGGCGCATAGCCATCCGAAGGGAACGGGCTGGTGCCGTCGCCGGTTGAGAGGTACAAATTACCGTCTTTGTCCCAGTCGAACGAACCGCCATGATGTGAGCCGCTGTTTTTTTGCACGGGCACCGTCAACAGTACCTTTTCGGATTTCAGATCGAGCGACGAGCCATTGAGCGTGAACCGCGACAGGTTGAAGTGAAGGTTGTCTTCCGTTAATCCCGGAGGCGCATAATACAGGTATATCCAGTTGTTGCTTTTGAATTTCGGGTCGAGCGTTACACCGATCAGTCCGGTACCGCCGAGGTGGGTGACGGGAAAATTATGAACGAGCTTTGCTTTTTTCGTGGCGGGGTCGTACATGGAAAACTTGCCGAGCAGCTCACTGAAAAAAATTCTGCCATCCGGAGCTACCGCCAGTGTCATGGGTGATGCAAGGCCTTCAACAAGTGTCGTTTTGACGAAACGGTTCTGGTCGGGCATGACTACTGAATAGGATTTGTCGTAGTCAAGCGACTCGGTAGCCAAAACATAACTGAGGCCTCCTTTAAGATGTTCAATGAAAAGCGGTTCGGTGTAAGATGCTTCCGTGTGTCCGAGACCGGTGTAGAACGCCCTGCCGCCGTCGAACTCGTGGTACCAGGTGATGGGATGGAAAGCACCGTTGGTGCCTCCTTCGTAAGTGTTTTCGTCGAGTGTGGCCAGCACTTTTATGCCGGGGTAGATGGATTTGTAATTGTACCATTCGTCGGTGCGTTTCCACCTGTCGGGCAGCATGGATGATGCCGGATGACTTTTATCGGTCACATCGATAACGGCTTCCCTCACGTTGGAATTATTGGGATGGCTCTCGAAATAGGCGCCCACCAGTTGGCCGTACCAGGGCCAGTCGTATTCGGTGTCGGCAGCGGAATGTATGCCGAGGTAGCCGCCGCCCGCCTGGATGTAGCGCTCAAAAGCGGCTTGCTGTTCGGCGTCGAGCACGTTACCGGTGGTGCACAGGAAGACTACAGCATCATAATTCTTAAGGCTATCGTCATTAAAATAAGATGCATCTACGGTGGTGTCGATGGCGTAATCTTCGTCCTGCCCTATCTTCACCATGGCTTTTATGCCGTCGGGGATGCAGGTATGGTGCCACCCGAGTGTTTTGGAGAAGACGAGTATCCTGGGAGTTTTTTCGGATCGGAAGGTCAGGGAAAAGATAAACAGGGCGATAATCGCCACAGCAATCGAAATCAGCAATTTCATAGCAGGCAGAGACTTGGTTTACTGAAAAAAAAGAATTGTAAGATAGGGGATTTTTAATTTTAGAGTTAAATCGTCATTTTATGTGGGAAGAAAAAGACAACAAACTGTACAAAAAATTTGAGTTCGCCGATTTTTCGGAAGCGTTTGGTTTTATGACGCGGGTGGCGCTTGCGGCCGAGACAATGAATCACCATCCGGAGTGGAAGAATGTGTGGAACCGCGTGGAGTTTTGGTTAAGTACACACGATGCGGGAGATACTGTTACGGAGAAAGACAGGAAACTGGCGAAGAAGATTGATGAGCTGTTATAAGTTAAAACTGAAAAGTTAAAGTTAAAACTGAAGGCATTTGGTTTTTAGAAATCAAAAGAAATCTGGTCTTATACTGCCATAAAATAAATATCTCAAATTGAGTATAGAATAAATGTATTCTACTTTTAACTTTTAAGTTTTAAGTTTATTCAAACACTTTCGCCACCTGCCTGGAAGTTCCCATTCCGTCAATCCCCAGCTCCACCACATCCCCCGGCTTAAGGTAGACGGGCTGCGGCTTCATACCCATGGCCACGCCGTGCGGTGTACCCGTTGAAATAACATCTCCCGGCAACAGCGTCATAAACTGGCTGATGTAATGAACAAGAAAGGGGATTTTGAAGATAAGGTTGCTGGTATTTCCATCCTGCATCATTTTCCCATTCACGGTAAGCCATAAACGAAGATTGTCGATATTCTCGACATCTTTTCTCAGGGTAATGAACGGTCCGAGCGGCGCAAAGGTATCGCAGCTTTTTCCCTTCACCCACTGACCTCCCCTTTCGAGCTGGAATGTTCTTTCGCTGTAATCATTATGCAGGCAATAGCCGGCGATGTAGGCATTCGCATTTTCCTCCGCCACATAGCTTGCCTTTTTGCCGATGATCACCGCAAGTTCCACTTCCCAATCCGTCTTCTCGCTGCCTTTCGGTATCACCAGGTCATCATTCGGGCCAACGACGGCTGAGGAAGATTTAAAAAATAATATCGGTTCCTGCGGAGCGGTGGCACCGGTTTCTTTGGCGTGGTCAACATAATTGAGTCCGATGCAAATGACCTTTGATGGCCGTGCAAGCGGCGCTCCGAGCCGTATGTTGTCATCAACGGGTTTCAGATTATTGTGATTGTCGGACACCCATTTTGCGAGCCGCTCGATGCCATTGCCGCCAAAAAACTGTTCGTTGTATTCGCTGATGTATTCAGATACATCATATCTTTTTTCATTAATAATAACGCCTGGCTTTTCGGCACCTGGCTCTCCGAAACGTATCAACTTCATCTTAATGCAAAAATTTAATAGATGGCAATATTAGCCATAAAACAGTTAAGTTCTTACGCAATTTAGCGTGGCTTTACTGAATTTATTCTTGAATAGCCGATAAGCTCATCGGCCCTGCCGCCGAGTGGCCGGTAATAAACGAGGATGCTGTATTCATTCTCAGTCTCCCAGAGGTCACCCTCCGTTTCCGAAAAACTTGCCATGTGGCGGGGATCGTCATGGTCCTTTGTTACGTACATGTAATCATAGTAACCCTGCTTCAGCAGCAGGGATGTTTCATACACGCCTTTTTCCGCGTTGTATTTCATCTTCGCAGTATCGTCAAGATTATAATTGCTCAATTGGCCAAAAAGAAAAATATCCTTGCCCGGATAGGGCCTGTTGCCTTCGGGAACGTAAGTGAAGAGCACCGTTGCATAATCCGATTGCCAAAGCGGATTGATGCTTTCGGTGGGCTGGAGGTAGTACCTTCCATTCGCGTCGCGGTAAAAATTGAAACGCTGCCCGCTGCGCGTGCCATCGGGTTTCACGGTTATCGTTGTAGCGGTCGCGGTCGATTGGATAGCAGCAACGCGGACGCTTCTCAGCCAAAAGCTTCGGATTTCGAGCCATCGCCATTCTTTTCCGGCAGCAAACACGGCATCATTCTCAGTATTGTATTCCAGCACGTTTCTTGAAAAAAATGTGGGCCGGATACCTGTAACGGCATTGTCCCAGCGGTTGTTCTGCAATATGGCCACTTTTATCTGCTGCTGTGCATTGACCACATCCACCCTTTCATTAAGGCTCACTTTGAACTGCACTTTCTGGTGCGTATGAAACAACTGCCCATTGTAGGGCTGCTGGATCTGTGCGGCGATGGTGGATTTATCTTCCACCACGAGCATACGCTTTGTGAACACCAGGTTGGAGGTGTCGCCATCGAGAAACACCTTCAGGATGTAATTCCCCGACCGCGAGGGAACGCAGTTGCGCTCGGGCAGCACGGCCCTGTAGTGCGTGTAACGGGTATAGGCAACCGAAGAAATACGATAGTCCGTGATCCTCGCCTGCGAAAAACCTTTGATAAAATCGAAATGGCTGAGCATTGCCGGCGTCCAGTCGGCATTGCACAATTGGAACGTGTAGGAATAGTTGGCAACGTCTCCGCCCAATACATCGAAGTGGAGTTCCATTTGCCCCACGGCGCCGAGGCGGATCACCGGGTATCCCAGTTGATTGCCCGACGGATAAAGTTGCGCCGACCTGATATTTGGCGAATAGCAGGCTTCAGGGATCTGTGAAAACGCAGACGTTAGAGATATTAAAAAAAAGAAGGCAAAAATCTTCATCCTGAACATAGGCATCAAAATAACACAAAAGCGGCTATTTTTGGAATCTAAAATTGTGCCGATTGAATATTTCCGGCTTTATCGCCAAACGAATTGCATTCAACCAACAGCGTTCATTTTCGCGCTTTGTTATCAGATTATCCGTAACGGCCACCGTCATCAGCGTGATGGTGATGATCATCACGCTCGCTTTTGCTGAAGGATTTCAAAATACCATCAGCGAAAAGGTGTTCAGTTTCTGGGGGCACATCCGCATCCACAACTATGAAACCTCTCGCATTTCCATCGCCGAGGAAACGCCGATCCCTCGTAATGATTCGGTAACACGGCTCATTACAACCACCCCGGAGATCAGGACCATCCAGGCATACGCCACCAAAAATGCCATCCTCAAAACATCAGAGAATATCGAGGGCGCGCTTTTCAAGGGCGTGGAGGCAAACTATGATTTCCGCAACCTCGACAAGATTCTTGTCAGTGGCCGCTGGATCGATTTTTCCGACTCATCGTACAGCAACGAGATCAACCTGTCGGAGGCCATGGCGAAAACGTTGAACCTGAAAGTAGGCGATAACCTGCTCATCTACTTTATCCAGTCGGGCGGCGCGTCGCCACGGCCGCGCAAGCTCACCATAGCAGGCATCTTCAAAACTGGCATTGAAGAATACGACAAGCTGATTGCGCTCGGCGACCTGCGGCTGATACAACGGCTCAATAACTGGACGGCTAATGAGGTGGGCGGATATGAAGTTTTTTTGAACGATTATAACGACATGGACCGCATCAGCGAAGACATCATGTACAAGATACCGATGGAATTCAGGAGCAGCACCATCCGTGAAATATTTCCAAATATATTCGACTGGTTGTATCTTCAAAACAAAACCATTGCAATCGTCCTCATCATCATGGTGATCATTGCAACGCTTAACCTCATCACATGCCTGTTGATACTGGTGCTGGAAAGAACCAGGATGGTAGGCATACTGAAAGCGCTCGGCGCAAGGAATTTCACAATACAGAAGATCTTTTTATTACATGGTTCAATCATCAGCATTACCGGTTTGCTGGGCGGAAATATCCTCGGTCTGCTAGTGTGCTGGCTGCAGGATAAATTTGGCTTCATCAAACTGCCCGAAGAGTCGTATTATATTTCGCAGGCAGCAGTGGATATCGTTTGGTGGCAGATTTTGCTGGTCAATATTTTCACGTTCCTCATCTGTTTCCTTGTACTGCTCATACCGACATTGGTAGTCAAAAGGATCCAACCGGTAAGGGCAATACAATTCAGATAAAAATATGACGCTGCTTATTATCCTTGGCTGTATCATCGCGCTCATCCTCCTGATCACGTGGGGAAAGATGAACGCCTTCATCGCATTTCTCATCGTCTCCATCGTTACCGGCCTCGCATTGGGCATCCCGCTGTCGGATGTCAGTCAGTCGATCCAGAAGGGTATTGGCGACACGCTCGGATCGCTGGTGATCATCATCTGCCTCGGCGCTATGCTGGGTAAGCTGGTGGCCGAATGCGGTGCGGCAGAGAAGATCACATCGGTGCTCGTAAAAGTTTTCGGCAGGAAATACATCCAGTGGGCACTGATGATCACGGGGTTCATCGTGGGCATCCCGTTGTTTTACAATGTGGGATTTGTACTGCTGGTGCCGCTCATCTTTTCGGTGGTGTACCAATACAAGCTGCCTGCCGTGTACATCGGTTTGCCGATGCTGGCGTCTATGTCGGTTACCCATGGATTTTTGCCGCCGCATCCCTCCCCTGCCGCCCTGGTGGAACAGTTCGATGCAAATATGGGTGTGACGTTGCTGTACGGCATTATGATCGCAATACCGGCGATACTGATTGCCGGCCCGCTGTTCGCCACCACCCTGCGCAATATTAAATCGGTTCCTCTCAAAACATTTCAGCCGAAAGACGTTGCAGATGATAAATTGCCTGGCGGCTTCAACAGTTTCATCACATCTCTGTTCCCGGTAATATTGTTGATTGCCACAACAATACTGTCGTTCAGCACAACAGATGCGACGGCATTAAAGTACATCAGTTTTTTCGGTGATCCTGTTATCGTGATGTTGCTGTCGCTGTTGGGTGCAACGTATACGCTGGGCATCAGGCAGGGCATCAGCATGAGCAAGATCATGAAGCTTTATGCGGATTCAGTAACGGATATTGCTGTTATCCTCCTGATTATTGGCGGCGCGGGCGCGTTGAAACAGGTGTTTCAGGACAGTGGGGTGAGCACGGAGATCGGTGCTATGTTGATGCACCTCGATGTGCATCCGCTGGTGCTGGGATGGATCATCGCGGGTGTGATTCGCATTAGCCTGGGTTCCGCTACCATCGCGGGCTTGACTACTGCGGGGATTATTGCGCCATTGATGGCGGGGTCGAGTGTGGATCCTAACCTGATGGTGTTGTCTATTGGCGCGGGTAGTTTATTATTTTCTCATGTGAATGATTCGGGTTTCTGGATGTTTAAGGAATATTTTAACCTCAGTATTAAGGATACCATCCGGTCGTGGTCGGTGATGGAGACGATTGTGGGGGTTGTTGGGTTGATTGGGGTGCTTCTTTTAAATTGGATTCTTTTTTAGATTGATTTTTTTTAGATTGGTTTTTTGGACTGCCCGGGCGCCAGTTGCACGAAGAAATTTTTTAAAAAATCAAGGGAGAAGTGTTTTAAAATAATTAAACACTTAATAAAAAACCTTTCACCTTTTCCCTTTGCCCCCTCACACATACATCAGCCCACACCCCCTCACATCACTGCTATCCCTCCTCCCCAACACCTCAAAAGACCCATCAGAATACAACATCCCTAAGTCATCCGTCGCGATGAACGAACACGAATCAATATTCGCCAGGTCTATTACATT